>NZ_JAMYUI010000016.1:0-180821 GCF_040322895.1 Mesorhizobium sp. M0088
GGGGCGATCATGCCCCCGTGTCGTCAAAAAGCTACCAGCCAAATATCCTGTCAGAACACTGAAGGTGCCTAAGTGAACTGCATTAGCCCTTTAGCTCAGCATTTTGCGAATCAGCTTGCGACGCTGAGGTCGCTGAAAAAGCATGTATTGGCTCGGCCTAGATATAGGCCAACAAAATATTTTGTCGGCCTTCGGCATCACTTTTGCCGAGCGACAAAATATTTTGTTGCAATCTCAAGTCGTGATAACACAAAGAAAAATGCATTTAGTTCAAGTTTCGTTCGATGGATCCGAAGATTTGGTATTTTGCGCCAAGTCAATGGTCGCTATTCTCTGGGTAATTCTCAGGAACATACCGATGTCGGTCGTTCCTGGGCTGGCATTCAGAGGATCTCATGGCCACCAACATCACCACAGTTTCGATCCACGCACTCACCCCTTACCGCAACAACGCTCGCACCCATTCCAAGAAACAAATCCGACAAATTGCCGACAGCATCGAAAAATTCGGCTTCACCAATCCGGTCCTGGTCGACGAGAAGAACAACGTCCTTGCCGGCCATGGCCGACTCTCAGCAGCGCGCCTGCTGGGATGGAAGAACGTTCCAACCCTCTCGATCAACCATCTCAGTGAGGCGCAGAAGCGCGCTTACATCCTCGCCGATAATCGGATCGCCGAGAAGGCCGGCTGGGACAAGCAGATCCTGGCCATCGAGTTGCAGGCGCTGGTCGATCTCGACTTCGATGTGAGCCTCACCGGCTTCGACATCCCAGAGGTCGATCTGATCATCAGCGAGTTCTCGCCGGACAATCAGGATGATGAAGCCGAAGGGGACGAAGCGGAACATCTGGAGCAATCGGCGGGGCCAGCAGTAACACGGCCTGGCGATCTATTCCTACTTGGCGATCATCGACTGCTTTGCGGCAACGCGCTTTCGGCAGAGCATTTCGATATGCTGATGCAGGGCGAGAAGGCATCCGTCTGTTTTACAGACCCGCCCTACAATGTTCCGATCGGCGGACACGTCAGTGGTCTTGGCAAGACAAGCCACCGGGAATTTGCAATGGCATCCGGCGAGATGTCCGACGATGAGTTCGCAAGGTTCCTGGAACAGTCGTTCTCACTGATTGCTGGGTCGAGCAAGCCGGGCGCTATCGCCTTCGTGTGCATGGATTGGCGTCATATCGCAGAGACCACATTGGCGGGTAAACAGACGTTCGGCGATCTGCTCAATCTGTGCGTCTGGAATAAGACTAATGCCGGCATGGGCAGCCTCTACCGCTCTCAGCACGAGCTGGTGCTGGTGTTCAAAAACGGGAAAGAGCCGCATCGCAACAACGTCGAACTCGGCAAACACGGACGTCACCGCAGCAATGTCTGGACCTACCGCGGCGCCAACAGCTTTGGCACGACGCGGATGGAAGAGCTCGAAGCCCATCCGACCGTCAAACCTGTCGCTCTGGTTGCCGACGCACTGCTGGACGTCAGCCGCCGCGGCGACGTCGTGCTGGACCCATTTGGCGGCTCGGGGACCACGCTACTCGCGTCGCACAAGACAGGGCGCCATGCACGCCTTATCGAGATCGATCCTCACTATTGCGATCTGATCATCCGCCGCTTCGAAAGGCATACGGGCAAGCAGGCAACGCTCGCCACCACGGGCGAGACGTTTGAGGAACTGTGCGAGCAGCGTGGAAGCCTCGAATCTTCCGACGCACGCGCCAAAACAGCGTCCGCGACCCCGGCGCCTGAAACTGTGGGAGGCCTGCTGTGACACGGAGAAAGAAACCTGCCGACTACTCGATAGGCTACGGCAAGCCTCCAACTGAAACCCGGTTCCAGAAAGGAATGTCAGGCAATCCGAAAGGGCGACCGAAAGGCAAAAAAAACATGAACACTATTGTACGTGAGACGCTCTTTGGGCCGATCCAAATCCAGCAGAATGGCAGGACGACGACGGTGACGGCACTCGAGGCCATCCTCCTCAAAATGCGCAACAATGCGCTTTCAGGCGATTTCCGGTCGGCGGCCCATGCTCTTCAGCTCGCATCCCGTTGTGCCGAACTTGAGGAAAGCCGGCAACCCGATGCAGAGGTCGACGTGTTCGATCCGCAAACAATGGTCGACATGATGCGGGATTATCTCGACCACAAGGACTCGCCAGAGAATGATACCGAGACCCGTTCCAAGACCGGCGACGAGGGAGACGAGGAATGAACGCTCCACTCCCCCTACCGGGCCGACCATCCTCCTCGCCCGTTGCACCGACTGCCCTTCAGCTGCTGTTGGGCGCGGCCCGCGATGACTTGGCGACCTTCGTGGCGCTGGCTTTCTCCGCTGTCGATCCAGGTGCCAAGTATTTGCCCAACTGGCACATCCGAGCGATTGCGCATCAGCTCGAGCGCGTCTCAGCGGGCAAGTGCAAGCGCTTGATCATTACGATGCCACCGCGATCGTTGAAGTCGGTCACCAGCTCGGTCGCGTTCCCGGCATGGATTCTTGGCCGCGATCCGTCGAAGAAAATGATCTGCGTCTCTTATGCTCAACCTCTTGCGGTCAAGCACGCCAACGACTTTCGAACAGTCGTCAACACCGCCTGGTACCGGTCGATGTTTCCGACCTTCAAGGTTAGCCCGCGCAAGAACACTGAAAATGAGCTGCAGACCACGCTCGGCGGTGGGCGCCTGGCGACCTCGACCGGTGGTCAGCTAACCGGCCGCGGTGGCGACATCATCATTATCGATGACCCCTTGAAGGCAGATGAAGCGCATTCGGAATCGGCTCGCAATAGGTGCGCCGACTGGGTTCGCACGACATTGATGTCGCGCTTCGACAATCCCGCTGCCGGTGCCGTCGTCCTTGTCATGCAAAGATTGCATGTCGACGACCTGGCAGGCGTGCTTCTGGAGACTGGCGGCTGGGAGCATTTGAACCTGTCGGCGATTGCCGAGCAGGACGAACGCGTCCAGACAAGTGTAAATCGCTGGCACGATCGCAAGTTTGGCGACTTGCTCCACCCCGCGCGTCTGGGACACGCGGAACTGGACGGTCTAAAGCGCCTATTAGGATCGCTCAACTTTTCCGCGCAGTACCAACAATCCCCTGCCCCACCGGACGGCAACATGGTCAAGAGGGTGTGGTTTCGCGACTACGATCCGCATCAGTTCGACCGTCGGTCGATGACCATCGTTCAAAGCTGGGACACCGCCCTTAAGGGCGACCCCTCCAGCGATTACTCCGTCGGAACGACATGGGCCAAGGATGACAACAACTATTATCTCCTTGATCTCGTGCGCGTCAGGGCAGCTTATCCAGACCTCATCAAGTCCGTCAAAAACTCCCTTTTGGAGCACGACCCTGACATCATCCTCATTGAAGATGCCGGCTCTGGCTCAAGCCTCATCGCCGACTTGGAAAGCCAAGACATCAGCACGACGCCGGTAAAAGCCAGAACCGACAAGGAAAGTCGGCTGTCACGCGTTGCCGCGATGATCGAAAACGGCAACGTCAATCTTCCGAAAGACGCACATTGGAGAGATGACTTCCTGCTTGAGGTGCTCGCATTTCCGCATGGCAGGCACGACGACCAAGTCGATTCCATGACGCAGGCGCTGATCTGGATGAAAGACGACAAGCCTACGGGAAGGTTCTATATCGGCAAATTTTGAAGTCCTGCTCCAAAATCTGGGCGCTTTCGCGAAATGTGAGCTTTGCGCCCACATAACGACGTTGAGCAGAACCCGGCCGCATCCGAGGAGCGGACATTAAAGCGAACGGACGATGTAGCACGCCGATGCCGCTAGACGATCCGAGATACTGAGGTTGTCGGCTCAATGATCGCAGCTTGTAGCAGAGCGCGAAAGGCTACGGTCAGGACAGCCGCCGCGATCTGCACCCGGAGGGTTCGTTGCCATTGTTTTCGGGCGCCCACACCATCAGTTACGACCTTCGAAGCGTTCGGGGTTTTGAGACGCCCGCAACGCCGCCGTCGATTTTCTGTATTTCAAACCGAGACAAAACCCGAAATGTACGTCCTTAACCATTCATTGACTCGCGCCCCTTGCAATCTCTAAATCGGTTCTGAGGGAACGTTCTTGCACGTTGCGTTTTGAGGCGCTTGATGTTGAACCGACTCGATCACCCAAACCTTTCCCCCGATGATTTGCAGACCTGCAAACGGGTCTTCGAGCGGCTTTGTTCCGAGCGAAATTTCGACCATACGAGCGAAGAAGCAGAGCACATCGCTCCGGCGGTGATCCGTCACTTTCAAGAAGGCCACATGGACGAAGGCGATCTTTGGCTTGCCGTTCGAATGTGCCGCACATTTCGGGAGGCCTTGGTAATGCATCGCAGTGTCGGTCGGCTGGCCTACTATCAGGGCGCCCGACCTGGCTCGGATTTGCTGAACAGCCTGGCATAGACTTCGAGTTGGCCATGAAAGCTACGGCCGTACCGATACGCCTGACCGACGCGGCTGCGCGAAGACCCTATGACTAACCAGCTACCACCTCGCAGCTATTCTGAGGCAGGTAGCTGCTTCACGCTCTCTTGATTGAGGAGAGTTGCCAGCCCGATAATGATCTGCGGCATAACAAACGGCTTGGTGATCATCAGGCTGTTGGGCACTCCAAGCGACGGCCAGTCGTCCGCGCCATCGCCGCTCATGTATATCACTGGCATAGTGGGATTGACGGTTCGGAGGTGTCTGGCCACATCCCACCCGGTTCGGCCGTCTCCAAGCCTGATATCTGTGAGCAGAGCCGCAACTCGCTCCGGCTCACGATCAAAAATTGCAATGGCTTCAAGGCCCTTTGAGACGGGAATCACCTCAAACCCGGCCTCCCGGAGGGAGCTTTCGATGTCCAAGAGAATGATGCTTTCATCTCCACAACCAGTACGGAAACCGACGGCATTGAAAGGTATGCCTCCCTGAGTATTCCTCGGCAATTCAACGGCCGCAGGCCCGAAAATGCTCCTTAGACAACAACATATGTTAATGCGGCGAAAGCGGGCTGGGACTCGGAGGGCGCAGCCGAAAGGGAGGAGCCTCACGCAAAACAGTCATTTAGATAGGAACTTATAAACATATGTTATAGTTTGGAGGGTTCTGAGTGGTAGGTCATAGGGGAGCACGATTTGAGGTCTGACTCGAGCGTCGCCTTGTCCCAATGCTTATCGGAGAGACAGACATCACAGAGGCGCAAGCCCTGGAGTTGATATCGCTTCTAGGAGCGAATTGGTCCTCCCTGATGCGGGAGGCCAAAGGCATCAAGCACAATCTAAGGTCACCAACCATGCCGCCCTCGAGAACATTAGCGCCCCCAGCAAGTTAGGGCCAACCCCAAACAGGTTCTTGATGGCACAGGCTCCCTCTTCGAACATTTTAATCCGCAAGCTCCAGACCATCTCGGAACTCGCACCGTCAGATATTGCGCTCTTGGGGAACATCTCGATTCAGGAGAAGGAATATCATGCCAACGAAGACATTCTGCGCGAGGGCGACAAACCGACCCTTTCCTTCGTCGTTCTGGACGGCTTGATAGGCTCGACCAAACTAACCGGCGACGGCAAGCGTCAGATTTCCTCCTTTTTTGTTCCGGGCGACATTCCCGACCTGCATGGTTTGCATTTGTCGGTCATGGATTCCACTTTCACACCTTTCATGCCGACGCGGGTGGGCTTCATGCGGCATGACGCTCTTCACGATATTTGCGACCAGCACCCTTCGATAACGAGAGTGTTTTGGCGCTCGACGGTGATCGATGCGGCGATTTATCGAGAGTGGGTCACCAACGTCGGGAGACGCGACGCCTATGCTCGTATGGCTCACCTTCTTTGCGAACTGATAGTCCGCCTGCACTCCGTGGGCCGCATTGAGGATCGTGTGGCCCACCTTCCGATCACGCAGGCTGCACTTGGCGACGCACTTGGGCTTTCCACCGTGCACGTGAACCGGGTGCTTCAGGAACTTAGACGCGACGGTCTGATATCCACCGTTGGCTCGCGTTTTCATGCGACCGACTGGGCAGGGCTCGTCCGCGCTGCAGATTTTGACTCTACCTATCTGCACCAAAGGGCTGCGCAAACAGGTGCCGATTTCTGAGCCTGCTGGCTCGCTCATAATCCGTTCAGCCAAGCCCTTCGCGATCCGCCGGTCACAGCTTGACGAACCCGACCGCAGACATAAAATAGCGACGGCATGACTTCTCAAAGATACGACCTCAGGAAGGAGCCCGACGAAACCTGGACGGTGTTTGACGTGTTCACTGGGCAGCCAGCAGACGCGTGGGGCGCTCCGGCGGAGTATCTTGACGAGGAGTATTCCCGCGATCTCGTCAGCGTTCTGAATCTTGTCGACCTGAAGCGAAGGGCCGCCCCAGGTAACCTCTAAGTACGACTGCCTAGGAGCGCCTGATAGCGTCGAAATTCCGCAAAGTCACCGTTCTGCGGGCGCCACCTGACATGGTGGAGAGGCTGAGCGGGCCGTGCTAAGGGCGAACCCGAAGCCTTAAAGGCGCTGGTCAATTCGCCGCCGCCATAGCTACCAGACCCGCATAACGTTGTTAATCCGGCAGCAGCATCTCCTCTTGGTCGGCCGCAGCCTCGAACAGTAGCCGGAAGTCACCAATCGGCATTTTGCCATCCATCGCAGACAGACATGCCTCCGCCGCCGACCGCCACTTTGGGCCACGGTTGGACCACTTCAATAGTTCCTCGGCGGCAGTGCCGATACGGCTGATCCCAAGGCGGAATCCCGGTCGGTCGGTTTTGACGTAGACAGGCGGGTTGAACCAACGATGGGGCATCAGGGTTCGCGCACGTCGAACGCGACGAATAGCTGCCAAATGGAGGCTGTATTGACGATCATTTCGACTAGTTGGCAGTCGGTTTCACGAAGGTCACGGCCGCGCTCGCGCACCAATGCAATGGTCGCCTTCACGGAAATTATGTCGCCCGGTAGATAGCCCAACAGGGCCTCGCGAACCAGCTCCTTGGCCGCTAGCTGCGCAGGCCAAACAGGTGCTTGAATGTCCATCCCATCCTCCCAGAGAGACAGAACCTCAATGACCCATTCTGTGGTGCACTTTCCGAAAAAGGCAAGGGCCGGAAACGTACAAAGCAGGTTCTGAAGGGCGCCAATCCCTTAGATCTGCGCCTTGCGCTTGAGGGCATTGCTGGGCGCTCTTGATCGTGCCAGCACACGTGCGGAGGGTCGGCATTTCGTATCTCCTAGCGGTTTGTTCGGCCCTGTGAGAGCCTGGGCCACTGGTCGGATTGAGGGTCGTGCCGGTGATCTGCCAAACATTTACCCGGACGGAGAATGCTCCCCTTCGAGATGTGTAATCCGAAAGATCGTCGGGTTACGGTCGCAAAGCGCGCCGCCAAACTGCGCCCACAAGCGTTCGCACTCTCTTGCCCTAGACTCGGGGTGCCCGGTTCGCCATAGAAGATCATGGCTCCGCGAACATCGTATCCAAGCACCGAAGCGTTGGCCACCAACTGAATGGCCATACCCAAGGTGATGGGACCGATTTTGGCCTCAGTTTTAGTGGAGAGGTCGACCACACCAAACACTTCCGCATTGACGCCTCTGCCAGCCAAAACGGCCGTCGAGATCGCATTATTCGCGGAAAGAAGCATTCGATTAGTCGCCCGTTGAAACGGCTCTACCAACTCTCAAAGGCAAGGTTTGCTCCCGATCACCCGACCTATCGCAGGTGGGGCGCCTTCGGCTGCAACAATCAACTGAATCAGGCGGCATCTCTCATTTCTGCGTCGTTGACGGGAAACTCCTGGAAAGACAGGCCACTCCGTCGAGCCCAATTCCGCTCAACATCGAGGAGTTCATTCTCACCAGTCAAGCCGTTCATAAACAGTCTGAGTACGTGTGCAGCTATGCGCTCACCGTCCTGCGAAGCAACACGTACACCGCGCTCTTTGCAGACCGTCCGACAAACATGGGCAAGCACCATAATATCGCTCGGCTCCAAAAACCGACCTGGATATAACATACCGTCCTCCCTGGGAAAGCTACATTGAGCTTCTGATTACATAGGGTCACCGGCAGCCACAATTAACTATGATAGTCGTTTACTCGACTCTGCAGAAATTTGAGCTGCCCACCAAAACGCATCGGGCATAGTGCCACTACGGCACCGAGGTACGGGCTATTCAGGACACGCGAGGTGCCTCCGAGCTCAAGCTTCGCTTCTTCGCGTGAGAGATCCACCATAATCCGCAGGCAGTGCACTGTGAACTCTCCCCCGAAAGACCGATAGCAGCGGCGCAATTGTGTGGATCCGCGCTGTTTAGCCCATTCACTCGACGATGTTCAGGACGCTCGTTCTATGACAGCGACGCGCTTGGCCTCCCCTCATCGCTCCGCAAGCGGGGCGGGCGCCTTGATTAGTCATTTTTCTGGGAACCGTCGTTTCGCAGCGAAGTTCGGTACCGAAGGGACGTTCCGAGATGGAGTTGATCATGAAACAGGTTCTTTTCGCTTCAGCCATTATGGCACTGTCAACTGGCCTCGCCTTTGCGCAATCGACCACCACGACCACAGGCGGATCGTCGAGCTCGACAACCAAGACAATGCCGAGCACTACGACCGATCAGGGGACGGATTCGACCACCACGAGTGGAACGAACTCGAACTCCGCCAAGGACTGCGCTCCGGGTCAACAAACTGGTAGCGCCAAGCAGGCCGCGCCAGGTCAACAGGATACCGATGCTAACTCGGCTGCTCCTGGCCAGGTGAAGAAGACCACGGAAGGCTGCTGACCTGACCTGTCCCAGGTTGATGCATAGCGGTCGATTCTCAGGATGTCGCCGCATTGGAAAAACCCGTCGTGCTAGGCCGGCACGGCGGGTTGATAGCAGGACTATAGTCTTGCATTTCGCAGCGAAGGTCCAAGCTGTGCCAGTTGGTTCTCTGCTTGTCCAACGGCCGTTCCATTACATTAGTTAGTCGACATATATGTTATCGCCGCCTGCAATCTGTGCCATGTTGGTTCACCCTAGTGGCACCTGTTTTGCATCGCCCGCGACAGCAGGGGAAAACCAACACCCCAGCGAGTCCCGTTATCCCTGGGACGGCCTGCCGCTGCCGTGAATGGGGCGGCGGGCTTTTTTCTTATTCGATGAAACGAACGGTCATGCCGTGAGTTGGCTTCCCAAAGGAGGAGCCGATGAAAAAGGAAGGCGATGGGCGTGTAGACAAAGGCAATCAGCAACTGCTTGCCCGTCGTTTGTCTGAAGAAGTCGGCATTTCAGAACCTGAGGCGCGCGCTCTGATCAAGCTTATCGGCACGGACTGGAATTCGCTGCTTCGTGAAGCCCGATTCTTGAAGGAGCGTCATTAGAAGTCCGCCGCCTATTGGGGCGCCGGCGGCGGACCTGTTAAGCGGCTACATCCTTGGGAATCGACCGCTCGTAGGGTTAATGTGCCACTTGGAGGCCAGTTCCATGTAATTGCACAGCGGCAAGAGCATGCGACTTCCGCTTTATCCGGCATAGGCCATCAGGCGTAATTGTAGCGACGCCATTGTCTAGTATCATATGGGGCCTGGTTATTAGGCCCACCCTCGTGCCCAGCATGGTCGGCACGGTCACTCACTCGATCCTTCGGCTGCTTGATCGTGCCGACTACTGCCGACGTCTGCTACTGCCGGTGGAAAGAGCCGGTTCCAAGGGCTGGTGCCCTGGCAATTCATGCCAAGCGACTTGGCGTAGGTCGCGCATGTCGACCTGCTGGCCGCACGTGGGGCAGGTGTAGAAATTCTCCCGCTCGTCGGCTGGCTCGCCGCCGTGCTGCCTGCCGGGGATGGGTGGTCCAAGGTCGGATAGCTTGGTCATCTACTGCCCAGCGCTTTTGCTTCTCGTTCTAGCGTCTCACGGTCGTTGCCGTGCTTTTTGATAAGTTCACGCACCTCGGGGATCGTAAGCTGAAACTTGCTGGCGAGATAACCGACCTCATATTCTTCGTCGCCTGATACCCGGTCGCGGTCGCGGAAATCACGCTTGCTTTTGTCGTCGGCCATTGGTGTTGCTCCTAGAGGTTGTTGATCCGCAACGCGCACCGGGTCGCATTGTTCATCCTTCTTGGAACTATTTTAGCTAAAGCTGATTGAATCGCGGGTGTGGGTCAGTTGATGCGTTTGAAGTTCATCAAGCCGATGGAGCCGGAGCTTGTCGATAACCCGCCAGAGGGTGACGACTGGATTCACGAGATAAAGTTCGACGGCTATCGCACGCAGATCATCAAGGACGAAGACGGCATCCGAGTGCTGACGAGGAGAGGGTACGACTGGACTGCACGCTACCAGATCCTTGCCGACCAAGCCGCCGCGATTGAAGCCGACGACTTCATCATTGAGGGTGAAGCCATCGTGGTTGATGAGGCTGGACGCTCCGATTTCCATGCGCTGCAGTCGGCGGTCAGCAGCCGCGAGACCTATCAGGACTATTATCTCGTCGCCTTCGATTTGCTGCACCTAAACGGCACGACCTCCGCAGCATGCCGCTCGAGGATCGGCGCGAGATCCTGCAGGGAATGATCGAGGCCGGCGGCCGCATCCAATTCAGCGAGGCGATGCCCGGCACGGGCGACGCGGTTTACTACCTTGCCGACCAGACTGGACAAGAAGGCATCGTCTCGAAGCGCCGGGACAGTCTCTATCGCAGCGGCCCGACGATGAACTGGCGCAAAATCAAGTGCTACGATGAAAAGGAGATGGACATCATCGGCGTTCAGCGTGATCCGGGCCAGGCGGCAAGGGTTCTTATGGCTGACAACGGCCGCTATCTCGGCACCGCCAACGTCAATTTCAAATTCGACAAACGCAAGCGCCTCTGGGACCGCGTGCAGGGCAAGGTGGGCGGCCCTGTGCCGAAAGGCCTGAAGAGAGACAAGGCGGAATGGCTGAAGCCGGGTCTTGTCGGCCGCGTGAAGTTCCTGAAAGGTGAGGAGCAACTACGCCACGCGAAGCTGCTCGATTACCGGGAGGAGGAATAATGGCGGTCGCCAAGAAAGATCAGGAGCGCATCACCTATGCCTGGATGTATGGCTCCCAAGCGCGCAAGGACGGTAAGGAGCGCTCAGTGCCGGAGTATTGGGAAGAACAGGCCGACGCTTGGCTGCAGGGTTTTGATGACCATCCTTTGGCCGACGCCGGCAAGGTCAAGCCTGTCAGTGAGCAGATGGAAGCGGAAGTCGATGAGGCCGGCGTCAGCGAGCATTAGAGCGGCTTGCCGGCGCGCATCATGGCCCGCGCAATCGCGAGCTGCGTTTCCGTCCTGGCGTTCTCTTTCTGCGTCATGTTGTCGGCGGCGATGAGCCGTTTCAATGCCCGCAATATCTCGCCCCGCGTCCATCCCGCCTCTATCATGCAATCGACAATCGCCTGAAATCCGGGCTCCATTGCCTCCTGGCAGTCAATTGCCCGGTCCTGATATTCGTCCTGTCTCCTGGGTGGATTGATCATGCGCTGCATTCTCAGTTGGCGGGGCCTTTGGGCATCGTCTCGGACGTAGTTCCGTCGAGAAGATCGAGAAACGAGTGCATCGCCTTCACCATCATCCGCGCACCGTTTTCGTTTAATGTGAAGGATCGCTTCCCCTCATCAGTCAACAGCCCGACCAGGCAGACCTTGGGATTGTCGCGGTCGTCGATATCGATTGTGACGCCCGATACCCCTGGCAGCATCACGTCCTTTTGCTTCTTAGGCATCACTACGACAGCCTTGACTCGTTCTCACTCTGTTCCCATTTTGGGCAGGCCTCGATCCTTGTCAATGAGACGACCCTAAAATGTGTGGACGCGTTTTCGTAAAATCGACAATCCCGGACATGGTGCGGCGCTTCGAGTTCGCGCACCCCGGCGACATCGAGCGCTTGGGCAACGGGTTCCCGATCTGGAACGGTGCGCCCAGCCTGACCTGTCCAATCATTATCCGCGAAGAGCTTTCCACGAGCATGGCCGGTTTCGTTTCTGCGAAGTGGGGACTTGTTCCCGGCTGGGCGCGCGATGGCGGCGGCCGTCCGCCGCCTGTCAATGCGCGCTACGAGACCATTGCCAGCAATGGCATGTTCCGAAAGGCATATGCCGCGCGCCGCTGCCTGGTGCCTGTCGACGGCTATTTCGAATGGCAAAAGCTCGACCCTTCGGGCAAGAAAAAACAGGCTTACGCTATCGCCATGAAGGATGACGATCCTTTTGCCATGGCTGGAATCTGGGAAGAATATGCCGACAAGGCGACCGGCGAGTTGATCCGGACCTTCGCTGTCGCCACCTGCGAGCCAAATACGTTGATGGCGACGATCCATGATCGCATGCCGGTTATTCTGGCGCCGGCCGATTACATGCGCTGGCTCGGGCCGGAAACAGATCCTCGCGACCTCATGAAGCCCTATCCATCCGACCTCATGAAGATGTGGCCGATCGACAGCAAGGTCGGGAAACCAAGCAACAACACGCCCGACATCATCGACGAGATCGGTTTGGGGCCGACCGATTTGTTCGACGTCTAGAGATACTGATCGCCGTCGCCGCGGTGCTCATAGCAGAACCAATGTGATTCCCTGCGCGGCCGGGCAAAGCCCCAGCCGGCGACCTTGCCACAACCGTTACGCTCACATGTGTGGCCAAGCACCTTCACGTGGTCGCGCTGTGCCGGCGTCATGCCTTCGGCTAGTCTCGCTGGTTCGTCGCTCATGGCAGAAAGATTCCACAGTCAGACTTGACGGGCAAGGAAAATGTTCCTTTTCTGTTCTCATGGCACACGAACCGATCGACACGCTGGGCAAAGCGACCCGGCACAACATGCTTGTGAAAGCGGAATGCAGCTGCGGCAATGTCCGCTACTGCCGATCGGCCGACCTGATGATGGTCTACGGCGGCGGCGTCGATCCGCAGACGCTGAAGTTCAATTGCAGCCGGTGCCAACCTCAGATCAAGATCACGCTGCTGGAGGTGCATCCAGAGCACTTGCCGAAGCGTCTGCTGATCCACAAACCGATGAAGATCGACGGCAAGATCACCTGGCATACCGAGCGCTTCAAAGGATGACGAAGACCCTCGCCGATACGTTGGCCGCGCGCGAATGCCTCTATGTAAATTGCGGGCATGCTATGTGCTGCAAGTCCATCAAGCTCGACATCCATGCGCTGATAGATCGCCTCGGGCCAGATCACGGATCGATGCACTGGGACCTGGTCGGGCTTTTTGGCTGCTCGGATTGCAAGGCTGCGGGTCGCGACCATCGACCGGTGTTCTTCACATGTATTCCCGATTACGAGGGTCAGCAACGGAAGCGCAATCGCGAATGGGAGCCGACTTTCGATGGTGAGTAACAGGTAGCCGCGCGGCAGGGCATGGGAGCGTACCGGCAGCATGTGGAGTTGTTGGGCTGTGCGGCGCTGGCCAAGCAGACATCAGGTCCGCCGCCTAACACACACATGGCCATTCTTCCAGGCGCAGTTAAGGTGTGGTCCCGGAAGCCAAGGCCTGTGTGTGCGTCCGTCGGCCATTCCCTACGGTTGGGTAGAGTCATTGTGCTTGGCAATTTTCTCCAAGAGCTTACGTGAGGCTTCGAGGATAAGGCGTGTTACGGCGACTCGTCGGCAGGCTAGCCGCTGTGCTGGTCGGATAGCTTCGTCATGGCTATTTAGTGGTTTACGTCCGGCATGCGATGGTCTTAACGAGCAGTACGTATTCGGCCTCTGGCTTGCCGTAGGTGCCATTTGAGCAGGCCGCAAGGCCGCTGCGGTCCCTAATACGCACTTCGCCCCGCCGAGAATAGATGAGCCCGCGTCCTTCCAGCATTTGAAGCCCAACGGTAACTCCTGGCCGTCTTGCTCCAAGCATGACGGCGAGAAACTCATGGGTGATCGCAAGGCGTTCGCCGTGGATCCGATCGTCACACATCAGAAGCCAACGCGCCAAACGCTCTTCAAGGTTTGATTTGGCGTTGATCAGGGCCGTATAGCTGGTCTGAATGTGGAAGTAGTGGACATAGCGTAACAGGAACAGGCGCAATGTTGGGCTGTTCGCAAGAGCATCCTTGAAGGGCTCGGTTCCGATCCGGAAAGCGCTACCGGGCGACTGAACGTAACATTCATGCGGGGCATAGTCAGCGCCCATCACGAGCGCGGCACCGGTCATTCCCTCAAAACCGACAAGTCCAACCTCGGCCTCCTTGCCTGAAGCCGTCGCGACCACAGAAGCGATGCCGTCCTCCAGGAAGTAAACCGTCTCGATCTCTGAATCGGCTTTCTCTAAGGTCATCTTCAGCTTGAGGGCACACGGCTCAAGATGTGGCTGCAAAAGCGCCAGGTCACCAGGGTTAAGCCGACGCAGCAATTCGTTTTTATAGGAATCGTTCTGTGGATTGGTCATAGCTCAATCCCACTTGGGGCAAGAGCTTTCCAATCTCCTTGCCGTCCGCGCCCGTAAACACGTGCAGACGATTTGGCGAACTTACGCCCTCTGGCGCGCGATTGACAGTGAAATGCAAACTGATGCACGGCGTCCCCTCAGCCGCGGAATTACAAAACAGGGTGTACAAATTTAAAGGGTTGGAATCGTACAGAACTCTGCTTCGTACGAATCCAACAATTTGCGATAGCGGCCAACGAGCCGGCTTGATGTGCACCGGGAAGGAAGCAACTCTGGGGCGGCCTCGGTTTTGGCGGCACGATCAACTGGGCCGACGACAGGTTCTCGGCTTTCGGCGAAGCCATCGCCCGGACGGGCCTCAAAGACTTCGGTGACAGTCATGTACTGACCGGCTCGCTCGGCTTGCGCGTCAAGTGGTGAGTTGCTTGGCTCTTACAAGCTGATGTAGATCATCGTTGAGCGTCGGCTGTTTGGAGTTGCAGAGCTGAAGCTGCCATTCAGCTTCCGGCCCCAATGCTGCCGAGGAGCAATGCGCCTCTGAGGTGACCAGGAGTGAAGAAGCTATGCCAAACCTGCACGACGGGCGCCTTCTCTGATTGCAGCAGTGGCGACAGGATTGGTAACCGGATAGGTTCTGATGAACACCTCAGCCGTGAAATTCGGGAACTCGTCCTTCAGTCGCGAATTGATCCTGGCGACCTGAGGCGTTTCATTGAGCATCGCATGAGCCATTGCCACAAACAGAAGTGTGGCGGGCGAATCTGGCGCAGATTGACGTAGCGCGACCAGGGATTCACGGTAAAAGCCTAGAACGTAGCTGCATCGCGCAAGCATTCCATAATACCAAGGAACATGAGGATTTAGCCGGACCGCTCGCTTGGCCAGTTCGTAGCCACGCTTCGGGTCGCTACCAACAAGAGCAAGGCTACCCGCAAGAAAGGCAAGTGAGTCCGCGTCATTTGGAGCAGCCACCGACACTCGGTCATGTTCTTCGACAGCAGCTTCGACATCGCCCTGCAATGCCCGAAGATCGGCAAGCATTATGCGGGCGTAAATGTCGGCCGGATCGAGCGCCAGCGCTTGCTTGACACATTTGCTCCAGCTCTCGATCGAGCCGGAAAGGTTGTCGGTAAACCCGTTGATGGCTTCCACAGCATGCGCAAGTGCCAGCGCGGTCCAAGCTCTTGCTAGACCCGGGTCGAGTTCGATCGCACGCGCCAGTAGCCGTATCGCCTCCTTGTTCGACTCACGGGTGAAAAGGTGCTTCTGCTCAAGCCCAAGCAGATAGCAGTCATAGGCCTGCAAACTTGCTGGAGCCTTCCGACGAGCAGCATCGCGTCGCAGATTGGCGAGCTGACCGTGGCAAGTTGCAAGGACATTGATGACGTTTTCGGTCACGCTGTCCAGCATCGCAAACAGGTTGTTCGCGGAACGATCGTAACGCATCGTCCAGACATCGACCCCTGTGTGGGCGTCGACGAGTTGGACGCGGATGCGCACCCGCTGCCCGTCCACTTGAAAACTTCCCTCGATCACATAGTCGGCATTCAACTCTCGTCCGAGAGCTCGCACGTCAACACGCCGTCCCTTGTAGGAAAGCATTGTTTGGCGGGCGATCACCGCAAGGTCCCGGTAGCGAGAGAGATCAACTATGAGGTCCGCCGACAAACCATCAGCGATACGAGTCCAGCGTTCTTCTCCGCTTAGATTGTCGAACGGGAGAACTGCGAGGACCGGCGGACCCGGCTCGTCGGTCGAAAGACTTCCGGGTGGTGCATGGCTGCGGTCCTGCTGGCGGTGATCGGCAAGTAACCCAGCAAGCGCCACTTTACTGCGAACATCGAGCTTCCGATAAATGGCCGAAAGATGGGTCCGAACGGTGGTAGGCGCTATGAAGAGTGTTTCGCCAATTTCGCGATAAGTCATTCCCTCCGCAAACTTTGCCGCGACCATCAACTCCCGATCCGATAAGCCGGCGAGAGGATTGCCTACGGGGCGAAGCATCGTTCCATTTTCCTTGCTGCCGACCTGTGGCCAGAACCCGATGGCCTTACATCAGGATGAAAATACTACAGATGCGATATCGAAAACACTGCATTTGCACGATTCCATGCGACGGGTCAGCATCCTAGTCTCTGCAGGTGGGCAGGTTAGGTTGCTTGGCAGGCCTGGTCGATTTAGAACACGGAGGGCTCCATGACAAAGTTGCCTGTCTTGACCGTACTACTGGTGCTTTTGGTGTCGGCGGGGCCATGCTTGTCCGAAGGTACCCAAACCGACAGCAAACTGACTTCGGAAGAAACGGTGAAAGCTGCCAGCGCTGAACTGTATTCCGACATTCTCGTGCGAGCATGCAGGAACGGATGGCGGTATCCGCGCAGCTACATTGAAAACGGATTCAGGCGCCACCTGGCGGAGCTGAAACTGCAGCTTGTCGATCAGGGTTACACTGTCGTACCCGACATGACCGCGAATGATCCGCAGGTCCAAAGAACGATATCGAGGACCAAACGCCGTCTGGTTGGCTCGCGCCAATTCAGCTGTTCCCACCCATACTGGCGCGATGAATGACTCCAACGCGACGGTGTGCAATCTGATAGCCTGATTTCCGGCGGTTCTCCCCAGGTTGGAAGGATGGCGTTGACGAATGGCAGGTTGTTATTCCGGGAGGAGTGACACTCCTCCTGGGGCTGTAAACAACTTCATGGAATGACCGCTCTTCGGCTGCGTGGCTCCGCAAGCTGCCGATCCGCTCCCGGCCCAAAAGCCGAGCTAGCCTCAGTTGGCCCTTAGTAGGCGAGTGATAGCCCAATTTTCCTGCAACGAAGACCCGCTAGGCCCGCTGACCGACGAAGAAAGTGCGATTTCTCCTGTCGTTGATCTCCCTTGCAGCCGGCTGGCCCAGGATTGCCGGTGCAAGCAGTCGAACATACTATTTCGCTAAAACCTGGAACCTATTGGTGCACTGAGCCTTGAGTCGCGGTTCGGAGGGTGCATGAGTAAGGCAGCAAACGGGCTCTCTTTCGTCGAGTTTCAGTCGCCGACTCTGGTCGCAACGGCGCCCGAGGGCAGCGAATGGATTCACGAGATCAAGTACGATGGCTACCGCACTGAGCTGATCATGCAGCGTGGCAAAGCACGGGCCTTCACGCGCCGTGGCTACGACTGGTCGCATCGATACCGCCGGATAGTTGAAGCAGCGGCGGGCTTGCCGGTGAGGACCGCGATCATCGATGGGGAGGCTGTCGTTCTCGGCGACACCGGCCTTCCGGATTACCAAGCCCTGGAAAGAGAGTTGGGCAATCCAGATTCCGCGAGACTCATCTTTTATGCGTTCGACCTGCTGCACCTTAACGGGCGCGATCTTCGGCAACTGCCATTGGTGAAGCGCAAGGCAGCCCTGGAGAGGCTACTGGAGAACACCGCGCCGACACTGACCTATGCCGAACATCTGGAGGTAAGCGGCAAGGATGTGTTTCAACATGCCTGCCGGATGGGGTTGGAGGGGATCGTATCCAAGCGCGTCGATGCGACCTACGGCTCGGGGGTTCAGACCAGTTGGTTGAAGGTAAAGTGCATCAAGAGCGACACCTTCCCTATCGTGGCTTTCGTAGAGAAACTCGGTGCTCACCCGCGCCGCATTGCATCGCTTTATATCGGGCGCCGCGAGGGCAACCGACTGCTCTATGCCGGGAAGGCTCGCAGCGGGTACACCTTGAGCGCTGCGAAACTTGTGCGAGAGCGGCTTGACCCGCTGATCATCAGCAAGTCGCCTTTGTCAGAGCCGATTGTGAAGCCGAAAGCGACTTGGGTGAAACCACACGTGCTGGCCGAGGTCCAGTTCAGCGGCGTCACCGATCGCGGGGTGCTGCGCGAGGCAGTGTTCAAGGGTTTGCGCGAAGACCTCGTGCCAATCCCGGCCAAGCCTCAAGCGCCATCAAAGCGACGCGGGCCAACCCGGAAACATGGCGTTCCCAGTGAAAACATCCTGCAACTGCTGCCAGACGCTGTCTCGCCCTCCAAGGACGAGCTTGCGCGTTACTGGGAGAGGGTTGCGGATCATGCCCTGGTTCATCTCGGCCACAGACCGCTGAAGCTGGTCCGCCATGCTCATGGCGCGACCTTCTATCACAAAGGCGCACTGCCGCAGATCCCGGCGGCAGTGCATCAATTGCGGCTGCAGAAGCGCGAGGGTGGCGAAGGTGTGCGCGTGTGGGTGGACGACCTTGCCGGTTTGCTGGGACTGGTCGAGATGGATGCGGTAGAGCTGCATCCCTGGAACGCCACCGTCGACGATATCGAACATGCCGACCGTATTGTTCTGGACCTTGACCCCGGCGAGGGCGTGGAGTGGGAGCAAGTCATCGAGGCCGCACTGGCGCTCCGCGACATCCTGGAAGCGGAAGGGCTGGAGAGCTGGCCGAAGGTTACTGGCGGCAAAGGCATTCACCTGATGGTCCCGCTGGAGAGCAAGATCACGCACGACAGCGGCCGCCTCTTGGCCAGGTCCTTCGCCAATCGGCTCGCTGAAGCGCATCCGGACCGCTATCTACTTTCGGCCTCGCCGTCGGCTCGAACAGGCCGCATCTTCATTGATTACCTCCGCAATGGTCGGGGCAGCACTGCGGTGGGCGCCTTCTCGCCACGGGCGCGCCGCGGTTTTCCAATCGCCCATCCGGTGACCTGGAGCCAGGTTGAGGCAGCCATCCGTCCAGATGCCTTCACGATCGACCGTCCGTTCAGGGCGGCCCTCAGAAAAGTTGCGTGAGCGCAAACGCCGGAAATGAAGAGTGCTCGCCGGAGACATCCCGAATGAGATCACGTCGTGTCTTTGCCGGACCGGCCGAGTTCTATCCAGGCTGGCGCATGATCACTCGGCTTTTCCCAACCGCGCACGTCAGCGTCAACGCCGGCGTCACACAACCTGTCCGAAAGGGATGGGCTGACCAGAAGATGATCCATCCTCAGGCCGGAACTTCGATCATAGCGACCCTGGTAGGAGAAGTTCCAATAGGTGTAGACGCCTTTCTCCGGGTGGATGCGGCGGACGCCATCGGTCCAGCCGCCATCAAGCATTTCGGCATAGGCTTGCCGGCTCTCCGGAAAGTAGACTGCATCGCCTAACCAACGTTGCGGCACCACGGCATCGATCGGGGTGGGCACGACATTGTAGTCGCCGCAGAGAATGCTTGGGACGCCTTCCCTGAGCAGCAGCTTGCCGTAGCTGATCAGGCGGTCGAACCAGCGCAGCTTATACTCGAATTTCGGGCCAGGAGCGGGATTGCCGTTGGGCAGGTAGAGGCAGCCGACGACGATCCCATCCACCTCAGCCTCAATATATCGGCTGTGCGTGTCGTCAGGATCGCCCGGGAGCCCACGACGGCGCTCCAACGGCTCTTTTCCACGAGCGAGTATGGCTACGCCGTTGTAGGACTTTTGCCCGTGCCAGATTGCGCCGTAGCCGGCGTCCCTGATGGCTTCGGCGGGGAATTTCTCATCCGAGGTCTTCAATTCCTGAAGGCACACGACGTCATAGTCGGTCTGACCCAGCCACTTGATGAGCACAGGCAGGCGGCCGTTCACACCGTTGACGTTGAATGTTGCGATGCGGGTCATCAGGAGCTCTCTCCAAAACTCTTCACGCGGTATCAAGGTGAATGGCTCAGCAGTTGATCCCTCACTACGCTGCACAGGAAGACCGCATGCCGTCGGACCCTCTGCCATCAGATTTCGACATCGTTGATCCTCTCGGCTCCTTTTAACCGCCGAGCGTGGGGAAAGTTCAAGATGACAGCGATAGGATGAGTCCGGCCGAACTCGAGCGAAACTCTCAGGCAGGTGCGATGCGGCCCTCGACTGACTGAATGTCTGAAATGCGCCTCGAAGCCGACATCAAGAGTCGGCGTGCCGAACGTCCTGTCTGGCAGAGAGCGAACAGGCAGCTTACGGTATGATGATCCTCAGACGGGGCCGTTCGCGGCCCCTAAACTCGCGTTGAAAATCCTTGGCGCGCCATTGCAGTAGTGATGTCACCGCCTCCCGCAGTTTCATTGGTGGCGCAATCGTAAGGCCAAACGTCCAAAGAACTGCGCCTTGGGCAAATAGCCAAGGTCACTTATCAAAACTGATGGTTATGATAAATTCGCTCTCTCTGGGCGGAGTTTGGCATGAAGCGTCGACTGATTTTTGCAGTGTGCATCCTGATAAGTCAGGTGGCGGTCGGAAACGCCCAGACGGTTGAGACGGCGGTAGCACGCGCCCAGACGACTTCCGACAACAATATCATCCAGAATGCCGCTCTTTCCAAGGACTACACCACCCTTATAGCAGCTGTGAAAGCGGCCGGGCTGGTTGAGACGTTGGAGGGTAAAGGCCCGTTCACTGTTCTCGCGCCGACAGACGCCGCATTTGCAAGATTGCAGCAAGGTGCAGTGCAGGTTCTTCTTGCGCCCGAAGCTAAAAACGAACTCTCCAAAATCCTAAAGTGTCATGTGATTTCCGGAGATCTGAGTACCGACGCGATCCTCGCTGAGATAGCCGCGAACAACGGAGCCTACTCGGTCGACACAATCGGGGGATGCTCTCTCACTTTCGGGCGGCAGGAAGCAATATTTCTGTAACGGACCAATTTGGCGACATTGCCAGTCTCGTTGCCAGCGACGTGAAACAGACGAACGGCTTGGTCTACGCGGTCGACAAAGTACTTTCGCCCGGCGCTCCAGACACCTCTCACGAAATTCACGCCTCTAGGATCTTTGCCGGACCGAACGAATATCCACCCACTAATTTCGCGGCTTATGGGATTCTGGCATTCAAATCGAAAGTTACCATCTACGACCAGGAACGGCAAAAGATGCTGTGCGAGGCGTTTGTGAATGCCGTCCTGCCGTCGTCGTCGCTCGTCGTCCCTACAGCGGCCCAAATGGTAACGGTATGGCCGATGGACAGCGCCGAGCATGCAAAGGCCGCAACCAAGGCGAACATAACCAGGACCTGCGACGAAGCCCTTCAGGATTATGGACTGGCTGTTTCGCAAAAGGCAGTCCGCGATGCAGTTGCAAGCGGCGTTGCTGTCGACGGCGACGGGCCTTTTCTGATTGCGTGGGCACCGCCGACGCAAATCGGAAAGCCTGGTGCTGTGGTTCTTAAAGCCGACCTTTCAACAGTGACCGAATACAAGATGGCAAGTGACATCATGCACCGGTGGGTAGTGGAAATTGAAAACAGGCCCGAGCTTTGGAGATCGGGAACGTTCGATAGAAGCTTGATCGCAACAGCTCGCGAGTGGGCGGATCACTACGGGTCCCTGATCTTTTCAGTCGTCGGTGTAAAGTGACGCCCTTCCTAGATTTCATAGCCGGGTTCGGTGTGTCCGGAGTGGTGGGATTGGTGCTTGGGCTCATTGCGATGACGATCATTGCGCCAAACACCACTGGTGGAGCGTTGCTAATCATTTTTGTTGGGATAGCAGTGGGGATTATTTTCGGCGCGATTTACCGCTCATTTAGACCAGCTAAGACGCCACCCGAAACGAAACAGTGAAATTTGCTGAGTACACGAAACGCGCTGGACTAAAAAAAAGATATTGAATAAAAAAGCCGCCGAAGCGGGTTTTTCGTTATCAAATACTAGCCAAAAGCGCGGGGCCGAGGATCATTACCTCCGGCGGCCTGTCTGGAGGCAAAGCGCGGGAATATTCGAGGCCGCCCAGAGCGATCTGCAGGGCATTTGCTGATCCAGCAGAGCCGGGAGATCGGACTGAAGGCACGGATATTTGACGTGATTCTGTACCTCTTCTCAAGCAGCGTTCTGACGGTCGCTGGCGCAGACAGACCGTCAGAACGCCGATCATCACGATGTACGCTTTTGGACGCGGCAAATGTCGACCTTCTGGCCGAAATGAGGCGCATTGCAGACTGGCGACTCTGGGCCGCAAGCGGGAGGTCGGCTTTCGGGCATCGAGCTGACCTAAGCAGTCATTCAACTCATGGCCACAAGTAGCTCATACACGCTCCTCTTGACGCGGCGTGCCACCGTAGCCGATGTCGGGCTGATGTGCGTGGACGGCAGGACGTCCTTGACCACCGCTTCTGGCGCCGCCGATTGGCGAGCCGCCTCTCCATCATTTGCGATGGAACGGAAAAGAAACCATTCAGCATCAGACTGCCGCTTTTCGACGCACCTTTTCGAATACGTCGGAACGAGCGCTTGTCGCGCAGCCCACGATGCCCCCATTGGTGAACCGGTTCCATGAAGAGTCTGACAATACGCCACCGCATCCTCGTCAGTTTCGCTGCCGTTCTGGTGGTCATGTCCGTGATAGCCGTCATGGCGTACGCCTGGTTTCTTCAGGCGGGCCAGGAGGCGACTGAGGTCGAGAAGGGCATCCTACCGGACCTTTATCACAGCACCGAGATCATGACGGGCCAGATGGCGGCCCATAGTCTGCTTCAGGAATTTGCCCTTCAGGAAAACCCGTCGGACAGAAGCACGCTTGAAAGCGCGATCACGACCAATCGCGACCAAGTGCAGCGATCGATGGACGACTATGAGGCAACAATCGTCTCCGACATCGACAAGCAGAATTATGCACTCGTCAAAGAACTCGCCAACCAATTCCGTCTGGCTGAAACTGCTGTGCTGGACACAAGCCGGGCTGCCTTGTCGAAAGGTGAAACTCCCAATGAAAGCCCGGCCCTCAAGAACACCGTAGAGCCGATTTTTGTAAAATTGCAGTCCGCTCTGCAGGCCATGGTTGAGGATCATAGAGGCGAGGCAAACAGTGCGACCCAGCGGATCAGCTCGATCGTTAGAACGGCCGAAGTCGGTTTGAGTGTTGGCTTGTTGGTAGCCCTCGGGCTAGCCCTTCTTTTGGGTTACCAGCTGTTTCGCGCCATTACAGGTCCGCTCACCCGTTTGGTCAACGCGGTTCAATTGATGCGGCAAGGCGACTTCAGCGAACGCCTCGATCTGATGCGCCGAGACGAATTCAGTGTGCTTGCCGACGGCTTCAACGCAATGGCGGACGATCTCACAACCCTCATTGGTCAGGTTCAAAGGTCCAGCATACAGGTCGGCACGTCGATAACTGAGATCGCCGCCACCTCCAAGCAACAGCAGGCAACTGCGACTGAAATCGCAGCGACCACAACAGAAATCCGCGCGACAGCCAAGGAAATCTCCGCCACATCAAACGAGCTGGTCCGCACGATGAACGAGGTCTCCACAGTTGCCGAACAAACGGCTGCCGTCGCCGGCGGAGGTCAAGCCGGGCTGACCCGTATGGAAGAAACCATGCAGCAAGTCATGGAAGCGGCCGGCGCGATCAATTCCAAACTCGCGATCTTGAGTGAGAAAGCCGGCAGCATCAATCAGGTGGTGACGACCATCACAAAAGTCGCCGATCAGACGAATCTGTTGTCGCTCAACGCTTCCATCGAGGCTGAGAAGGCAGGCCAATATGGCCGGGGTTTTGCAGTTGTAGCGACGGAAATCCGAAGGCTCGCGGACCAGACGGCTGTCTCCACCTACGATATTGAGCAGATGGTCAAGGACATCCAGTCGGCAGTCGCGGCCGGGGTGATGGGCATGGACAAGTTTTCCGAGCAGGTCCGCCGGGGTATGCAGGAAATCCAGCAGGTCGGCGGGCAACTCTTCGATATCATTCAGCAGGTTCAGGGGCTGGTGCCACGTTTCGAAGTCGCCAATGAAGGCATGCAAGCACAGGCGACCGGCGCGGGGCAGATCAGCGACACGCTAACCCAGCTAAGCGAGGCAGCTCAGCAAACAGTCGAATCCCTTCAACAATCGACGCTCGCGATCGACGAGCTCAATCAAGTCTCAGGCGGCATGCGAAGTAGCATTTCGAGGTTCAAGCTGCGAGCATAGCGAGTCGGCAGTAGGAGGTGACAATGCTATTCCTCGCCTTCAGCATGGGTCCGGATCGCTACTTGATCGATGTCCACCAAATTGAAGAGGTGCTGCCCTATTTCGATGTGAAAGTTCTTCCGGGTGCGCCAACTGGTGTGGTGGGTTTGGTCAGCTATAACGGAATACCCATCCCTCTGATCGATGTTACCCATCTTGCGCTTGGCCGGCCATCGGAGCGCCTATTGAGCACCCGGATCGTTGTGACGCGCTATCCGGCGCATGATGGCGAGCAACGCCTGCTGGGGCTGATCGCGGAACGGGTGACGGATACGCTCGAGCGACACCCTGCCGATTTCGCGCCGTTCGGACTTGAACAAGGAACCCCGCCCTATCTTGGGCCGGTGGCTTCCGATGGTTCGGAGATCATTCAGTGGGTCAAAGTGGAAGCGCTGCTTTCGGAAGAGATTCGTACCGCTTTGCTCCGCCAGGCCGCAATAGGTGATCAATGACCGGCGCAATAGAAAAGCTCCTGATGGAAACCATCGGACTGGACAGTGCCAGTGTTGGTCCGACAGTGGTTCGTCAGGCGGTCAGAGACCGGATGGAAGCATGCCGGATAACCAACCCTCAGGCCTATAGGGAACACTTGACCGTTTCCTCGCAGGAGCTGCAGGAGCTGATCAATGCGGTGGTGATCCCAGAGACCTGGTTCTTTCGCGACCGAGAAGCGTTCACGATGCTGGCGCGGCATGCGCGCGTGCACAAGCCTGCTCAGCCGATAAGAGTCCTGAGCCTGCCATGTTCAACCGGCGAAGAGGCTTATTCGGTCGCCATGGCGATGTTCGATGCCGGCTTTGAGGCGCACGAGTTCAAGATCGATGGCGTGGACGTCAGCAGTCGCAATATCGCCACGGCTGAACGCGCCATCTATGGGCGCAATTCGTTTCGCGGGAGCCATCTCGAATTTAAAGATCGCTATTTCGAAGCGGCTGAGGGCGGGTTGCGGCCTATTGCTGGGGTGCTGAAACAGGTTCGGTTCAGGGTAGGAAACCTGTTCGGCTCTCGCGCTTTCGGGCAAGAGGTCTATGACATCCTGCTTTGCCGCAATTTGCTGATCTACTTCAATCGAGAGCTGCAGGATCGCGCATTGAGCTGCCTGAAGGACCTGCTGGCCAAGGACGGACTTCTTCTGGTCGGTCCGGCGGAAGCAGCTCTTCCAAGGTTGCATGGCTTTATTTCCGCTGAATGGCCATTGGCCTTTGCCTTTCTGAAATCGGAGGCCGTCAAGACCACGGCGCCGAAAGTTCCGGCCGCCGTCCCGGTGCGGGCGCCAAGCCCGAAGGTCAACAAGAGCGAGCCTCTTCTTCCGTTCCGACCGACAATTGGCAATGAAGGCCGTAGGCAGGCTCCGACCAAGCCGCTTGCACAGGCCTCGGAAAGCCTCATCGCGGTTGAACGGATCGCCAATGCAGGACGGGTAAAGGAGGCACAGGAGGTCGCCCTGGCGCATCTCAAGGAATTCGGTCCTTCCGCGGAAATCTTCTACCTGCTGGGCCTCGTCCAAGATGCGGATGGTTCTGCACCCGAAGCCGCGCGAAGTTATCGCAAGGCGCTCTATCTCGCACCAAATCATCGAGAAGCTCTCGTCCATCTGGCCTTGCTGCTTAGCAAGCAAGGCGACCATAACGGCGCCGAGGCGCTGGCCGGCCGGCTGGGTCGGGTCCAGAAAAGGAGCGGCGGCTGATGGCGGCTTCGACAAAGATCGCTCAGCCGGTGGAGGAGATTGCAATCGACGACTGCTGGCGGCAAATAGGCGTACGGGGCGACAAGTCATGTCCGCTACTGGAGCAGCATCTCCACTGCCGGAATTGCCCGACCTACAAGAAGATTGCACGACGCCTTCTTGACCGTGCAGCGCCCTCGGCATACCGCGACGAATGGCATGATAACGCTGATCGTGCAGGGATCCATTCGACAGACAGCGACGCGCTGCAGACGGCCGTTCTCTTCCGTTTGGGGGACGAATGGCTTGCACTGCCGGTCGGTATTTTTCATGAAGTGGCTGAATCTCGTCGCGTTCATTCACTTCCACACCGCAGGAACAGTGCACTGCTCGGTATTGCGAATGTCCGTGGTGAATTGCTCATTTGCCTGTCCCTGGCCGAATTGCTCGGGATAGACGAGCGCAAGGAGGGGGAACAAGGCACACGCACCAAGGTATTTCGCCGCCTAGTCGTGGTAGGCGAGCACGACAAGCGGGTTGCTTTTACGGTTGACGAGATCCACGGCTTACATCGGTACCAAGAACGCGACACTCTCGATGTTCCGGCCACGATTGGCAAGGCAGTGTCGGCCGCTACAGTTGCCGTGCTGCCGTGGCAGGGACGAGCCGTTGGCTGTCTCGATCCACGACAACTGCTCACGATGCTTGACCGGAGCATCGCATGACAGATGGAGACTTCAGCCAGGTTTCGATGCTCACCCTCTTCCAGGCCGAACTGGAGACGCAGTCACAGGCTCTAACCTCTGGGCTTCTGGCACTCGAACGCGATCCTATCGCCCCCGACGCCCTGGAAGCATGCATGCGTGCCGCGCATTCCCTGAAAGGAGCTGCCCGCATCATCGACTTGATGCCTGCGGTCAAAGTTGCAAATGCGATGGAAGACTGTCTGGTCGCAGCGCAACGTGGGCATCTGAGGGTGCGACGGGAGCATATAGATGCGCTTCTGCAGGGCTCTGACCTTTTGAAATTGATCGCATCGGGATCATCGAGCGAGAGTGCCAACTCAGAAGTAGAAAGCTTTCTCGCGAAGTTCGAGGAATTGTCCCTCCCCGAGGCAAAGCCCGGGACCCAAGATTCTGCAGCTGATTTCGCAACTCCAGACCATGCCCAGGAGCAACTGGCGACGACCTCTTCAGCGAACGTCCTAGTTGCGGCGGTACCGCAAGCGCACGGCAGCATCCGCTCTGATAGAATGGTCCGGGTGACGGCAGACAGCCTGAACCGATTGCTCGGGTTGGCTGGCGAGTCGCTGATGGAAGCTCGGCGGCTCAGGCCATTCGCTGATGGGCTGCTACGGCTGAAGCGACTTCAATCGGACCTCGCAAGTGCGTTCGACAATCTTCATGCAGTGCTGCCGCCGGTTTTAAACCATGCGGCGGTGATGGAGGCGCTGGCTGAGGCGCAGCGAAAGCTTCGGTTAAACCAAGCGTTCCTGGCGGAGCGTCTCGATGAATTGGATTCAGTTGATCGGAAAGCGACCGATCTTGCCAACAGGTTGTACGACGAAACGTTGGCGAGCCGGATGCGGCCTTTTGAGGACGGCGTGCGACACTATGCGAGAACGATCCGCGACCTCGGTCGTACCCTTGGCAAGCGGGTGCGACTGGAGATTGTAGGCGGCTCGACCGGCATCGACCGCGATATTCTCGAGCAGCTTGATGCCCCTTTGGGGCATCTCCTGCGCAACGCTGTAGACCATGGGCTTGAACCGCCTGAGGAGCGCATCGCGATGGGGAAACCCGAAGAGGGGCTCATCAGGCTCGAAGCGAGGCATAATGCCGGGCTGCTGCAGATAGCCGTGGTGGACGACGGCAGGGGGGTCGAGCTCTCGAAGCTGCGCGAGACCGTCGTCGCCCGGCAACTTGCAACCAGGGAAAGTGCTGACACACTCAGCGAAACCGAATTGCTCGCATTCCTGTTTCTGCCAGGCTTTTCGATGAAAGCGGGCCTTACCGACGTCTCCGGTCGCGGTGTGGGGCTTGATGCAGTGCAAGCCATGACGAAGGAAGTCCGGGGAGTCGCAAGCGTCTCCTCAGAATTTGGGCACGGAACCCGATTTCAACTGCAATTGCCGCTGACGTTGTCGGTCCTGCGCACGCTGCTCGTCGATGTTGATGGGGAGCCCTATGCTTTTCCACTCGCTGCCATTTCCAAGACTTTGAAACTGCAGCGGACGCAGATCAATCTCCTGCAGGGCCGGCCACATTTTCGATTGAATGATCGACAGATCGGGCTGGTCACCGCGCGCGAGGTGCTGGATCGAGGTGAGCCCGGATCGGAACCGAACGAACTCTCGGTCGTCGTCGTGGATGCGGGTCGGGGCGATGCGTACGGCCTGATCGTCGACCGTTTTCTCGGGGAACGCGAGTTGGTGATCAGACCTCTGGACCCACGGTTTGCCAAGATCAAGGACATCAGCGCAGCAGCCCTGATGGAAGACGGTTCGCCTGTTCTGATCTTCGACGTCGACGATCTGATCCGATCGGTGGAGAAGCTTGCATCATCCAGCGGACTTCGAACTCTTCGGCGCGCCGCGGGCGGTCCCGAAGCGAGCAGGCGCAAGCGCGTGCTCGTGATTGACGATTCACTGACGGTTCGCGAACTCCAGCGCAAGATGCTGGGCAATTACGGTTATGAGGTCGAAGTTGCGGTCGACGGTATGGACGGGTGGAATGCCGTCCGGTCTGGTCCTTTCGATCTCGTCGTCACCGACATCGACATGCCTCGTATGGATGGCATCGAGCTGGTGAGTTCGATCAGAAAGGACGCTCATCTTAAGAACACACCCATCATGATCGTTTCATACAAGGATCGGGAAGAAGATCGCGCGCGCGGGCTCGACGCAGGTGCGGACTATTATCTGACCAAGAGTAGCTTTCAGGACGAGGCGCTGATCCATGCCGTCGTGGACATGATTGGCGAGGCGGTTGAATGAGAACGAGATGGGAAGCCAGCGAATGAGAATCGGCGTGGTCAACGACATGCCCATGGCGGTTGAACTTCTGCGTCGACTGGTCCTGTCGACCGGCGAACATCAGGTCGCGTGGATCGCGACCAATGGGCGAGAGGCGGTCGAGGTCTGCAGACGTGATCTGCCGGATCTCATACTCATGGATCTAGCGATGCCAGAGATGGACGGCGTGGAAGCGACCCGCAGAATCATGGCGGAAACCCCGTGCTCAATCTTGCTGGTGACCGCTAGTATCGAAGCCAACCTCGCCGGCGTCTACGAAGCAATGGGTCATGGCGCGCTTGACGCAGTCGATATTCCCTCAGTGGGCATCGAAGGTAACGCGTCCTCGCAATCCGCCCGGCTTTTGACGAACAAGATAGGGACGATCGGCAAGCTGATTGGTGATGCGCCGACCCAGGCAAAAAGGCGGATGTCACGTGCGGCTGAGCCGACACCTCGACGCCTGATTGCAATCGGTGCCTCCGCGGGCGGGCCGGCTGCCGTTGCCGCAGTCCTGAGTTCGTTTCCCGTTGACTTTGGCGGCGCGATTGTACTCGTCCAGCATCTCGATGCTCAGTTCGTTCCAGGCCTCGTTGATTGGCTGGGGCAGCATACGCCTCTCCCGATCAGTCCGGCGCGGGAAAGGGATAGTCCTCAAGCCGGCACCGTTCTCGTTGCCAGTTCTGCGGATCATCTGGTTTTCAAGTCAGCTCGGCAACTTGGCTATACGCCCAGCCCCAAGGACAATGTTTATCGGCCGTCCGTAGATGTGTTCTTCGAAAGTGCGGCGCAATGGTGGCCCGGCTCGGTGACTGGTGTTCTGCTCACAGGCATGGGCAGGGATGGTGCGCGCGGGCTGAGACAGCTCCGCGACAAGGGGCATCTCACAATCGCGCAGGATAAAGCAACCAGTGCCGTCTATGGCATGCCGAAGGCCGCCGCCGACATCGGCGCGGCTGTTGATATTCTTCCTTTGAGTGCTATCGGCTCACGTATAATCGAAGCCTGCGAGCGCTCCACGTGAAAGGGCCCGTCCGATGACGCAAGAACCAGAGCTGGTCCCGCCACTCGCAGATAATTATTCATCCATGGTTCTGCTCATCGATGATCAGATCATGGTTTGCGAGGCGGTCAGGCGCGCTCTAGCCACCGCGCCCGATATTTCCTTACACTTCTGCACCGACCCATTGAGAGCGATGGCGGTCGCGGATGAGGTAAAGCCAACGGTTATTCTGCAGGATCTCGTCATGCCCGGGGTCGATGGGCTGCATCTGGTGCGAGAATACAGGAAGCATGGGTCGACACGCGCGGTCCCAGTCATTGTGCTGTCGAGCAAGGAAGATCCAGCCACCAAGGGCGAGGCGTTCGCTGCGGGAGCGAACGACTATCTCGTCAAACTGCCGGACCGTATCGAGCTGATTGCACGTATTCGATATCACACGCGGGCCTATCTGGATCACGTCCAGCGAGACGCGGCGTACCGAGCGCTAAGGGAAAGCCAGCGACAGCTGATCAGTGCAAATCTCGAGCTTGAACGTCTGACGCGGATCGATGGCCTGACGGGTCTAGGCAACAGGCGCTATTTTGACGAATATCTGGCGGCTGAATGGAAGCGCGCTTTTCGCGCACAGTCCCCATTGTCGCTGTTGATGATCGATGCAGACAACTTCAAACGATACAACGATACCTATGGCCATATGGCCGGCGACGAGGTGCTCAAGCAAATCGCCCGCGTAATCCAGAGTGGTTCCGGCCGCTCCACCGATCTCGCTGCGCGGTACGGAGGCGAAGAGTTCGTCATCGTGCTGGTCGACACTTTACTGGAACAATCCAGCGCGATCGCAGAGCGGCTCGTCCAGAGCGTGCGGGAATTGAACATACCCCACGGCCCGGATCGCGTGACCATCAGCGTTGGCGCCGCAACAGCGGTGCCCACCGAGAACGAGACGCCAAACGATTTCGTCAATGCCGCCGATTTGGCTCTGTTTCGTGCCAAATCGGAAGGACGAGATCGTGTTGCGCTTCATATGTCCCGCAGCTAGAGAAGCTCAATGCACCTCCGAAGAGCGGGTGTGTAATTTGAGGCTAAGATGGGGCGTGAGAGCGGCACTCGGTTGAAGATAGGAGCCGGACAACGGGCTTGAAGACTGGTTGGGCAAACGTTGGGAATGACAGCGACAGCGAGCTGGCCAGGTTCCGCTCCTTCCTCCTTATCATTGCGCCGCTTAAAACCCCAGGGTTGATTGCCGTGTGAAGCACTGGCGCGGCGAGGAAAACTTGCGGCGCGCTTCGCTGCAGAATTCCGGGAGGAGAAGGCTGAGCGTGTTCCAGAGGTCTATTAACTCCAGCAGGCGGAACCTTGCGAGCCTCGAAGCCTTCTTCCTGTTAGCTAAGGAGGAAACCAATGGCAAATCTGGGAAGACTGGCTGTCGCGATGCTTGGCATTCTTGCTTACCAAAATCGCGATAAGATCGGTGACTTGATCCGCGGCGCGGGAAATCGAGATCCAAACAACACACAAGGCGGGCTCTTGGATCAGCTGTCCAAGGGCGTCTCCGGGACCGCGTTTGGGGACATCCTCGACCGCTTCAGAAATGCAGGAGCGGGATCGAAGGTCGATTCGTGGGTTAGTACCGGACCCAACGAACCGATCGACCCGAAGGACGTGGAGACGGCAATTGACGAGGACACTCTCACTGCGCTTTCGATGCAAACTGGTCTGTCGCGCGATGAGTTGATTGCCCGGATCACTAAAGACTTGCCCGAGGCGGTCGACAAGCTGACGCCAAGGGGCGAACTGCCAGCAGCGACCGATGAGATCGCACTCCTAGATCAGGTGCCGCCACGCACTCCAGAGCGGTAAACGGGGGATTACATCGACCGTTAAATTGGCCGCGCCGCAATCCGGAGCGCATGACTGAACGGGCGGGCCACGGCCTGCCGTTGGGCGCCGCGAAGGAAAGAGTGGTGAAAGGGGGCGATCTTCTCTTTGGACTGGTTGTGATGAGGCGGGACCCTGGCACAGGTCGGCGTTGAGTTCCACTCTGCATTTTATTCAACATGACCCTAAATTGAGGTTGTGTGCGTCAAGTTCTGCAAAATGGGCGATCATGAAGCTGGTCATGCGGCTTGGCGTAGAGCGAGCTTCTTGTGCTCGCGCAGGTCGTCCATGTTGATGTATCGGTTGGCCTCCATCCAGTTTTCGTTGGTCTCGACGGCGAGCGCCCTAACGAGGCGCAGGTAGCTTTCGGCGTTTGGGAAGATGCGCACGACATAGGTGCGCCGGCGGATTTCCTCGTTGAGCCGTTCGAGCATGTTGGTGGACTTTAGGTGCTTGTGATGCTGACGCGGCAGCCGGAAGAAAGTCAGCGTCTGTTCTATAGCTTCTTCCGCCCAGGTGGTCAGTCGCGGGTAGCGGGCGGACCATTTGGACAGCCATGCGGCGAGATCGGCCTTGGCCTCGGCGAGATCGCGCCGGTCGTAGAGCCAGCGCAGTTCCTGCAGGCAATCGTCGCCGTGCTTCCTGGGCAGGTGATCGAGCGCGTTCCTGAGGAAGTGGACGTAGCAGCGCTGCCATGCGGCTTCCGGGATCACCTCGCCGATCGCCGCGACCAGGCCGGCATGGTCGTCGGACACGGCCAGTTCGACGCCCTTGAGGCCGCGTCGTTTCAAGCCGACGAGGAAGTCCTTCCAGGCCGAGCGGCTCTCGCGATTGGCCATCTCCACGGCCAGGATCTGCCGGCGCCCGTCCCAGTCGATGCCGACCGCGATCAGCACCGCCTGGCTCATCACGATGCCGGCTTCGCGCACTTTCTCGTAGCGGGCATCGAGAATGAGGTAGGGGAATGGCTCCTGAAGCGGTCGTTCGGCAAACGCCTTCAGGCTCTCGTCCAAGCGCTTGTTGATGGCCGAGATCGACGAAGCCGAGAAGGCATGACCGCACAGCTCTTCCGTGATCGCCTTGACCTTCCGGGTCGACACGCCCTGCACATACATCTCCGCAAGCGTGGCCACCAAGGCCCGCTCGGAACGCTGGTAGCGCTCGAACAGCTCGGTGGAGAAACGACCGGCCCGGTCCTGCGGAACCCGCAGCTCAAGCTTGCCGACCCGGGTGACCAGGGTGCGGCCGTAGTAACCCGAGCGATACCCAAGGCGCTCGGGCGTGCGCTCGCTCTTCGAAGCACCCAGCGCCTCCTCCATCTCGGCCTCGAGAACCTCCTGCATTACTGCACGGATCACTTCGTGCAGCCCCTCCGGGTTCGAAAGCAGAATGTCTTTGACGGCAGCGCTGGTCGATTTACCTTCTGTCTTGGTCATGGTGGCGTTCCTTCGCGGGAATCGGTGACGTTGAACATCACCAGCCTGCCATGACCGCCCTCTCTCAGCGAATTTGCAGAACTCTCAGCACACTACCTAAATTGATTGGTCCACCCGGTTCCGAAACGACACAATGCGGGCTCGGCTGAGGCCCCTCCGTCTTTGAGGTATCGTCCTCGCGACCGCGTAAACAAGAAAGTGAATGATCGACCGACGTGACGCGATCACCCCATGTAGCGGCTTGCCGATCGAGCTTCAAAGTCAGCCTGATAGACTTTTGAAATAGACGTCATACAATCCCATTTTTCTGCTTTCAATGAAAGCAAAGCGAAATGGCCGAAGAACGCGCCCAACGCCGTCTTGCCGCCATATTGGCCGCCGACGTGGTGGGCTACAGCCGACTTCTGGACCTGGACGAGCAAGGAACATTGAACGCGTTAAAGAGGAGGCGGAAGGAGATCCTGGAACCACTGGTCCGCGACCGTCACGGCCGTGTCGTAAAAGTGATGGGTGATGGCGTCCTAGTCGAGTTCGGAAGCGCAGTGAACGCGGTGTCATGCGCCGTCGAACTCCAGAAGCGGATGATGGCCGCGAACGAGGGTTTGGCGTTCGACCGACAAATCAACCTGCATATCGGCATCAATCTGGGCGATGTCGTTGTCGAGGACGGCGATCTGTTCGGCGATGGCGTTGTTGTCGCAGTGCGGCTTCAGGCAATGGCCGGGGCCGGAGATATCTGCGTCTCCGGCAGCGTCTACGATCAAGTCAAGCGAAAGCTTGAATGCGACTTCGACGAACTCGGTCCGCAAGCGATCAAGAACGTTGCCGAACCGGTATCCGTTTACCGGATTCGGTTATCGGCCTCATCTGAAAGTGGCGGACCGGCAGAGAAAGCGCCGCTGCCGCTCCCCGGCAAGCCCTCCATCGCCGTCCTTCCCTTTACGAACATGAGCAACGATCCGGAGCAGGAGGCTTTTGTCGACGGCCTCACCGAAGACCTGATCACGGATCTGTCGAGGAACAGCGAGTTGTTTGTCATCGCCAGCAACTCGGCTTTTGCATACAAGGGCAGGCATATGGATGTGCGTCGCATCGCGCGAGAACTGGGAGTGCGCCATCTTCTTGAGGGTAGTGCACGGCGGGCAGCTGGACGGGTGCGTATCAACGCTCAATTGATCGATGCGATCGGGGGCGACCACCTTTGGGCCGAAAGATTCGACCGAAGCCTTGAAGATATCTTCGCTGTTCAGGACGAGGTGACCGGCAAGATTGTCGAGGCTCTGGTGGGCCGTCTGACCGCCGCGCCGGGGCGCAACAGACCGAAGAACCTGGAGGCCTATGATTTATGTGTGCGTGCACGGGCCTTGGGCCTGCAAACGGCACTCACCGCGAAAGAAGCCATTTTCCTGCTGAACCGGGCAATTGCGCTCGATCCGGAATATGCGGAGGCGCATCGTTGGCTGGCACTCAACCTCTGGCTGGGCTGGGAGTTCTGGGACGAACCGATGGACCCCAATCGCACAAGTGCGCTTGCCGAAGCACAGCAGGCGGTCGAACTCGACCCGAATGACGCTGGGAACCGATGGGTATTGGGCGTTATACTAGGACATGAGGGTCGCTGGGCGGAATCGGATGCCGAATTCGCCGCCGCCCACAAGCTGGATCCCAACCACGCCGACGCATGGGCAATGCAAGCTGAACTGACGACGGAAAACGGCCGGCCTGCCGAAGCCATAGAGCAGGTGCGCAAGGCGCTGCGGCTCAACCCTCACCCGCCCGGTTGGTACTACTGGATGTTGGGCCAGGCTCAGTATGCCATCGGCGACTACGAATCCGCGGTTCAAACGTTGCGGAGACCCGAAACTTATCGCACGACTTCACGACGCCTGCTTGCAGCAAGCCTTGCGCAACTTGGCCGTTTGGAGGAGGCGCGCTGGGAGGCGGAAATGTTCATGATAAGCAATCCGCACTTCACAATCAGGCATTGGTCAGCTTCGCAGCCTTTCCCGGCCGAGGACGTCCGACGGCATATCGTGGAAGGCTATCGCATGGCGGGGCTGCCAGAATGACTGTCACGGCTATGCCGTCGGGGCCGCAGTGGATAGCGTCTCGAGGCTGCCGCAGCAGCGAATATTTGGTCTCTTCTGCCGGAACGAAATTCGTCAAATCGAGACTTGAACATGGCAAGTGAAGACTTTCGGCACCGGAAAGCACAACGGGAGGATCTCCCGGCCCTGATTACGCTCATGGACGCGGCGATCTCTGAACTCCAGAAGCCCTTTCTAGATGACGCTCAGATCCAATCCAGCCGGGCCATCATGGGGCTGGATACACAACTTGTCGACGACGGCACTTACTTCCTCGTGGAGCACAACGGCGTTTTGGCAGGTTGCGGCGGTTGGAGCCGGCGCGCAACGATGTATGGTGGAGATCAGTCGCCTGGACGTGATGCAGCGCTGCTTGATCCTGCCAAGGACGCAGCACGCATCAGAGCCATGTACACCCATCCGGACTTTGTCCGGCGGGGGGTCGGCCACTTGATCCTTGCGCTTTGTGAGCGTGCCGCCAAGGCCGAGGGCTTCGCCCGTGCTGAGCTGGCAGCTACCGCGGCCGGAGAGCCACTGTATCGCGCCTGCGGGTACCAATCCGTCAAGAAATTCTTCGACGAGCGTGGCGGGGCTCCGGTTCCTATCCTGCTTATGAGCAAGACGCTCTGACCTCCGGCTTACAGGGCAGTCGCACGCAGTTGGCGGCGCTCGCCGGCACGGAATGCTCACCTATACTTCCGCCCCATGGTCCGCTTTTGGTGAATGGACGGGACCGTACGAATGACTGCCATTGGGCGCAAAGCCGCCGTTCGGCTTCCACTATGCCCAGATCGCATGCCGTCACGTTCGGACGCTCAGTCAAAGCGAACGAGATCTAATCCTGAAGAATCAGCCGGCCGGGATTACCGGCGCAGCCGGATCGTGAGGTCCGGGAACATGGCCGGCAGGAACCACTGCCGCCGCGCCTAAAACGTGCTTCTCTTGATCATCAAAGAAAATGTGGGCCCCGAGCGCCTTCAGGATGGGTGCTTTCTCACGGCTGCCTACGAAGTGCGCCTCGTCAGCTGGTGTTCCCCACGCTCTCAGCGTCCGAATTACGCGCTCATGCGCAGGGGCGTTCCGGGCAGTGACAAGTGCGATGCGGACCTTACTCACGTTGCCCTCATTAAGGAAAACTCGGCGCAATGCCGATAACTTGTGAAGAAAATTGCCAAACGGGCCGCGCGCCATCGGATTGCTCGCGTTCGCGGTCTCATGCGCAAGGAAAGCCTCCAGGCCCTTTTCTTTGTAGATTGCGTCGGACTCGGGGCCAAACACTACAGCATCGCCGTCGAACGCGACCCGGACCTCGCCCTGGGGTGTTTCGGCACGATCCTTGGGCGCCAAGCCAAGCCGAGCAGCGGCTGCTCCGCCGTCCACCGCTCCTTTTACATCCGTGTCCGCGTTTGAGAGAAATAGGTCAATGCCCCAAGCAGGAACAAAAGGAGCGAGTGACCGCCCGCTAGTAAAACTGCCTGTCTTGACGACAAGCCCATAATGATCGATCGACTTGAACGCTCGGAGAGAGAGGTCGGGCGAGTTCTGGGACAGAAGGATCACTTCAACATACGGAGCAGCCTCAGGATCGTTCAGCGCGAGTAACCGCTCGACTACCTCAAAGCCAGCACCCCTGCGGAGGATCACGTCCTCGCGTTCGAGTTGCATGGCCGCATACGACTTGACGCCGTAGTTCTCGAATACGCGATGTTCCTCCTCCAGATCAAAAAGAGCGCGCGTAGAGATTCCGATGCGGAGAGGGCTGGCCCTTAGCGTAGACCCTGGATCGCCATTCCCCTTGTCATCTTCGGCTGTAAGAGAGGCTTCCGCGATTTCCATTTGCCCTTCCTCCGATATTAAGACAGCCTAGGCAATGCCCTTTCTATATTTGACTTATTTCCGAAGAATTGAAGATCTGCGGTTCATTGCGGATCGCTGTCATTTCATCGCGATTTCCTAACTTTTCAAATGCCAGATGGACTTGGGAGCATCGACACGTCGTGGGAAGGTCCACTGGTGTGGTCTAAGCCCTCGAAGGCAGCGATATTCGACTGGACTTCATACGGCAACGAAGCATTGGTGTTGCCAGCGCAGCAGAAGAACAATGGATTAACAACGAGCAGAATCTCCAGCCCGCCAAGACAGCGGGCTTCGGTCAGTACAAGCGCCGGAATGGTCCGGGCTTCTAACTGATGGAGATTTGAAATGTCTATCTTTAACAACACCACTATGAAGGCCGACAATGCGGAAGCCGCCGATACGGCACCCAGCGTCGACGACAGCACCCCAACCCGGAAGCCGCGCGAGAAGTCCGTGGTGACCGTCGCGGTGACGGTCAAGAAGGTAAAGGACGAAGCGCCCGCAGCGCCTACCAAAACCGACATCGTCCTCAAGAAGCTGAAGTCGGCCAAAGGCGCTACAATCCAAACCCTGATGGATGCGACGGGATGGCAGGCGCATTCGGTGCGGGGTTTCCTCTCCGGTACCGTCAAGAAGAAGCTTGGCCACGAACTGCTCAGCGACACCGGCAAGGACGGACAAAGGCGGTACCGCATTGCCGAGGCGAAGACCGCCGGTTGACCTAGATGCGCAAAAGACAGGATCTGGATAGTGAGATCGCCGGGATTGGCGGTCTCACGCGTGATGAACTCACGGCAGCATGGAAAAAGGCCTATGGCTGCCCGCCGCCCAAAGGGGTCAAACGTGGGTTGCTTGAACGGTCGGCCGCCTGGCATCTCCAGGCCAAGCGATTGGGTGGTTTACCTTCGACCGTCAAGAAAACACTCGGAGCAGGCAACGCGCGCCAGTCCAACGTAAAGGCTGTCCAACCGAGCAATACTGGACCGGATCGCGAGGACGGTGTTCCGTCGGTCCGAGCAGCGTCATCGGATAAGGCACTAACGTCGCCGCCACGATCCCTTCCGCCAAGAATCGGCTCCCGTCTGGTGCGGGAATGGAATGGCCGGATGCACGTTATCGAAGTGGTCTATGACGGCTTCGTGCTCGATGGCAAGACGTACGGATCGCTGTCGGCTGTCGCCCGCCGCATTACCGGCGCCCATTGGTCTGGCCCGAGGTTCTTTGGCCTATGACAGCAATCCCTCGCCTCAACTGCGCGATCTACACTCGCAAATCGACCGAAGAGGGATTGGAGCAGGAATTCAATTCGCTCGATGCCCAGCGCGAAGCGTGCGCGGCCTTCATCGCATCGCAGGTCGGTCTTGGCTGGAAGTTGATGCCAAGCCACTACGATGACGGCGGGATTTCGGGCGGCACGATGGAGCGCCCTGCCCTGCAGCGTCTCCTACAGGACATCCGGGACAAAGAGGTCGATGTGGTGGTCGTCTACAAGATCGACCGCCTCACCCGTTCGCTGATGGATTTTTGCAAGATCGTCGAGATCTTCGATGCCAGCTCCGTCTCGTTTGTCTCGGTCACGCAGCAGTTCAACACCACAACCTCAATGGGCAGGCTCACGCTCAACGTGCTCTTGTCCTTCGCCCAGTTCGAGCGAGAGGTTACAGCAGAGCGTATCCGCGACAAGATCGCGGCCTCGAAGAAGAAAGGCATGTGGATGGGTGGCGTGGTGCCCCTGGGCTATCGTGTCGAGTACCGCAAGCTGGTGATTGACGAAACCGAGGCACAAACAGTCAGACACCTGTTCGCCCGCTATCTCACCCTGAGGTCAGTGCGCGACCTTGTCGATGAGGCTGCGAGCGACGGGGTTTCCACACGATCGCGACACCTCATAGACGGATCAGTTGCAGTTACCATGCCGTTTGGTCGCGGCAACCTCTACCACCTGCTTTCGAACCCGGTCTACGTCGGCAAGATCAGGCACAAGGATCAGGTCTACGATGGAGAGCACAAGCCAATTGTCACGTCTGCCACGTTCGACGAGGCCCAGGCACTACTTGCCTCTCAGGCGCCGCGGCGGCGAAGCGAGTCCAATGTCACGCAAGCCCATTTGCTCACCGGTCTGCTCTTTGATGAAGCGGGCGAGAAATTGCGATCGGTTCATGCCAATAAGCAAGGTGTTCGCTACCGATACTATGTCTCAAAGCAGTTCGTCGATGAGCGCAGGAAAGGTTCCGAGGGCTGGCGTCTTCCGGCACCCGCACTTGAGTCAGTTGTTGAGCATCGCCTCAATCGGATTCTCAGTGATCAAGCCCAACTGTCTGATTGGATTCGGCAATGGGCAGACTCTGGCGAAATCCAGGCAGCGATGCGGCGAGTTGACGAGATGCGGTCGTGTTGGGCTTCAGGCACTACGGATGCGAAGCGATCTCTCCTCCAAAAGATCGTTCACAGGATCACCCTCAAGCTTGGTTTATTGACCATCGAACTGGATCGCCGCTCGCTATCGGAATTGCTTCTCGACCGAAAGCTGCCACCCAACGATAGCGCCCAAGTAACTTCCATCGAATGTCCAATCGGAATGAAGCGTCGCGGCGTCGAAACGCGGATCGTGCTTACCAACGGATCCAATATCAACCGGGCACCCGATGCCGCCTTGATCAACCTTCTGCGCCGCGCCCACCTATATCTCGGCCAACTTACAGACGGAGTCGGTCGCAGCCTTACCGACGTTGCCATGCTCAACGGCACCGATACATCCGAGGTCAGCCGCCTATTGCCCTTCGCTTTCCTCGTTCCAAAAATTGCGGCCAACATCGTTGCAGGTGATCAACCTGTTGAACTAACGGCGCACCGGCTGTCCCGATTGTCGGACCTCCCCCTTACTTGGACTGACCAGGCTGCACTCCTGGGCTTCTAACCATCCGGCGAGCATCTCGCTGACCAGTCGACCATCGCTTTGGCAAACACTTGGCTACGGAATTCGCCCGACAGAGACGGACGACTTAAAAGTCGGGTGTTTTGCGTTTACCGCGGCGTCTCAGCCAAGTGTTGCCCACTACTCGGCGCTAACCCACGGAAATGTCGGAGGTATTCTGAGACGGTCGAAACCCCGAAAAACGAGGGGACTGGATGGTGGGCCCGGAGGGACTACCATATTTCAATCATTTCAATGGCTTAAAAGGTAGGGTAGCCATGGTTTTTCTCGCATCGTTCCGTATGGTCCCGTCATGAGATACATCAAAAGATACGCCGACCAGACCGGCCGTGAGCGGTGGTACTACAGGCGCGGAGGGCTGCTTTACACTCTGCCGGGCGACCCCATAGAGTACCCCGAGGCATACGCCAAGGCCGAGGCTGATTTCTGCGCCGGCATAACCCCGCCAGTCCGCAGATCGCGCGAGGAAGAAGAGGCGCAACGCCGGACCAGGACAGCCGCCATCAAGCGCTTTGATGACACCATAGACCGCATTGGAGAGCGGGCCCGGAAGCGGGCAGTCGAGAAGCGGCGTGAGTGGTCCATTACGCGAGAGTGGGTTGTCGCCGAGTTGATTCGTCTCGATTTCAAATGTGCCGTCACTGGCTTGCCCTTCTCACCAGATGCCCACGGCGAGCGCCGCAACCCGTTCTCCCCCTCGCTCGACCGCATAGATAGCGACGGCGGCTACACCCCGGATAATGTCAGGATCGTCCTGCTATCTGTAAACTGCGCAATATCGGACTGGGGCTTGGAACACTTCCGGCTGATCGCCAAAGCGTTCCTCGCCGCCCCGTCCTGATCCCTTCTACCTACGGAGCTTGAAAAATGTCTGAGACACCGAACCTAGTCGAGATCAAGCGTGAAGACGCTGTTATTATCGCCGCCATGATGGAGGAGTTCTGGCGACGGCAGGAATTGTCGCCGGAGGAAACCAGCGCGTTCATGAGCCTATGCACGAGGGCTGGCATCGGCAGACCTGTGCCAGAGCATGGGAGCGGCCCATGACCACCGGCCTCTATGACCGCGCCGCAGTTGAGGCAGCACAGCGCATCTTTGAAGTGATGTGCGGCGGCCCTGTGGATTGGGATAAGCACGCGACCGACACCAATGAAGACAACCTGTTTCAGAGCTCAGATTGGGAAAGGTGTCTCGCCTATGCCCGAGCCGCCCTGTCGCCAGCCGGAGAGAAATGATGGACGAGATAGCCAACTTTGAACCGGCTGAGGTCTTTTCGCTGGCGGAGTATCTGTGCGAAGAGATGGGGGCGCGTGGCTGGACGACCGAAGACGCCGCAATCCGCATGGGCGGCACACCAGAAGAAATCGCACGGAAGCTCCTCAAGCTTGATATCGTCCTGTGCGTCCAGAAGGACAATATGGTCCTGACCGACGACTTTTTCGAAGACCTTGGCCGTGCGTTCGACGTATCGCCGGAGCTTTTCAGAAACCTCGATGCGACGTGGCGCAAGTGGCCCGATAGGCGGTTCAACGGGTTCGTCATGCCGGACCACATGTTCGGGCCGATCAGTCGCCGTTCGATGATACGCTCTGTCCAGTAATCCACCCCCTGTTCGCATTGGCACCGGGAGAGAAGAAGATGCGACCGCACGATGTTTTTTTCGGCAAGCTTATCCGGCTGTTGGATGAGCTAGGTCTTGAAATGCACACACCTCGGAAGGGCGAAACATGGACATGTAGGCGAAGGCCGAAGAAGCCAAGAATTTGGCCGACACCGAAAGACGTTTCGCCATGAGCATTCGGAACCTCCCCTATCTAGCTGTGATCGGCCTTGTCTTCATGGCAGTTTTCTACGGGGTGAAGGCGCTGGGGTTTTGAAGCTCTACCGGTGAGCCCTGCCCATGCCCGACACCTGATCCGGATCAGGCGCATAGATAAGCCCGACCGCCTTGCCACCGCACTTCGCACATCGCAGCCGAGGAATCAGGTCATCCGCCATTGCCGGCGCATCCGGCCCGAGCTTGGCCTTGATCGCTTCGAGGTCCAAATCCTGGCTGTGGTTGCAAGAAGACCGGTGGCAATGCGCTGTCAGCATCATCCTGCCGTCGATCAGAGTTTGAACTGTCCATCCCATTGGGGCCGATATAGCGCAGGGCTAGGGAGTGGGGAAGATAGAGGCGCACCGTAATCGGCCCCGGAGGGCGGCGAGCTACACGGAATTCTCTCGCCAATTAACCGACTAGCCAGACCTATTGTTGCAGGTCTACGTCTGGCTCGGCTGCAAACCGTTCGCCTCACCGCAGATATAGCGCGAATCCTTGCCTCCACACAACCTCCGGGAACCTTTCCCCCAACTCCGCATTGCGATTCGATCATGAAGAACGATCCACAAGGTAGAGCCGCACTGAGGATGGTTAGAGCCGCCATTGAGGAGCATTGCCCGCCGGGTGTTCTGCCCAGCGAGGAAGCGGTGAACGGCCTCTATGGCCCGGGCCTGATGGATGAGGCCGAAGCATTGGCTGCTGCTATCGCCGCCACAGTGGAGAGGTTGCAGTTGCAGGTGGTGAAGCCACCGGCTCTGAGTATCAAGGCCTGAAACGCGGAAAGGCCGGCGCATCCCCGAAGGAACGCGCCGGCGGTCAAGGCAATAAATAGGAATTTACCGGCGCCGCGGTGCCGGCCGACGTAGTTCTTGTGCGTCAAGCCGCTCGAGCAATTCCTTCTGCATGTGCTCCATCTCGTCAACGCGCTTGTCGGCCAGCGCCTCGAGCGCCACGCGGCAGCCGCGCACCTCAGTTATGAGCCGCTCGGTTTGCTCCTTGTCTCCGTAGCCGAGAGCGATTCCGGTCAGGACGGGATTGTCAGGTTTTGCGGGCCATCGCTTCGAATAGCCGACATAGGCCGCCGTCGCGGCGCCGATGAAGACGCCGGCCAAGGTGATTGCATTAGTCCAGTCCACTGCCCTTCTCCCGCGCCAAGACGTCATTGACGGTGCGGGCATCCCTCGCTGCACGCATGATGTTCACGATATCTGTGAGCAGCCATCCGCATGCCATTACGAAGGCAAAGCCGAAAGTGGGCTGGAAGGAGAGGACCAGTTGCGTCCAGAAGAAGCAACTGATGAAGGCTGTTACGGCGCGCGCGACCGGACTTCGTCGCCACGCACCATTGATGAGCAAGATAGCCAGCCTGGTCGATCCGAAGACGGTGAGTGCGGTTGCCCACACGCTTTGCCCGGCGATTGCCAAAAGGAGCTGGTAGCCTCTGCCGTAGCCATTAGCAACCGAGGAGACCATCAGGTCGGTGTTGATGCTCAACATCAGCCCTATCGAAAGGAGGACGCTCGCCGCTGCCCATTCAGCCCATCTCGGGAAGAACGCCGCGGCAAAGTTGTCCTTGATGTGCGCGATGATCATTGTCAGATCCGCCATTCCTTAACCCCACCCGCCCATGCACTGCTTGCTTTCACTTCGAAAGAATGACGATCGCGACCAGGCAGGCGCCGAATAGGACAACGCCGGTATAGAGCCACGGTTTCATTGCTTATCCCACGCGATGATCTTGTTCATGCGCGCTGCGCAGACGATGAGACCAGCCTCGTTGACGTCGCCTCGGTCGAGCAGATCACCGGTGACCGCCGGGCCGCCAGCCTTGCGCCAGATGTCCGGACACTTCCGTTTCAGCGATGCCGGGATATGGCGCTCGACCGTCTTGTATTCAGTGAGCACCTTTGGCGCTGTCGTACAGGCTGCGCAAAGCGCTAGGCACAGGCTGCTTGAGATAGGAATCAACATCCGCATTTTTCGCCCTCAGATCGGCCAGCGTCTTGGCGACGGCCAGCGTGGAGTTGTTGGCCGCGTCGATTTCATCAGCGAGGTCGGCCGCGAGCTTGTCAGCGCGTTCATTGTCGGCCTTCAGGCGGGCCATGGCGGCTTCGTTGGCCTCGTTGACCGCAACTGCCGTCGCAAGGTCCGCACGCGCCTGTGCGGCGTCTGCGCGGGCGCTGATGGCATTGCCGCGGTAGTAGAAGGCGGCTGTCGCCAGACCGAGGATGACAATCACGATTGCCGCGGCGAAACCCATCCGGAGATAGCTCATCACGGACCATCCTCTTGGACTGGCGCTTGGTTCACGGGCGCCGGATTGTTCTGCTGCACCACGGTTGCCCCGCCCTGCTGTGTTGGCGGAATGCCCGCGCCGACGGCCAAAGCATCCACCTCGGCCTTGCGCTGCGAATTGTGATCCCATGTCGCGCCAAAGACGTAGGAGCCGATGACTGAGGCCATGAGCAGCAGCAAGCCGTTGACTGACGTTTCGGAAAGCTGGATGTCGCGACCCCAGATCGACAGATAGGTGACGAGCACCCCGCACCATCCGAGCGTGATGACGATGATCCGACGCCTGATCGTCCACGATGCTGGGTTGTTCATGATCAGCCCGCGAACAGCTTGGATTGCTTGGCCCAGGTCCGCCAAGGATGGAGCTCGTAATGTGGCAGATCCCAGCCGTCCGACATGTTGCCGTCCATGTTCCAGTCACCACCCCAGCGGAGCGGAATCGCCAGTGATAGGGCCAAGCCGGCACCCTTGCCCGCCCCGTTGTTCCAGCCGATGACCTTCCACAGGTCGATGAAGGATTGTCGGTTGTTCCAGTCATAGGGGGCCGGGAAGAGGTCGAAGGCGATCGCCGGCTGATAGTTGTGCGCCGACTGGCCGAAGTGCGCCTTGCTCTTGCCTGTGGCGAAGGCGCGCTCCTGCGCATCCCTGCCGCGCGTCGAATCCAAGATGCGAAAGTCGATGACGGCAATCGCCGCGTTGGCGATCTGCTGGAGCTTTGGATGGCATTTGGTCAAGGCAGCCTGAGATGCCGCGCCGAAACTAGGCATGGTGTTTTCCTTCTTCGGATGATTGGCTATGGTCGACCGATGAATTTCTCAGCCGAAAAGATCAGCGACGGCCGGGTCGTGAAGCGTGCCGAGGTTCAGGCCGGCAGCGATGTCGAGGCCGCGAAAGTCTGGGGACCGGTGACGATACCGCTAGGCCCGGAGCCTATAGAGGGCGAGTGGATACGGGTGACGCATCTGGCTAGTGGCAGAACGAGCTGGTTTTCAGGCTGACAGCGACGGCAGCCAGATGTCATCGAGGGGCGCGTACAGCGTCACCTTGCGAATGAAGCAGCCGTTATAGGACTGGTCGGTCGGGTCGCCGCCGAACGATGCGGTCGTCAATGGGTTCAGCGTCGTGTTCAGCGTCGTGTTGGTGTCGACCGTGCCGCCATCGGTGGAGATGCTGAGGACGCCTTCGGTCCTGGTCATGGCGACCTTGTGGACCCCGGCGGTAAACGGGCCGGTGTTTGTGACATTCCGGCTGATGGTGCTGGAATCGTTTCCTCGCATTACGTTGCTTGCGAAGGCCGAAAGCCGGCGGATGCTGACAGAGTGAAAATCTACCGTTTCCTGCATCCACAGGAGATGGGTTGTGGCAGCGTCAGCGACTTCCTCATATTCGATGACAACAGTCCATTCGACGAGGAGAAATTTGGTAAGCAGATCGCCGATCGCAGAGACGACGCCATCGACATCGTTGTTGAGGATTTCGAGGCCGCTGGCGCCGACACGCGCCGGCTTATCGATGATGTCCGAAGCCAGCACCGTGCCGCCGTCTACGGAATAGATTTCATTCATGAAATCGGCATCGGCCAGGACCGTTGGCGAAAACACGCTGCTGCCGCCAAGCGGCTGGGCTGCTACACCTGGCATCATGATGTGGTGCTTTCCTTCTCGCACAGGATCCACAGCACGCCGGGCGTGGTCGGCGCGACCGTATCGGTTTCGGGCTGAACAGCAGCGCCGATGCCGCGATAGGTCCTGCCCTTGTGGGTGACGGTGATGGCCGAGACATCGATCGACAGTGGCGAGAAGACAAAGTCGATGCCTTCCTCAGTGCTGGGATTGATCGGCCCCGTGGTGCCGGTCTTCACGTTGAACGGCGTGTCGGTATAGGGGCTGCGCTGCAAATCGAACTCGCCGCCAGTGTTGGGGCCGGTCAGGAACTGCGTGCCGCGCATTTGCAGGGTGGCATTGGACGCCGCCTGAAAGCCGATGCTCTCATGGTTCGGAATGCCATGGTCCAGCAGCGCCTCGCCGACCAGCGCCTGGTATTCGGCGCGCGGCCACCAGCTCAGCACCGTGTTGGTGAAGCCGCCGACGAAGAACAGCACCGCCCATGACGCCAGAGAACGCGCGTCTGGAAGGCTAGGGAGCCCTTCGAAACTGTCGATCTTTAAGGCGCCCCACGCGCCGGACGCATCCTTGCCCCAGCCGCCATAGCCGGGCGATGGCGTGGTGTCGGTCGATGTCCATTCGTACTGGAAACCGGTGACATAGGTCGTCTGCCCGCTCGGGCCGGTGCCGGGGGTCGGGCTGCCTTCCGCGTCCACGGTCCAGTCGACGGGCTGCTGGCTCTGCACCTCGCCGATCGCTTGTGCCGGGAAAGGATAATCCTTGACCACCGAGCGGCGCATGATCAGCACCGGGAAAGTGATGTATTGCGGCGCCTTGCCCCAATGCACTTCGACGATGCGGCTGAACGGCCCAAGATCGACGGGATGGGCGACGGAACCGTAAGCCTGTGCCATCAGGCGGTGACATCTTCGGCCAGCCGGCCGATCAGATCCCAGACGCCCTCCTCGACGAATTTGCAGGTGACGACCGAACCGGGACCGGCGGTCTGGTTGAGGAAGCCTTCATAACCGTTGACGGTGACATCGGTCGAATCGGGAAAGATAAGCGGGCCGGCGCCGACCTGACGAAAGGAGACTTCCATGTCGGCGGTCGCGGTGACCGGAAGTTCGATTGTCAGGTCGGATCCGCTGTCATAGCGCCAGTAGCGATTGAAATCGACGGCGCCGGAGACGGTGTAGACGCCATCTGTCCCCGCATCGAGCGTGCCAACGATTGCCGGGCGGAAGTTGCCCTGCGGCAGCGTAAAAGGGCCGAAGGTCAGACCATCCGGATAATAGATCGTCCACTGCGTGCCCGCGACCGCCATGTTCGAGGGCGGGACCGCAACCAGCGGGGCATCCTCGATCGCGGCAATGCGATCCTCATGGCCTTCGAAATTGTCGTCGACTTCGTCGGCGGTGAGGTTTGAGCCCTTCACCCTGCGATAAGTTGTCATTTTTTGTGATCCTACCCGGCGTCTTCGAGTTCTTGGGCGGTGCGCAGATTGAACGACCGATACAGGCCATCGTCGCGCCCGAGGAAAATGATGCGTGTGATGTTCCGTACCATCACGTACTGCTCGGCATCGTCAGGGTTTTCGACGCGGATGGTTTCCCAGCAGCGGTACACTTCATCGAACTCGATGATGTGCGTTTCCTTCGGCTCGTTGTCGGGATCGTTGTCGTTTGGCCATATGACGGTGGCGCCGGGATTTGTCCGTGCATCTGGCGTGACAGCCTGAAAGCGAGCCGCCTTGCCGAAGCGGAAATGCGCATCGCCACCCTCGTCCGGCTTGACCTTCGACAGTGCGCGCTTGAGCACGCCGTCGCCATTGCCGCTGTCGACGATGGAAACCCACCGCGAGCCGCTGGAATTGCGGCCGGCGCGCCATGGGTTGGCAGGGGCTCTGATTTCGACCATCAGGCAGCCTCGAGGTCTATGGTCTTAGGCACAGCAAGTGCGCTGACCTCGAGCGGATAATCGGTGATGAACGGCCCGCCCTTCAGCACCTTGAAGTCGCCGTCGACCTCGGTGAACACTTGATTGAGGGCCTCGATCGCCGCCGACAGGTCCGGCTTGAAAGCCCCGAGCACGTCCTGTTGCGTCGGCAGCGGGTTGACGATGGTGATCTGCTCGACAAGCGTTGCCGGATCCATGGTGAAGAAATCGACGCCGTCATCGTTGGGCGGGATCAACAGATAGTCTTCCGACAGCGTGACCTCGCCCGCGATCGGCATGACGGTGCGGCCGACATAGGCCTGGTAGCCGTCGTCGACATAGCCTTCCTCGACATAGGTCGCATCGCCGGGAACGGTGGTCACCGTGTTGCCCTTGCCGACGGTGCAGCCGATGGTGATCGAGGCGATGGGAGCACCATTCGAGGCTGTGATGGCATAGCCGATGATCTTGCCCGTCGCCTCGCCGCCAGAAATGCGAGGGTCGGCGACGCGGGCATTCATCCGGCAGGACAAAGCCTCGACAAGGCTGGCGGTCAGCGGCGCGGAGAAGGAAATCTGCACCGCGCGCGAGCGCTCAAGGATGATGCGGCGCGCCCGGCAGATCAGGAAGTCGATGCTGCGCCGGCCGCGTGTCGTGGTCAGGTAGGCTCTGGCGCGGACATCGCTGATCGGCAGCGCGCCATCGGGGAAGTCGGTATTCGGCGCGTCGACCGGCTCGTCGGCATCGCCGGATAGCTTCATCTCGATGACGTCCTGCCCTTCCGGGTCGGTCAGGATCGCCTGGCAGTCGGCGACGAGCGTGAAGGAAACCGTTTCCTGCCGGTTGCGGGAGACGTCATAGTCGGCCAGAAACACCGGCTTCATGGTCCAGATCGGAAACTGGCCTGTGCCGTTGGTGATGACGATCTGGTGATACTCCTGCGGCACGACGAAGCCGTCGGTGCGCACGATCGAGCCGTCGCCAAAGCTCCAGCCGCCACCGATGCGGTCGTCCTTCTCCGGGTAGTCCTGCATCAGACCATCGCCGGTCAGCGACTGGATAGAATGGCCGTTACCGGATCCTGCCGTCGCGAAGGCGGCGAGCAATTGCGCCGTGAAATCGACAGTGCCTGTCGCCGCCTGCGCCCAATTGATTTCGGCTGACACCTTGATCGCGGTCAGCGGCGGTTCGCCCGGATCGATTGTCAGACTTTCCCGGATGAAGTCGCCGCCGAAATCGACCAACCCATCCTCGCCATTGAGGATGTCAGAAGCTGTCACATCAAGCGAAGCACGGTCGATGTGCCAGGCGTGGGTGTAGCCCTCCAGCACGGTGTCCGGATCATCACGGCTGTCGGCATTGATGAACATCGGATCCCAATAGGGCGCGACCTTCATCGTCTCGGCGAGCGCCCGCTTCTGCGCGTCATAGCCGGACGGCCGCGCCAGGAAATTCAGGGTGACGGCATTGCCCTGGATTTGCTGCGGCACGCCGACGAGACGGCCGAACAGGACAGGCAGAACACCGACAGTCGGGTTCTTCTCGTCATGCCAGGACAGCCAAGCCCATTGCTTGCGGCCCGGAGCCAGAAGCCCGACACGCGGGTTCTTCATCGTGATGTCGAGGCTGGCGAACGCGCCCTCCTTGTGTGTCAGCGAGATCGAGACGATATCCTCGTCGACGACCTGATGCGCGATGCCGAAGGTGGTCTCGGTCTCGTCGACCCAAGCGAAGAACCACATCAGACTTCCTCAAGATCGAGAGACCAAGCCACGTCAGCATCCCATTCAACCAAGCTCTGGCGGGGAGTAACGACCATCATGGTCAGCCTCGGTCGGTAGAAGGTGAACAGGCCTTCCGTCCGCGTGGCGGAATCGTCTGTCGTGCTGGCGATATCGCGCTCTGGCGAGCCCGTTGCGGTCAGATAGGACAACTCAACCACGCAATCGACGGTCAGCACCATGCCTGGCCAGATGCCCGACAGCGCAGGCGATTGCTGGTCAGTGCAACTGATGTTGCTCCTGTATTTGCGATAGGTGCCGTCGGCGAGGTCGATCAGCGTGCCGTTGACCGTGCGGGCAAGCTGCGCTGCACCATCGATCGGCTCCAGCGTCTGCGTGATGTTGCGCGCGCTGTAAGGGGGGACGGCGATCGGATCGAGCCGGAGCAAAGTCGTTTCGATCATGGGCCGGGCCTCCGGCCGGCGCTGGTCGTCGACGATTTCAACGCGTACTGCTGGAACTTGATCACCGGGTCATTCTCACCAATCAGATCGAGGACATCTTGCTCGGTCGGGCCGTACTGGAGTTTCACGGCGACCATCTTGCCGGAAAGGCCCATGCCGCCGGTCAACGGGGCCTTGACACCACCGCCGCCAGCGAAGCGCTGCACCGACATTGAGCGATTGAAGTTATCGACCGCCCCGCCCATCTTGAAGCCGCGCAGCGACTTCCAGAAATCCTTCGGCAGCGCCATGTTGTTCAGAGCATGGAACAGGCCGGGGCCGTAATAGGCGACGGCCTTGGCCTTGGTGATGAACTCGCCAAGCGATGCCCAGATCGGGATGCTGTCGCTGGTCGCCGTGCCGCGACCGGTGCTGAGATGGCCGCCCTCGGCGAAGCCACCCTGCGATCCGCCCCCGCCCGATGAGGACGACGAGGACGAAGCCTGCGACCGCAAGCGCTGGGCCTGGGCAACTGCCTCCCGCAACGCCGACAGGATCGAATTGATCTCGGAACGGATCTGGCTGGCAAGGCTTCGGATGACGGATGTGAGGCTGCCGAAGCCGCCGGTGATGAGCCCGCCCAAACCGGAGAAGATGCCGGAGAAGATCGACGGCAGCGCCTTGAATGGGTCTGCAACCGCCGCAGCAGCCTGCTCGGCGGCGCTGGGATCGATGCCGGCAAGGGCGTCGTTGAGACCACCAACGGCTTCCGCCGCGGCTGGCGGGAGCCTCTGGATGTCCGTGATCACGCCATCGACCGCAGTCGTCACCGCGACGCCGAGACCGCCACCTAGTTCATCCGTCGGTGCGAGCGCGGACTTCAGGCCAAGGCCTGCCTCATCGGCGGCCGGCTTGATGCGCTGGATGTCGGTCACGATGCCATCCACGGCCGGCGTGATGGAGTTCGTGGTCAGCGAATCCGGAACGGTTCGGATGTGGCTTGCGATGTCGTCGGCGACCGCCTTGACCTTATCGCCAGCGGTCTTGGCACTGGTTCCAACCTCGTCGAGCGCTGTTTTGGATTTCTCCGCCGCGACCGCAACGCCGTTGATGACATTGAAGGTTTCCTGCGAGAGCTTTCCGCCTGCACCGCCGCCACGGAAGACAGTAATCTGATGAGAAAGGCCTTCCACCTTCGTCTTGGTGTCGTCGACTGCAGTGCCGAGTTCTTTGACGCCGGCGGCGGCGGCCTTGCTGTCGGCGCTATAGCCGGCAATCCCTAGTGCCGCCTGCTTGGCAGCAAACTCGGTGTCGGTCAGCTTGCCGGTCAGCAGGCCGATGAAATTGGCGCTTTCTCCGGCGTCCTGCGTCAGCTTGTGGGCATTTTCGCTGATGTCGAGGAACTGCTGGGCCAACTTGCCGAGTTCCGGGTTGGCCGCGCCAATCTTGGCGACTTCAGCACGGAACGCCTCGACGTCCTTTGTGGCCTGAAACTGCTTGAAGACCTCGAACAGTTGATCGGCGGCATGCGGCAACAGGCCATCGAACTGCTCTATCGAATTGATCGCCTCGTCGATGGCGCTGCTCAGGCCCTTGCCGGCCGCTTCCTGCGATAGCCGCGCCTGGATGAGAGCAGCATCCTTGACCTGCTGCGACATCTCGGCGACCTTGCGGCCAGCCTGGTCGTAGGCACTCCCGACCTTGCCGATAAGCTCCTCATGAATGCGCAGCGCGCTCGTCGCTTCGCTGGTGCGCGTTGCCCACAGGGCGATGGTGACGCCGACCAAGGCCAGCGCCGCAATGATTGGGTTGGCGCCCAGGAACAGCAGCGCCGTCGAGAGCAGCCGGAAGCCGCCCACCAGCGCCGCGACACCCTGCAGCGTCACGCCGAACGCGCGCGTCATCAGGCCGAGGCCGAACAACAAGGGGCCGATGGACGCCGCAACACCGCCGATGATCGTTCCGAGCTTGAGCGTCTCTGGGTTTAGCTGTGATAGGGCCGTGGTCCAATCGGCTAGCTTGATGACAATGTTGGTCGCAAAATCGAGAAACCCGGAATCGCCGATGGCTATGCCCAAATTGCCAACGGCCTCGATCAGCTTGTTAAGCTCGCCGTTGAAGCCTTTGACGCGGGTGGCAGCGATGTCCGCCGAATCCGTGTTCTTCAGCTTGACCATCATCTTGTCGATACCGTCGCCGCCCTGTCGCATCAGAGCGATAGCTGTGCGCAGCGCATCAGTGCCGAAGATCGTGGAGACCGCGTCGTTCAGATCCTCTTGGGACAGCTTGCCGAGCTTGTCCTGCAACTCCTGGGCGATCTGAGACATCGACTTCATCTTGCCGGATGCGTCGAAGAATTTGAGGCCGAGCTTTTCCATCATCGCCGCGGCCTGCTTGGACTGCGGGACAAGCCGGGTCAGGAAGGTCTTGAAGGATGTGCCGGCGTCGGAACCGGAGGCGAACGACGAAGCCGTGGCGGCGAGCACGGCGTTGAACTGCTCGAACGTGACGCCAAGCGCGCCGGCCGCGCCGCCGGCCTGGCCAATGGCCAATCGGTAGTCGTCAAAACTCAGTTTAGATTGAATAGTGGCGCCGGTGATCTGGTCGACAACGGCAGGCAGTTGCGACGCGCTCAACTTGAATTGGTTGATGACGTCGCCGATCACGCCGGCCGACGCGGCCAAGCCGGTATCGTTGGCCGCCGCCAGATCGACCATCGCCTTGGCCGCGCCGCCCATGATGGTCTGGAAGTCGAGACCGACCTTGGCCAGTTCGGTCATGCCCTCTGCTGCTTCAGTCGTCGAAAAGACTGACGCCACGCCCAGCTCTTTTGCCTTATCCCTCGCCTCGTTCAAGGCGTCACCGGCGACGCCAGCGTTGACGGCGAAACTGTTCATCGCCTTCTGGAAATCGCCGGACACCTTGAGAACGCCAGCGCCAATCCCAACGATCGGAAGCGTCAGCGATGTCGTCAGTGACCTGCCGACATCCTGGATCTGTTTACCGGTTTTTGCGAATTGAACGCCGAGCGACTTGATCTGGACCTCGGCCTGCTTCAGCGAATTGAAGAAGCTCGGCGACAGCCCCTTTGTCGCAGCCGCAGCCGCCTGCAGATCCTTGAACGCCTTGCGACCGGCGGCGCCGAATTCGGCCAATTCGCGCTTGAGTTCGGCACCGCCGTCAAGCTGAATTCTTTGTTTGATCGTTGCGGCCATGGGTTATTCGTCCAGGAAGGCGCGGTAATAGTAGGCGGCGAGCTTTGAGGCGTTCGCCGCGGTGATCGCGCGCAGATGGAACTTCTGTTTGATGTCAACCTTCGGCACGCCGACATAGAGCGGCACCAGGCGCACCGTGCCCCGACCGTTGGGATTGCGGCCGCGCTTCAACTGCGAGCGCGACACGCCCTTCTGCGAGCGAGGCCCGGTGGCGCGGATGTTGGCTGCCAACAGAGGAGGCTTGCCTGCTCGCTTGATCGAATAGAGCGGGTGGCCGATTTCCTTGCGGTACTCAGACGCCGAGATGCGCCGGCCGCCCCTGCCCTTCGGCGCGTTCGGCAACGGCAGCCACAGGAACGGGCTGCCCTTGATCATGCCGCCGGTTTCGAACAGATCGGCGTAGGGGATCTTGTGATAGACCAGCGCCGCCGCGTTGGCCGAGTTCTGCCCCTTCGGGTAGGTGATGACCCTGAAAGCATTGGCCCAGCGCTTCGAAAAGCCGGCCGCCATGATGTTGGCGCGCCCATCCGCCTTGATGTTGTTGGCGACCTGCGTCATGGCGATCGTCGCCGCCCTGGCGATCGGCTTGTACTTGTCGCGCATCGCCTTGGTCCAGGCTTCGCTCGGGTCGCTGATCTTGATGCTCAACCCGGCCATTTGCCCGCTTTCAGGTTTTGTGCTTCATTCGCGGAGGGAGGACGGGACGGATGAAATACAGGGCAGCCCTGCTTGCGGTCTCTATCGCGGTCACGACGACCGCATCGGCTGGGACCGATGTTGAGCAAAAGCGAAAGCTCTACGCCCTCGGCACGGCCGGAGCCGAATACTGTCCGCAGATCACGACGGCATGGTTTGCGCTGGGGTCGATCGGCTACAACATGAACGCTGATGACGGCGAATATCAGCGCTATGCCGCGGCCGAACAGGGATGGTTCGATACCTTCCGTGCCGCCGGCCCGCGAAATGTCGTCTGCGAATTGCTGATGCAGAAGTACGGGCCGGGCGGAACTTTCGAGCTTTTCAAGTACAAGTGATCAGCCCTTGAGCTTGTCGATCAGCTTGTTGGCGTCCTTGGGATCGCCCCTCGCCGCCATGAACCCATCGGATATAACCTGAGCCCTGGCACGCTTTTCATCACGCTCGGAAAAGTACAGCCAGCCGACAAGCTCGCGCGGGGTATAGCTCCAAAGCTCGGCCGCCGAATGCCCGCCGTGCTTCTTCAGCTTCGTGATGGTTTCCGCGATTTCGAAGCCGGCGCCGTGGGCGATGCTGCGCCGCCGACCGTGCCCATCAGAGCGGTCAGCGCTGCCATGAAAGGGCCAGGGCCGCGCGGCATCGTCACCCGCATGATTGCGGCCAGAAGTTCGGCCTTTTCGTCGAGCGCCAGATTGCCGGCGTTCTTCTCGTCGATGTTGGTGCAGCCGGCGGCGATCAGCGCGGCGATGACCTCGTCGGACATGCCGAGCAGTTGCTCCACATCCCACTTGCCGGATGCCCACATCTTTCGAAGATCGGGAAAGCGGGCAAGCATGACCGCGATTGCCTTGACGGGAACACCGCCGACAATCGCCTGAGCGCCGCGCACCGGAACATTTTCGGTGAGCGGCGCGATGTCCAGAAGACCGGGCATGCGCCGTTAAGCCTGCGGCGATACGGTCATGGTGCCGAAGTCGGACGAACCGTCCGTCGCTTCGACCGCCAGCAGGTCGCCGGTGATTTCGATCTGGCCGAAATCGTCGCCCGAGATCGGGGAGAACGAACCGGTCGGGCCGAACGACACCGACGGGAACACGCCGGACACCTTGTTCCCGACATTGTTGTCGCCGGTGAAGGTGAGCGCGCCGGTGATGGTCGACACCGACATGATGCGAATGACTTCATCGCTGCCGGAGGTCTCGACTTCCGACATGAACATCATGGCGAGGTTGGCCGCGGTGATCTCGTCGAGCACGATGCGGATCTGCACCGCCTGGTTGTTGTACTGCGTGAAGTCGGTCTTCTTCGAACCGCCGCGCGTCTTCTTATGCTCGAGCTTGTCGACGGCCGGCGTCAGTTCGCACTCGACGATGTTGCCGAGGTCGCGCGGGCTGCCGCCTGTCGGGGTCCATGTGGCATAGCCGGTGCCCTGGAAATAGTTGGTCGTGCTGGGAGATGCAACCAAAGGCATGGTCGTTCCTTTCGGTGATGATGCCCGTCACCGGGCGGTTGAAAGCTTGGGGAGGTTCAGCCGGCGAGCGAGCCGGGCTGCATGATGTATGTGAAGGTGAACGCAACGCCGATGCCGCCTTCCATGGAGCGGCCCCGCTCGGTGGCGGTCATCGATCCCTGGTAGCGGATGGCCCGATTGTTGACGGTGAGCGCCAGAAGATCGGCGTCCGCCAAAACGGCGTCGATCAGCTTGGCCCGTAAAAGATTGAGCTTGGTGCCGACGTCTTCCGCCTTGGATTCGAGCCGGAACTGCACTTCTGGCGTCATGTCGATATGGCGGAGCGTCAGTGCAGTTCGGCCTGCAGGGTCGGTCTCGCGCGCCACTTCCTCGCCATCGAACAGGATGACGGCCGGCAGGTTCGATCCCGACACATCGGTCTCGTTGCGGCGCTTGCTGAACGACGCGTCGACGCTCCCGGCGACGATGAGCAGCCGGGCAAGGATGGCTTCGCGCGGATCCAATTTATTCGGCCTCCAGGATCAGGCGAAACTCGCCGTAGCCTTCGCCGGTCGGCGCTGGCACGGTCTCATGGCTTTTGACGGTCCATGTCTTGCCGCTGAAGGCGATCAAGGCGTTCCGCAGATTGGCTGGGTCGACTTCGGCCAGATCGACCGCTCGCACCATCGCGGCCGGCTTGATGTCCAGCACATCGACGCCCTTGAAATTGAGGGCTGCAGGGTTCGTCTTGTCGATCGCCCGCAGCGCCATAGGCGGATCACCGCAGGCCACTGTCAGCACGGCATCAACCGCGATCGGCGAGGCATAGAGCGCCGCATAATGGATATCCCAGATGCTCATGAGCCGCGCCTTGTTTTGGGCACGAAGGCGAACTCCCAATGGCCGACACGATCCTCTCCGGCATTGGCGTCGACATGGGCGTAATAGGTCACACCGGCCGTCAGTTCGAGCGTGTCCTTCAGCATCCCGCGGTAGTTGCCTTCCGCATCCGTGCCATCGATCGAGGCCAGCGTGAGCGGCCATGTCTGCCCATCGACGGCCACACCTTCCGCATCCTTCACCGTGACCGTCACGTCGGCGTCGGCAATGAATTCGTCCTCGATCAGGCTTTTGAGCCCAGAGAGTTCGATGATGTTGGTGTTGCCGACATAGACGACGCAGGTCATTGATCGCTCCTGTCGGTCGAGATTGTGCCTTGCAGCAGCTGGCCGGCGCTCACGCCGTCATCGGAGAGCGCGGCGACGATGCGCGCCGCACCCGCCAAGGCTGGCCGGATCGAGATTGCGCCGAGCACCAGGGTCGCAACTGGCGGCAATACGGCCTCGGCCCATGCATGGCCCCAGGATGAACCCCATGACCCGCCCCAGACGTTCACGCCGGTCCCCACTCGTTGCCGGTCGTTCCGCCGCCCTCGACCGTCACGCCGTTGACCTTGGCAATGTTGGCGTCGACCGCTGCGCCGGAGAAGGTCAGCCCATCGGTCTTTGCCTGCACCGCGTCGACCTTGCCATCCGTGGCTGCGAGATCGGCGGCTGTTGCCAAGGCAGCGTCGGCGAGCGCGATATCGACCTGTGCGCTGACGTCGGCGGCTGACAGGTCATTGAGACCGCCGATGCTGCTTTGGATAGCGTTGGTCGCCGCGATGATGAGCGACTGGTCGGCCGGGTCGCTGGGGAGGTTTGTCGTCTTATCGTCAATGGCGACGACGCCGGCGAGGATGGTGCTGGCTTTGCCGTCGATCGAGGCGATGGTGGCGTTGTCAGGCGCAGTGTAGGCGCCCGAGGCCAGGCGGCTCGTCACGTCGGCGTCGAGATGGCCCATGCGGACGCCGGTGACACCGGCATTAGCCAGGGCCGCATCGGCTTCAGCGTTGACCTGCGCCGCCGAGAGGTTGTTGAGAGCTGCGATCGCCGCCAAGGTAACATCATCGGATCCGGCCAGGGCTGCGGTGAGTTCGGCGTTGGTTGGTAGCGCGTCAATCTGGGTGTCGAGATTGGCAGAGGCCAAGCCAATAGCCCCGCGCACGCCGGCGGCATCAAGATCATTGAACCCGGTGACGCCGGTTCCCTTGGCCAGCGCGATATTTGTGCCGGCGGTCAGAAGGCGGGTGGTCGCTGCCCAAACGCCAGTTGCAATCTCCGTAACCGCGTCGGCTGCGAGTTCGGATGCCCCAATTGCGTCGGTCGCGATAGAGCCGGCGGTGATGCCGCCAGTCGCCACGCTTCCGACTGAGCCAGTAACATTGCCGCCCACGTTGCCAGTGACCGAGCCGACAGCACCTGTGACGGAGCCAACCGCTCCGGCGACGCTGGCAATGGTGACATCGCTCGCGACCTTGGCGTCGGTGATCGCATCGGCGGCAATCGCGGTGGCGGTGAGCACGGCTGCCGCCATGGCGCCGACACTGGCGTCGATGCGGCCCGAGACAAGGGCGGCGGGCAGAACGGCTTTGACGGCAGCAACGTCCGCGCTGACAGATGCGCCGGCGGGAGCGCCAAGTCGGGCAAAGACCGGAGCCAGCGCCAAGCTGAAGGTGGCGATCACCTTGACCACGGCAAGGCTGTCGACGGTCTCATCGGGCGACAGCACTGCCGTGTAATGCGCGCCGGCGGTCCAGAAGCCGACATCGCCGGTGTCGACCGATGTGTCGATGACCAGGCAGTGCAGCCCGGTAACCGAATCGAAAGGCGACGTCATGGTGATGCCGTTGGTCGTAGCCTTCTGCGTCGCTGAGCCGTTCTTGTAGAGGATGACATCGGCAGCCTCGAAGCCGGTCGACGGCGCCACCGCCGCACCCGACGCTGCATGCGTGGTGAACATGATCGAGACCGTTGTGAAGTCTTCGGGAAAATCGCCGATGTAGCTCATCCGACCAAAGCTCCACTATCGACGAGTTGCGCCGCGCCACCGCCGCTTGCCGCGCTTGCGCCATAACTGATGATGATGATCTCGCCGCGCGATCCGGCGCCACCATTGCCGGCATTGACGCCGTTCACGGTCGTCCCACCACCACCGCCGCCGCCGCCTGGTGCCCCGCCTGCGCCACCGTTTTCCGGCACGGTAGCGCTTGAATTACCGCCACCGCCGCCGGAACCCGCATAGCTAAAGCCGGGATTGCCGGCGCTGCCATGCGTGCCGCCGACACGATCACGCGCGATGCCGCCCGCCGAGCCGGTGCCATAAACCGAAGAACCCTTGCCGCAGCCTGCACCGCCGCCAGCACCGCCGCGCGTTGCGTCACGTCCGGCAGTGGGCGTGCTGTTCGAATTGACGCCTGGTGCGCCGCCTGCACCGCCGAAAAAGCCAGTGTTGGCTGCCGATCCCGCCGCGCCGCCATTGGCTCCTGCTGTTCCTGCGGTGGCTCCGGTGCCGTTGCCGCCTGCGCCATCGAGACCTGCGCCGCCTCCAGCGCCGGAAACCGCTCCGTTGGTGCCGCCAACGCCACGACCGCCGCCGTAGGCCGTGAGGGTGACGCCGTTTATTGTGATCGAGGTATCGCTGCCAGCACTGGCGCCGACGCCGCCGGCATTGGTGTCTGCTGTGGCACCAGCACCGCCTGTCACTTGCGCGCCAACGGTGTAGGTTTCCGTCGATGCCAGTTGATCGGCGGAATAGACGCGATCGATGACCGCCCCGCCACCGCCGCCAGCACCGCCGCTAGCCACTGTCGCCGCAGCATAACGACCGCCGCCGCCACCGGGGCCGCCGCCGCCGATCAGGATGACGCGAACGACTTCCGCCCAGCTTTCCTTGGTCCAGGTCTGCGCGATGCCGGAAGTGAAACGCTCAATTTTTATCGGGGCGGCCGTCATAGCACGCTCACCAGATCGGTGATGACAATCACGATGCCGCCACCACCAGCGCCGCCATTGCCGGCCGTGCCAGCAGCGATCGCGGCGCCACCACCACCGCCGCCGCCGCCGGGGAACCCGCCATTGCCACCGGCACCAGCCGTTGTGGCGCTGGCGCCACCACCACCACCGCCCGAACCTGGCCAGCCGAGAGTGTCGACGACCCCGTTTGATCCAGGAAGACCGCTGGAACCGGCGGCGGCGACGCCACCAGGAACCGCGCCACCAGAAACCGCGCCACCGGCGCCACCATTACCATAGGCAGGACCTGTCGTTTTCCCTCCGCCTGAACCGCCGCCGGCTGCTGCAATCATAGATTGTCCACCTGCAGAGGCGTTGCCTCCGACTGCGGATGCGCCAGCACCGCCACCACCGCCAACGCTGCCGTTGGCCGTCCCTGCCGATGTCGCGCCTGCCACGCCACCATTGGTGCCAGCCGTTCCGGCTGTGCCTGTCGTGGCGTCGCCACCGGCGCCAGCCATACCAGCGCCACCGCCGCCGGCAGCAGCGGTCGAGGCTGACCCGCCAGCACCACGACCGCCGCCATAAGCGGTCTGCACGGCAACCGTGGTGCCGCCAAATGTGCTATTGCCGCCAGCCGTGCCATTGCCGGCGCCAGAACCAGTGCCGGCCGATCCGCCAGACGCACCGGCGCCGACCGCATAGGCTTCCGTCGCGCCGAGTTCGGAGGCATCGAACACCATCTCGTGACGGCAACCACCGCCACCGCCACCGCCACCGGAAACAGCCGTGGCCGATGCCGCCGTGTCACCACCGCCACCGGACCCACCGGCACCAACCAGGATGACACGCACAGTCGTCGCGCCAGCCGGCTTGGTCCAGTTGCCGGAACCGGAGGTGAATGTCTGGACGTCAACGGGCATGGGTCAGCAGATCCTTGCGCGGTCGGCTTCGCGGATGAAAATCATGTTGTTGCCGGCCCAGGAGTGCAGGGTGCAGCCCTTGGCTTCCATGAGCGCGGCAAGTTCGTGGCTGGTGTCGCCGCTGCCATTGTCGGCCTCGACGATGACGACCTTCGGGCCTTCGCCGAACGTGGCGCCTTGCAGCACGTCGATGTCGAGGCCTTCGATGTCGAGCGACAGCAGGTCCGGCCAGATGCCGCCGAGATCCTCGACAATCGCGTTGAGCGTCGTGACGGGCAGTTCCTCGCTGCGCACGATGCCAAGCGTCATCGCTGTCGCCTTGTCAAATGTGAAGCGGCCAGGATCGGCCAGCACGTGGAAGAAGGTCAGCGTCCCGGCGATCGGCGCCACGCCGACTGGCAGAATGATGTCGTCCGGCCGCGCCGCCACGAAAGCATCGAAGGCCGCCAGATTTGGTTCAACCACTATGCCGCGCGATCCGCGCTCATAGAGCAGCGCCGTGTTCGACAGATCGAACGGATGATAGGCACCAACATCGAGATAGGACGGCCGCTCGATGCCGAGCCGCTTGAAGATGTTGAGGATGGCGAGATCGTCGCCATGCTGCGCATAGGTGCGGCCGCCGAACCATTGATCGCGATGGCCAGTCATTCGCGCCCCCTCGAATGATGCATCTTCTTTTCGACGTCGGTCATCGGCACGATGATGTCGTGGCGCGCAATTTCGATGAGCCCGTCGTCGGATGGGTGCGGGTCAAAGACCATCACGCCATTCTTGCAGACGACCGCGTGATAGAACGGGCCGCGTGGGCTTGGGCCGGCAGCGATTGAGTACGCGCCCTTGAGCCGTGTGTCGCCTGGAGGAACCGTGATTATCTTCAGGCCGCGCTCGGCCAGCCATGCGTAGATCGGTTCCCAGAACCCGCCGGCGCGAACTTCATCGCTGGCGGTATCGATGACTTGATCGAGGGGCAGACCCAGCACAGACGCCATAGCGGCAGATTGGCAGTTTCCGCGACCCTTGGGATTGTCGGCGACGAAGATGGTCTGGCGCTGCGGGATCATTTGCGCCCCTCGGCCACCGCCGCTTCGATCCAGTTGAAGTGCTCGCCGATGACCGTGTGATGGCCCTCGACATCGATCAGGTCGGCGTGGTCCGACTTGTGGACCTCGCAAGCCGCGATTTCCTCGAAGCCGGCGAAGAACAGGCAGGCTTCCAGCAGCGCCTGCGACCAGATCGCCTTGTGGCCATGCGCAAAGATGATGGCGTGCATGGCGCCGCGTCGATCTGCAGAGGGCGCCCATTTGCGCGCGAAATCGAAATACTCCTGGTCACCGCGCCGCCAGATGTTTTCCAGGCTCGGCACGCAGATGCGGATGACGCCGCCCGGCTTCAGCACGCGCCGGGCCTCGGTAAAGAAGCGTAGCGCCGCATGATAATCGACATGCTCGACGACATGCTCGGCATAGATGAAATCGGCATGATCATCGGGAAACGGCAGCCGCTTCTCGATGTCGACCTCGGCGTCGAAGTTCTGCCAGCCGTCGAGCTTGTTGGTGCCGCAGCCGAAGTTCAGCTTGATCGCATCCTCGACCGGCCTTGCCGCCGGCTCCTGCGCCACCGTAGAGGCCACGAAGGCGTCATAGGCCTCCGGTGTCGCATGCGTCACCCAATCGAGCCCGGCGACGTTGCTGGCGGTGATCTGGCCCCGGTCGCCGCGCTCGGCCTTGAGCGGCAGCATCCACAGATCGGTGCCGAGGATGTCGTAAACGGCCTGTTCCGGGTAGGGTTTCGCCTGGCGGTTCCACCAGTCGTATTTCTCGATGAACTTCGACTGCCAGAGATAGTCGACGCTGAAGAACATCAGGCCGGTCTCAGCCCAGCCGGTTTCTTGGCGCTTGGTCCCTTCAACCGGGACCGATGCCGCCTTGATGCCGGCCGCCATCATCTGGCGGATGATCGGCATCACCGGTCGCTTGAACAGGCTGTCTCCCTCGATGTGGACGACGTAGTCATATTGCCCGTCGATCGCCATTTCGAGGCCCTTGGAAAAGGCCCTGCCCCAGCCGTCTTTGCCGCCGCGCGCCAGATGGCCGACATTGTCGGGGAAGGCGTATTTCTCGACGGTTTCAGGAAGCGCCTGCGGTGAATGGCTATCGACCAGGAGCAACGCCACGCCGGGGTTGAGCCTGCGATGCAGTTCCTCCCACTGTGCGGCCAGCCCCTGCTTTTCCGGCGTATCGACGTAGGTCGTCCCGAACACCAGCACGCGCGGCTGCTTGCCATGCAGCGCGGCGAACGCTTCCACCTTCGGCAGCGCGTCAACCATGTCGATGGTCTTGTCGCACTGGTGGTGGCGGTCGAAGCACTCGCAGGGCTTCATCGGCTCGATCGGCAGCGTCGGAGCCAGATGTGCACCGACGCTATTGGTGAAACGGAAGCTTTCATTGCCGCCATAGACGCAGATGTTCGGTGTTCCCACCGCCTGCGCCAGGATCGGCGTGAAGCCGGCATTGCCGAAAACGAGCGCAGCCTCGGCAAACAGCCCGGCCAGCGCTTCGAAATCCGCCTCGCCATGGTGCAGTTTCAGGTCGACGTCCTGCTCCTCGCCCACGATGTGCTCGCCCTTCTGGTCGAGGTTGCAGACCGAGACGGTGAAGAACCGGTCCTTGATCGAACGATAGAGCGCCGCATAGGCGACAGGATCAGGCGCGCGTGATGGGCACGGCCATGTGCCGTTGAGCACGATCGGCCGATAGACCATGATCGGCTTGCCGCCGGTGTCGCCGACCAGCTTGCGCGCCGCTTCCCGCCATTCCGGCTTGACCGGCAGGGAGAAGTCCGCTCGATCCGGACACTTCAGGCCGACAGAACCGAACATCGCGGCAAGGATGGTGCCGTGCTTCTTGGTCTGCGCGTGATCGTAGCCGATTTTCCTGTCGTGCTGCCGACCAGCCTTGCCGCCGCTGCCATTGCCCCTGTCGCGGATCCTCGGATCGAGATGCCCGGAAACCAGCGTGACCTTGAGCCCTTCGGCGATCAGGTCATGATACATAGCGGTGTAATAGGTCAGCAGCTCGACGCTGCGGGTCTTCATCAATTCCCGCACAACCGCGCGTTGAACGATGCAATCGCCCATCCCGTACATGCTGAGCACGGAGATCGACGGCTTCGCCGACACGCGCTGCAGCATTGCGATCACCTCTTGAAACGGGATTTTTGGCCAGACATCGATCGCGCTGGCCGGATTGGCATTGATGATTTCGACGCCGGCAGCGCGAACCGACGGCGCGATGGCTTCGAATTCCTTGGCATGCTTGCCGAAACTGTCGGCCTTGAACGACCATGGATAGGCATCGGTGTGATGATGCCGCTGTCCCTTGACGATCTGCCCGTCGACGCCGAGCAGAACGATCCTGGAAGCCCCGAAATGCCCCGCCAGGTTGATGGCGCCGGTGACACTGGTGGTTTCCAGTGCCAGCGCGTCGGGCTTGGTCGAAATGCCCTTGGCTGGCGCGATCTTCTTCAGGTTCTTGATGCGCTTGTCCGACCATGCGCATGTGGTGACGATCAGCCCGCCGAACTCGGGATGGTATTTCGTCCACCATCTGGTGTCGGCGAAGAACAGCACATCGGCTTGCGGATAGGTCTTCCAGGCCGAGTTGATGGCGATGACCCGCCGCCCTTTGAGGGGCGACAGGTCGAGATCGAGAACAGAGGCGCCGCCCGCGAGGATGAAAACCGTTTCACCGGCCCATTCTCGCGGGACAGTCCACATTCAAGATCAGGTGCGCTTGGCCCGGTAGAGAGCCTGCGGCATCGTGCAGACCGGAAGTGGATAGGCGTAGAGTTCCACGTCGACCCACATGTCGCGGTCCTTGTCAGGGACGATGCCCGGATAGAACATCTGGCCGAGCTGGCCGATGTGCTCGAACTTCTCACCGGGGGACATCGCCCATTTGAAGATGCCCGAACCGGCCGGGAAGAACTTCGCCTTGTCGGTGCCGACAGCGACGGTCGACCCGTCATCGGTGCCGCGATAGTTGATCCATGTGATGCCGCCGAAGTTGAACGTCTCCCAAGCGACAGGATCACGCAGAGACGCTGCTGCCTGGTAGTTGAGATAGGTCGCGCGGACTTCCGGATGAGCGATGAGGTCATCCCAGAAGGCGTCACCGCAGATCGCGTAGACGCGGACCGAATTGCCGCCGAGACCCTTCAGTCCGCGCGTGATCGAGCGGATGGCAACCGTGCACTTCTTGCGGATAATGCCGGACGCCGGGTTGGCGTTGTCGAGATCGAAGTCGACTTCGGCCGGGATGGTCTGGCCAAGCGCCGATGCCCAGTCGATGATGGTCGAACCGTCGGCGTCGGTGACGAGGCCCTGAACGCAGCCGAGGCGCCAGTTTTCGAAGGTCAGATCCATGTCGCGCTTAATCAGGAACTGGCGACGAGCCGTCTCTGCCGCGACCTGCTTCAGTTCGGTTTCCGAACCAAACTCGCGGATACCGGAAAGTTCCGAGGCCGAGAGCCTGCTACCCTTTGCGAGGCGCTTGGTGGCGAACGGAGTAGCATCGCGAGCGCCGTCCACCTTGGGGGAAAGCGGCGTGCCGCGCGGGCTGGTCTGGATCAGCGCGGCTTCGGTGCCGCGCGCTTCGATCCAGATCGCTTCGGTGCGAACAGGAGCCGGGTCGAAAAGACCAGGGATGGAGCCGAGAAAGCCGGGCACATAGCCGACCCTATCGACGGCGGTGAGGAGCGACGTCATGCTGAATGCGTCGTCCTTGAAGATGTCCATAGTTGCCATTGTGGTTGTCCTTTCGAGGAGCCGCGATCAGCGGACGACGATGTTGAGGTCGAGCAGGCCCGCGATGCCACCGGTGTCGATGGTGCCGTCGGTCTGTTCGGTTGAAAACAAAGCCTCGCCAACGACTTCGGCGAGCCGGGCGTGATATGCGATTTCGTCGCCGGTCACGGCAGCCTGAAACGCGATGCCAACGACAGTGCCGCTGCCGTCGTACGAAACAAGATCGTCGCCCGAGAGCTTGACGACTTCGCCAGCCCTAAGGGTGCCACCGGCTGTCCTCTTTTCACGCGACAGCGTGCCGTTGGCTTCGGAAAGGAGATAACCGCCAGCGTGGCGGGCTTCGGTGAGGGTCGTCATGGGAGTGTCCTTTCAGGGAGTTGATCAGGCGCTCTTGACGCCAAACTGGGAGTTGACCTTCGCGGTGACGTCGGCCCAGATGTCTTCCTTTGCCGCAGGCTGATTGCCAGACCGGGCCAGCGAGTCCGGCTGCTTGCTGCGATCGGCGAGCGACGCGGACGGACCCTGCTCGGCGATGTTCTTCGCGGCGAACGCAACGACCTTTTCGGCCGCCATCTCCGGGCTTTCCGTGGCCAGTTCGAGCGCGGCGGAGAGCCGGCCAGCGTTGCCCTTGATGCCGTCGGCGCTGATGATGGCCGAGAGGCGGGTGCGTTCCGCTTCGGCGCCAGCCTTGGTGCCTTCGGCGACACCTTCGGCCTTGCCTTCGGTGCGAGCCTGCTTCACGGCTGCGTCATGGGTTGCTTTCGGAATGCCCGCGTCTTCATTGGCGGCGGGCGCGCCGTTGTTCTCGCTCATGGAAGTTCTCCTTGGTTGCGAGGTTGAGCGCCCAGAGGCGCGGGTCAGGTCCGCTAGGACCGATTCGAATGAGCCGAGACGATCGGCAATGCCGGCATCCACGGCGGCTTGGCCGATGAAAGTCCGGGCTTCCGTTTTCCGGGCCATGGCGGCAGTCAGGCGATTACCGCGACCCTTGGCGACCGTCTTCAGGAACAGGTCATAGAAGGCGTTCACCTCGGCCTGCAGGTCCGCCTTCACGTCGGCCGAGAGCGCTTCGAAAGGATTCGCATCGACCTTGTGGGCGCCGGCGAAGATCAGCGTTGGGCTGATGCCTTCGTTGGCAAGAGCACGGCTGTAATCGGCGTGCATGAGCACGACACCGATGGACCCGCCGACGCCGGTTTCCGTCGTGACGATCTCGGTCGCGCCGGCCGCAATCGCGTAGCCAGCCGATGCCGCCATGCCGTTGACGATCGCAACGGTGCGCTTCTGCCCCGACAGTTCGCGGACAAGGGCGGCAGTCTCGAAGGCGCCGACGGCTTCACCGCCCGGCGTATGGAGGTCGAGGATCACGGACTTGACCGCGTCGTCGGTCGCCAGCGCCTTCAACTGGTGCTGGATGCCTTCGTAGGAGGTGAGCCCCGATGAAGCGCCAACCCATGCGCCGCGGTTCACCATCGAACCGGTGACCGTGAGGATGCCGACGCCGTTCTTCACATTGTACGGCTTGCGCTTCGGAACCTTGTCGCCCCACGCATCAAGGCCGAAGACCGTTTTCCCGTCGGCGTCGCGCTCGATATTGTCGCCTTCGAAGCGGGTGGCGTCGGGCGAACTGATGCCGATCCGCCCGGCCAGCACCGACATGATCACCTGCGCCTTGTCTGGCGTGATCAGCAGCGGCCGGTTCAAGACCCGATCGGCTATGTGGATCAGATGGGACATCAGGCTATCCTTCGGAACCCGGCGCGCATGGCGAAGCGCGCCTTGCGGCCGCCCGTCGATTGCGAGCAGGCGTCTTCCGCTTTTGTGATTTCACGATCGAGCGCATTGAGATTGGCGGCGCTGAACTGCATCCGGGTCTCGCCATGCTGCGACATGGTCACCGTGCCGCCGGCAATGACCGTCAAGCGGTGCGCCTTCAGCACGGTTGCCAGCGAGCATGGATCGTCCATGTCGACCGTGATGCCGCCGATGGTGACGTTATTGGCCATTGGGCTGCGCATCCTTGCCGGCTGGCTTCTGCGCGTCCTTTTCGGCTTGCGCGTCTTCGGCGGCGATCTCGTCCATCATGTCGATATCCGTGCCGCCGTTGGTGACGCCGCCGTGGATATCGAGGTCTTCGCGCATCGCCTTTTCTTCATGGCGGGCGCGATAGACGTCTTCGTGATCGACACCAAGATCGGCGCAGATCATCTCGTCGGACATGACACCCATGTCGCGATAGAGCTTGTGCGCGCTGGCCGCCTTGACCTCATCGGCCACCGGCTTGGCCGGGCCGCGCCAGTCGATGCGGCAGATGTCCGACTTGTTCGCGATGAAGGCGTCGACACCGCCCGGCAATGGCATGTCGCCACGGTCGATCTCTTCCTCAAGCCACGCTTCGGCCAAGCGCTGCGGCATCGGGGTCGCGATGTGCTTCCTGCGATAGAGCAGCAGCGGCCACTGTTTCGCGATGCCCATACGGATCGAGGAGTAGGATTCGCCGCGATGATCGCCGGTCAGGTCCGGCAGGAGCGCACCGACACACCTGGCAATCTCGCGTAGCAGGAAGTTGGCGAACGCCTCATAGGTCGAATTCGGATGTTCCGACCGGTTGAAATTCAGCTTTTCGCCCATCATCAGGTGAGCGATCTTGCCGTTGCGGCCGAGATCGATATTGACGTTCTGATGCCAGCCGACCTTTTGGCCCATGAAGGCATCGAAACGGGAGGCCGCACCATCGACCCCATAGCCATCCTGCTCGTCCTGATCCTTCAGGGCATCGAGGATTTCCGAGGTCGGATAATCGCTTTCGACCGTTGCCGCGAAAATCGCCTGGATCATCGCGGCCGACAGCGTCGCGTTGGACAACTGGTCATAGTCCCTGAGAACGCGCAGGACGGGCGCCAGAGGCGTGATGCCCCTGATCTGGCCTGCGGCACCATCGAACACATGAACGATCATAGGGCGCCCGTATGCGTCGCGGGCGGCCCTTTCGACCTCAACCTTTTCGTTCCACTTGCCTTTCAACTCGAACAGATAGCCGGCGGGCGCCGCGTTCTGGTCGAGAAAGACGCCATGTTCAAGCCGGCGCATGATGTCGGTGCGCTGCGAAAGCCAGTGTGACGGCAGCAGCCGAAGCTTGGTCCCGGCCTTCGACCCCTCACGCTTGATGAACGGGATTTCCGCAAGGATCTCGCCGGTGGCAAACCACTGCCGAACCGAAGCCGCCTGCATCTGGGCAAGTGAATACCGCCCGCCGGCGTCAACTTCATAAGGGTTCGCGGCATAGGCGGCGAAGCGCTTTTCGGCGCGAGTTGCCCATTCCGAGGTCTGCTTTGCATCAAAGCCGAAGACTGTGAGATCGGGCCTGAAATTGGCCTGGAGACCATCGCCGATCATCAGCGACATCATCTGTTCGACGACACCGGCGATCCAGCCGCTGTTGTGCAGCGCGTCAACGGTGCGAGATGCCGCCTGCACCCAGGAGGCGCGGACGTCATCCGACGCGTCGCGAAGCACCGGCGGCTGCGTGTTGAAGATTGACACGCCGGTCTGCTGCGAGCGCAGATAGCCCGCCGACGGCTGCGGCGCGGCCGGCACGGCGATGATGCCGGCGATCCTGTTCCGCAAGCCTGCAAGCATTCTTGTCACCTGTTCAGGGCCGCCGCGTAGGCAGCCATCTTGTTTGGTTTCTTGATCGCGACGGCTTCGACCGGGGCGGTTTCGACCTTGACCTCGGTGATGCGCTGCGCACCCAGGAACCAGCCGGCCGCCGCCTGCATGGCCTCGATGTCGAAGAAGTGGTTTTCCTTGCTGCGCTGCACCCAGACAGGCTTGCCGCCGGGCCGCTTGATGCGGGCCTCGCTCACCAGCTGTTGCAGGTAATAGTCCGGCGCATCGTCCGGCAGATAGAACGCCCCGGGCTCGCCGATCGGCCACCGCAGCCGCTCGTGCACGGTGCGCTTGAAATAGTCGGTGTCGACATGGAAAAGCTCGATGCCGACGGTTTCGAGCTTGCCGCGCCAGTTGACGCGCGCCTCGATCTGTTTCGGGAGGATCGGCTTGCCCTGAAGTCTGTCCCTGCCCTTCGTCGGCCGGCAGAGCCGCGCATGTCTTTGGCAGAACGAATAGACCCGGTTTTCGGGAACCTGCTTCGGATTGCCCGGCCTGAAGCCGGAATCGATCAGCGCCAGCCGGATCGGATGGCCGCCGTACCTGTCCAGCAACACCTCTTCAAGGTCTTCCCAGACCTCTTCCTCTGCCGTGTTGCCGTACAATTCCCCAAGCTGCACCAGGCAGGAGGTCGACCGATGGCCCCACCCCCTTATCCCGAAGATCAAGCGATCCTTCTGGACGTCGCAGGCCAGCGTCAAAAACTTGACCCAGGACGGAACCTCGCCCAACACATAGGGCTGCTCGGGGCTCTTTAGCTTCTCCAGCTCACGCCATTCCGGCACGTCACCGGAGCCGGGAGCATAGAGCTCGCCCATGCCGCCATTGACGACAGCCTGGATTTCGGCCGCTTCACCGGAGCGAACAGCCTCGACATATTCCGCCGCGCGCTCGCCCCATGTCTGGAACGGTGAGGCAAGCCCCGACACCCAGAAGGATATCGTGACGCTTTCCGGGACCGGACCCAGCACCACACCATCCGGTGTGATCGACTGCCCCGGCGCGACATAGACGCCGCGCTCGTTCATGCCGGGCTTGCTGTCGTCGGTGATCTCGCACCCGCACCGCGGGCAATCGATGTGCGCCGTGTTCTTCGCCAGTGTCGCCGTCGACTTCAGGTCGCGACCGTCGGCAGATTTCGGCTTCTCCCACTTCAGGCATTTGAACCGCGGAATGAAATATTCCGAGCAATGCGGGCACGGCCAGGCCCAATGATACCGAGTCCCCGACTGCCAAATGCGCCAGATCGTCGAGGAAATCTCCTGCGGATCGATCTCTGCCCAGAATTCCAGCCCGCTTTCAGGATCGACTTCCACGTCGGACGGCCCTTCGCTCGGGGTGCTCGTGATGTAGTGTACGAAATCCGCGTAGGTATCGCCGCGCCTGTCGACCAGACGGATCGGATCGCCCGCCCCTTTGACGTTGGCCATGAGCTCGTCGGCCTCATCGGTCAGGGCCAAGCCGAATGGATCGGACTTCAGCGCCGTCGACGATCCGCCATGCGCCAGCCGAAGCGGGACACCGGAGATCAGCTTGCGCAGCACCTTCATGCGCTTGCCGCGCGCCACCTTGCCCCGGAGAGCCTTGGTGCCGTCGAGCAGATCCATCACCCGCGGTTCCCACTGGTCTTGCAGGAACTGCTTGGTCGGCCCGAGATAGAGCGTCGGCACCGGCGCCGTATCGAACCGCTCGCCGATGATGTCGAGCGCCCCGTCGGATTTCCCCATCTGGGAACCACACACCAGAGCAACCCGTTTGTGTGTCCTGGCATGGACTGCTCGCGTAGGAGCAACGATGTACGGCGTCAGGCTTGGATCACGCGGCCCCGGGACACCGGCCGTCGGCGGATAGATTCTGTTCTGGCGAGCCCACTCGTCAGGCGTCGTCCTCGTCGTCGGCTTGATCAGCCGGGAGACCCGAGCGTAAAGCCTGTGCGCTTTCGGCAAAACGGTCACTGAGGCGAAGCCGCTCGGCGTCGCAGATGGCTTCGATGCGCTGCCGTTCACGGGGTTCTCTGGTTATGCGCGCCGGCAAACCGCCGATCGACTGCAGGAAGTCACCTGTCACCTTGTCGAGCGCGGCCACCGCCTCGCCCATGTCGACGATGCGTCGATCTTCCCTGGCCATGCGCAGTTCAATTTCAGCCGCCCTGGCATCCTGCGCCCGATTGCTCGATGCGCTTTTCGTCTGCCCGGCGATCGTCCCCTTCAGGAACTTGATGTAGCCGTGCACCGAAGCTTCCAGCGGATACCGGCCTCGGCCAAGCTTTGGAATGTGACCTTCCCGAACAAGCTGGTCGATGCGAACCGGCGTCAGGTCAAGCAAGCTTGCCAGCGTCTTTCGGTCGATGTCTTCCGGCGCCTGACCTGCCAATTACAGGCCCGCCCCAAGGTATAGGAAAGCCGAAATCTGAAAATCGCTCAGACGCGGATGGATTGGGCTACGCCGTCCCGCATACTCTGGGGAAAATGCAACCGGAACCTTAATAGGGGGCATGGCACAACCTACAGGAGAGTGAGCACCTTCGCGCCCTTGGCGATGTTCTCTTTGGCCCACATCGGTCGCAGGTTGGTGATTGCCCAAGCTGCTCGCACATCGTCATCGTTGCTCATGTCGAATGATGACAGAGGCAGGATGTGGTCTAGGCCTCGATGCTTGGTGCTGACCTGCCCTGCACCATGGCCCTGCGCAGGCAGTAGCCCCAGTTGCTAGTCCTGCCCATGCGCTTCTTCTTCAGTGCCGCTCGCAGGTTCTCCTTGATCCTGAAGGCTGGGTCCATTCGGTAGCGCATATGCCAGCGCTCTGCTTCCGATAGGCTGCGGGCTCGCCAAGGGTAGAGCGCTAGCGCCTCAGCCTTCAGCCGTTCACGCTCTTGCCTTTTCTGTGCCCTGGCCGCATTGACCTTGGCATAACGGACTTGGGTCTCTGCCTTACTGATCTCTCGACGCGCTACTGCGGCAGGATGGCTTGCCAGCTTCTTGCCCGCCAATTCAGCCTTGGCTTCGAGGTATTGCTCAACCTTCATGCCCAGTCGCTTGGCTAGGCGCCGCGCATATTCCTTCGACCTGTCCTTGTCCGCATTGGCACATCGTACCGCCTGCGGAATGTACCCCGGCCGGTCTTGGCTGCGCCGTAGGTTGGCCTCATGTTTGACGCGGCGCTTCTCTTCTGCTGCACACTGATCGCAGCGCTTGCTGCCCTTCTTCCTGGCGCCGCCGCAGTCCATGCAAGGCTTGGCATGGGCCGCTCTGGCCATGCGTGAGCGCTCGCCGGATGTAAGCGGCCCACACTCATAGCAATTCTTGGGAACTCGCCCAGAACGGACAGGCCGCCGCACAAAAGGCGACTTGCAGCGCCCGCATATCAGCGTATGAGAATTCACAGCCTCTCCGATCCTCATCCGATCGTGGTGGTCAGGGTCGAGGCGGTGTTTCCAGCACCAAATCGGCCCGCTTATTTTCTAGCACGTACTGTTCCCGCTGTCATAGCCAAGTTCAAGGCGACAGGCGATGGATGGCAGGCACGGATGAATGATGTGCTGGCACAGGCCAAACTCTAGCTGCACCTCGGGTTGGTTGCCCACTCTCGCATGGTGCAAGGCTGATGCCCGCATGCTGATAGAGCCAGCATGGCGGCGAGGATGAGGATGCGCATGGAGATGTCCTGTGCGGCTAGTCTCGGCATAGATCGAAGCCGTCGATGTGGCCCTGAGCGTAGCCGGCGCGGAATATCTCAGCCGCTATCGTCGGCAAGTCCTCGGGCTTCGCTGTGGCCAGCCTTGCGACCAGCGCATCATAGTTTGCGCGATCTGGTGCGGCCAACGTTTCGATGTATTCGACGCCCGTCGACCATGCTGGCGCGTCAGGTTGAAAGTGGCACATATCCGCTGCCGAGCATGGCACGATAAGGCCATTCATCAGTTGCTTAACCGGGCTTCTGACGTTGACGTACTGCTCCGGGTCTTCGGGATGCTCGATGCGCTGGGTCTGCCAGCAGTACACGACATCATCGACCACGTTCACAGTTTCGAAGGTGTCGCCCATCACGCCGCCTGCTTCCTGCGCTGCTGCTCTCGCTGGCGGCGGGCCTGGTTGCGCTTGGATGCCCAGCTAAAATCGTCATGTTCGGAGGAAAGGATCTTGGCGAAAGCGCCATCAGCGATCCAGGAATTGAGGCAGTCTCGCTCTCCCGCATCTTCCGGGATTGTGGCACAAATATCACTGATTTCAGGGGTATTAGGCAACAGCCTGATTTGGGCCGATCCGCTATGCTGCGATGCGTTGCGAACCAGAATGGCCGAAATTTGAGCCAAAGCCCGATCTTTTCTTGCGCGGCCGGTGTTGGGATGGATGCCCTCGGTCTTGAAACACCAGCGCCGGAAAGACTTGCCGCCGACCTTGGCTCGAGCCCATGCGAGGAGCGCGCGGCGTTCATTGTCATTGCCAACGGACAGCAGCCATTCGTGCAGCGCCTCGAGTTCGCTGATCTCATGCGCCGACGGCATGAAGCCGATGCGCTCCCAGAACGCCTTGCGCTCGGCCGCCAGCGGGTCTTCATGCTCGTCGAGCCAGTCGCCTTGGATGAGCTTGCCCTTCTTGATGACGCGCTGTTCCCTGGCCTTGCCCCAGCCATTCTTGTCTGCCTGGTCGTGGACATAGGGCAGTTGCTGCGCGCGTAGTGGCGTCGGCCCGACATGCTCATGGCTGGCGCGCTCGATCTCGGCGGCGCGGATGAAACGTTCTGCGATTTCCCCGATGTTCATCTCAAGCGCTCTCCGCTTCGTCAGGCTCACGAACGTACTTCTCGCCATAGACCTGCTCATAGAGCGCGTCCGTGGCGTCGCAAATCTTCCAATCCGGTTTTCCGTCCGTCGGGTTGAAAAAGCCAGTTGCGGCGAAATTCCAGCCTTCATCGAACGACAGGCACTCGAACTGGAGTGTGGGATAGCGCTTAGCCAAGGCCACGAACACAGGCTCGGGGAAGCTCCATGCCGTCTGGAACAGGAATTGGAACGGATCCTCGCTGACCAATTCGAAATCGTAGGAATTCCACTTTGTGCCCCAATTGGCGATTGACCAATCGTACCACGATTTGTGGCCCGTCTCCCCTATGCAGAGCGCCATCTTGCGGGCTCTGTCGAGGCATCCGGGGTATAGGCGTTCCAGCCGCTCTTCGATTTCGCCATCCTCGAAACCGACATAGCCTTTCCACTCACCCAAGAAGCCATTGGTGTCGTGCTTTCGCAGGCGATTCCAGATGTCCACGATGCTGCTCGACCGGGCCATGATGGCCAGGATATCCGGGGACAGACCGTCCTCGACAACATCGCCGGCAGAAGCCGGCATCGGTATGATCTGTTCGAAGTCGAGGAACGTCTCCCCCTTCTCGTTTGTGCGGATCATGGCGGCGTGGAAAGCCGCTATGTCCTCGGCTGGCCCGATGATCGTGCAGCGCGTCGTCACATGATTTGGCATTGCCTTGGTCCTCTCCGGCGCATCTTACGCCTGCCGTCTGTCGTCATAAAGGTCTGGCTGATCCGCCCATTTCCCGAACCGCTTATATAGCCGCTCCTGCACCATTCCTGCCAGCGCCGGTCTGATCTTGACGAAGCCGCGCAATTGCTGGGCAACGAACTGGAGCTCGCCGACTGGTGCCGCGTCCCAGACCTCGAACCAATCGCTCGGCCGCTCCTGGTAAACCTTGGCATAGGCTCGCAACAGGTCACTGGCGGCCCATAGCCCGCTTTCGTCGAGCAGCGCCTTGTTGTTCGCGGTCTCGGCCAAGGTGCGCATGACGGCCCTTGCGTGGTGCTCGCCGAAGCGTTCGATGATGCGCTGGATTGATGCCACGGCGCGCGTCTGCCCTATGTCTGGATACTTGTTGGCCGGCACGATCTCGATGCCGAATTCCAAGCACAAGGCGATGACACGCGGATCGACCATCAAAGCCCTCGCTTGCGCAGTGCGTGAAGAATCGTCGTATGGTCCCTGCCACCCATCAGCCGGCCAATCTGCGGAAGGCTCAGGCTCGGATTCCAGTCCTTCAGCGCCCAAATGGCCTCTGTCCTGGCCTTGACGAAGTGGTGGCGCCGGCTTTTGGAGATGACGTCGGCGTAGGTCACTCCATGCTGATGCGCCATGTCGGCGATGATCTGCTGCGTCTTGGTCCGAGGTGTGAAGTTGACCACAACGACATTGCGGGTGCACAGGCCGACGACAGGCTTTGCGGGCTTCTCCACCGCCACGGGGACGGCCACAGACGCGGGTTTCGGCTTCGGGGGCTCGATGGCCGGGAATGAGCGCCCGCGCTGCTCTGCGAGGCGCTGTGCGCCGGCCATGGTGCGGGAGTATCTGGCGACGAACATCAGGCTGCTGCCTGTGGCTGGGGGAGCAGATCCTCAACGATATCGACAATGCAACCAACGCCGACTTTGTACCCTGGCGATCCTTCCATCTCATCCTGGAATTTGAAATCCATGGTCTGCCCCGGTGCGCCGGGCTTAATTCCAAGTTGCGAGCATATCGCAGCGGCGATGATCCGCTTCAACTCATGCCGATCAATGATGACCCTATGCCGGCGCTCGTTTATTTCGTTCGTGATAATCTGGCTCATGCCCTCTGCCTCCGCTCGACCTTGACCTGACGCCCTTTGACCACGATGGCACCAAGCGCCTGTTCCTGCTCTGCCGCGGCGCGTGCTGCCCGCTCATGGTGCCATTGGTCCACACCAAGCACGTCGCGGGCCTCTGTCACCTCACCTCGGATCGGCGGGTTCAGCCGTTCGCGCACATAGTCTTTCGCGGCTTCCAGCGCCCTGCCCGCTGTAGGATAAGGCTCGCAGCCAGGGATGAACCGGAAGGGCTGACTGTCAAACAACCGATATGAGCCGCGATAGCCGCCACGGACGGGCACGGCGTTGAACTCGGGCAGGAAGCTGGCTGTCACCTCGCCACCTCAATGCCACCGCGCGGCATGGCTTCAATCTTCGCGATGATCTTCGCTTCGGTCGAGGCGGTGCAATAGAGCGACCGATACATGACCGCGACTGTGTTATCGTCAACGACAATGTCGGGCTTGCGGCCTTTTGGATCAGAGATCCGCGTCCCAGGCTCGACGACATGGAGTACTCTTCCGTCCCACATTGTGCTCATGCCGCTCGTCTCCACTGTCGAGGCAGACCGATCGCCTTCAGTTCCGGCTCCCGATGAATGAGGCTGATCACCGCGGATTTCGACCGGCCGAACAAATGGCCTATCTCGCGCGCGTGCTTGCCCTGCCTGAGAAGCTTGGCGATCTGCTGCTTTTCCTGATCTGTCCAATGACGCATCACATGAACTCCTTTGGAACAATGAGCCGGGCCATCAAAAGCCCTCCTCAAACAAACCCGGCTCTGGCGCATCATAGGCGGACGTAAACCGGGTGAACTCGGCTTCAAATCGGATTTCGGCTGATGTGCCTGGCTCACCGCGGCGTCGCTTATGGTTGATGATCCACGCCTTGCCGCGCGATTTCTCGTAGTCCTGCAACATCTTCTGCCGGCGCGTCAGTTCGCCGTCGCGCTCGCGCTCGGGCGGCAGCGACGGGATAAGTTCCTTCAACAGTGGCTCTGGACGATAGAGTGAGAACCAGACGTCCAGGTTCTGCTTGATGGAGCCGCCGCCATAGGCATCACCCAGAAGCGGCCGCATCGACCCGCCTGCCCTGATGCGTGCCTTCCATTCGTCGTTGCGCTGGATCAGGATCACAATCGATATGTTGAGCGTCTTGGCGAGGCCCTTCAGCCCGCGATAGAGCGCGTTGATCCGTTCGGCGAAGAGATCGTTGGATTTTCCCGGCAGTGTGATCATCTTGGCGTGGTCGATGATGATCTGGTCGAGCCCAACCGACTTTTTCATCGCCTCGGCCTTGATGCGGATGTCGGACAGCGAACACTCGGCGAAAGGAACGATATCGAACGGGATGTCGAGCGCAGACATCATTTCAGCCTCTAGCGCCCCGCCCTCCTTGCTGTTGAGCGTGTAGTTGTCGATCCGGTCGAGACTGATCCCGCAGGCCTGTGCGGCCGCCTGGAGGGCCGCTTCCTCGTCGGTGATCTCGATGGTGAAGAATGCCGACCGAAAGCCCTCCATGGCCGCGTGGCGGCATTGCTGAAGCGCCATCGAGGTTTTGCCGCCGCCCGAATCCGACATGAAGCCGGTGAGGTTGCCGCGGCGGCTCCCGCCGACCACGCTTGCGATCTCCGGCAGGAACCATGGGATCAGAGCAGAGGCGTCCGCGCTCGACTTGGCGGCCTTGTCGATCGCCTTTGGCAGCAGCACCCCATATTTCAGCGAGGCGGCGCGTTCGTTGCCCTCTTGGGCTATTCGGGTGAGTTCGTCGGCCGTCGCGCTGATGATCTTCTCCGGCGTCATGTCGACCGGCATGTTGCGGGCCAGGGCGTCGAGATCATTGGCCGTGGCGATGAGCTGGTGTCTAGCCCACATCTCGATGATGCCGCGGGCATAGTCATAGGCGCCGGACGTGGTGACAGCTTCGGCCAGGAGCCGGATCATGTACTGGAACAGTGTCAGTTCACCGACCATCGTATCCGCCAGGACATAGGGCTTCATCGTGATCGGGTTGGCCGGCCGCCCTTCAGCGATCATCGTGCCCATGACCTCGAACAGGTCGCCGTGCAGCTTCTCATGGAAGTGGTTGGGTTTGAGGAACCCCGCGACGCGCCAATAGGCGTCATTCGACTTCAGGATGGCCCCGAGCAGCGCTTGTTCTGCCTCGACGGCATCAGGCAGCGGCGCGCGGAAGTTGCGTTCCATGGCATTCATGCCGCCGCCTCCTTTTCGAGGTCAGCCGCAATCTGTTCGACCATCTCAATCCGTTCGCCAAGCCAGCGCATGACGTTGGTGGACATGCTGTTGCCGTAGGCTTTGTATTGCGGTCCGTCGGGGCACTGCTCGGCAGGCTTGCCGCGCCATGGGATACGGCAATGATCGTCGGGAAAGCCCTGAAGGCGTGCGCACTCCGCTGGCGTCAGGCGGCGCACCGCCCATTGCATCTGCATTGGCAAGGAATGGCAGACTGCCATTCCTTCACCGCGTTCAGGCAGGCCTGTACCTACGCGCAAGGTCGGCGACAGTTCTTCGGTTGCGTCTCCACCATCATTTTGCGGCGTGAACGCTATCGCTGGCGGGTGCGCTCCCGCCGCGAGAGGGTGACACGGGTCACCCTGCTTCGGATTGCTCCGGTTCGCTTTGCTGGTGATCTGCGTCGTGTCGAAGGCGATCGGCACCAGCGGCGTACCGCGCCCCGTGCCATCCTCGCTGGCGTCGAAGCCTTCGGCCCGAAGGCTGTGCGCGACCAGACCAGCGGCTTCCCGGAAGCCGCTGTGAGCATCGCCGTTGCTGGTCAGCGTTTCGGCGACCTCATGCGCGACCGGAGCGACAATGACATTGTCGCTGTCCAGCCTGTGGCTATGCTGCGATTGAGCGCGAAGCGGATTGGCAACCACAAACGTTTCGCTTGCGAAATCCATCCGACCGGCCGGGCCGCCGTGAGCGGCCAGTCTGGCCGCTGCTTCGATCGGGCCTGAACAGTTGTTCCCGCCAAAAGCCTCGGCAACGGGTATCTGATACCCGTTCAACGCCGTCTGCGAATCGACGCCGCCGTGATCCTGACGGATCATGCAGCCGGCCACCGCTGAGACGGTGGGCTGACCACCGTCTAAATCGAAGTCCGTTCCTAACCCGCCACCGCCTGTAGGGCGTGCAGCAATTGTTGGGGCAACACCTTTGCCCTGTTCACGGCGCGGCGCAGGATTCCCCGACAGGCCTTCCCGCTCAAGTAGAACCGCCGCGGCACGTCGCCAGTCGCCTCCAGTATGTCCGACAACGAACACACGCCTTCGTCTCTGGGGAAGTGCGCGGGGAGCCCCGTCCACTCTGACATATTGAGTGTCAAGCACCCGCCATGAGAGGCCGTATGCGCCGCTGTAGCCTTCGACAATTCCCGAAGACTTCCATCCGCCCGCCGGGACTTCGACGCGTCGTCCGGAGAGCAGTCCCAGAAGGCTTGCAAAATCTCGTCCTCCCTTGCTTGAAAGGACACCGAAGACGTTCTCCCAGACCAGCCATCGGGGCCGATATCGGCGAGCAATCGCAACATAGGTGAGCATGAGGTCACCACGCGGGTCATCCAATCCTTTTCTGAGACCCGCGACGGAATAGGTCTGGCACGGGGTTCCTCCGACAAGAAGGTCAATTGCATGGTCAGGCCACTCCTCGAATTGCGTCATGTCGCCATGGTTGGGAACGCCGTTGGCGCGCTCGGGAAGGCCCATGATCGCCTTCATCGCGGCAATCCGTGCCTTGCGGTCCTTCGGCTTCAACCCCGGCTGGTCAGGGTCGGGCATGAACTGTGGCCGCCCACTGGAATAATGCTCATGAAGGACATGGCACGGGAACGGCTCTATCTCTGCCAGGAACGCCGCCTGCCAGCCAAGCGGTGACCATGCCGTGGAAGCCGCCTCGATGCCGCTGGCGACGCTGCCATACCTCATGCCGCCGCCCTCGCCGTCATCATCCGAAACGTCTGGGTGCCAGCGCCATAAAGGGCTATGAGAGCGGCCTCGGCCTGGTCATCGTTGCGCACCGCGATCCGCAGCATCTGGCACATCTCCTTGGCCTTCTTCTTCGCATCGTCGCGGCCAAGGTTGCCGTTCTTCAGGATTGCTGCCCGCCATGTCTTGGGCTGGACCGGCTCATAGGGAATGCGCCGGGCGCGCGCCGCGTGGCGGATGTGCCCTTGGATATCGCGCAGAATGAGCTGGTCCGCGTTGACCGTGACGCCCTGCACCTTCTGCTCGCCGATGAGATCGGTCTTGCCCTGCTTGGCAAAGGACCGGATCACCTCGGCCGCCGCCTCCCAGATGACGAACTGTGGCTTGTGCGCCTTGAACAGCTTTTCGATCTCATCGCAGAAGATCGCCGTCTTGGCCTCGGTCGACATGTTCGTCTCGGGCCGGGAGGTGAACGAGCCGATCAGCATTTTGCCGTGCACTGGCGGCTCATAGACAGCCCAGCCGGTGCGAGCGATCGATTGATCGAAGGCGAGGATGATCAAGCGGACACCTCGGCCGGAACATGGGTCCAGTCCCTACCCGCTTTGATGTTGGAAATCGTCTGCGGCGAGATGTTGAACTGCCTCGCCAATACGGACGTTCTGGCGCCTTCGCTCAACATGCGTTTAATGACGGCGACCTGGGCGTCTTTCAGCTTCGCCAGCGGCGAACGCTCACCGCGGCGAGCCTCATTTCGCTGCCGTCTCAGTACCGCTCGCTCTGATGGAGACATGTGGTGCTCGCGCCGATTGAGCGCTTGGACGGCCCATGTTGCCCAACGGCAATTGGTCGGCTCGTAGGGCAGGCGCGGATCTTCGCGGTCGAGCGTCAACCCTTCCGGGCGATCGCCCATATCGGCCATAAAGGCTTGGAAGCCAGTCAACTCGTTCGTGCCACGGCGCCAGCGCTCGCAGACTGAGACGCCCTTGCCGCCATACCATTGGAAATTCGGCGCCGTTTCGAGGTAGCAGCGGTCCAGCATCTGCCGATAGACGCTATATTCCGGTCTCTTGGTGTCTCCGGGATAGTAATCGGTCATCCAATCCAGCCGCCGGCAGCCACAAGACTGGTGCTTGCCCTTGGTGATGTTGACGGTCATCGCTATGACGACGGTTCCGCAATCGCACTTGAGCGACCATGCCGGCATCTTCCGGCCGCTCGACAAGGTCCGGCTTGTCTTGCTGACCGCGACCAGCGAACCGATGCGGATTCCTGGATTGATGTCTGACGCTTTCATCATCTCAATAGCTCATGGGTGGCGCGTAGAAGCAGCGCAGGATGTCTTCGGTTGGCATCGGGCCGGCGAGATAGATACGCATCGCCCCTACTCCGCCAGCGCTTCGATAGCGGCGCGGTTGTACTTCGCCAGCCGTTCATCCTCGGCGATGGCTTCAGCCGCGCGCTGCCTGGCCCATGCTTCATCTTCGCCGAGCGCCAGCATGGCCGCGTCATGCCGTGCCTTCTCCGCCTTGCGCGATGTTGCGAACGTGGCGAGATCAGCCTTCAGGCCGCGCTTGGTCGCGGCAATCCGCTGCTGGCAGTTGTGGGCTTCCTTGCGGTGGAGATCGGCGAGCTTGTCGGCATCAGGCCGGTGCCCAGGCTTGATCGGGATGACGTTCGACAGTTCGGCGTCGATGTCGGCGAGGATGGTGCGAGCGGCTATGTTCATGGGCGCTACTCCGCTGCTTCGCGATGGTCGTCGTCGGATTCTTCGCCGAACGGATCCTCGCCGTTGTCGGCGCCTTTAATCAGTTCGTTGCGCTTGGTCATGGCGACGACAAGCGCCGCACGCGCTATCTTCTGCTCGCCGGACCAGGCTTCCGCCCAGGCTTTGCCCGGCTCGCTGTTTTCATCATAGGGATTGGAGCCAACACCCGTCGCGCCGGCTTTCCGGCCCTCTCGGCGTGCCCTGTCCTCGGATGGCTCGCGGTTGAAGTCGCCGAACATGTCGGGCTGATATTCGACCGGCAGAGCAAACCATGCGGCGATTTCTGACTGGCGGCGAAGGTCATCGACGATGATGTTTCCGTCATCCACCTCGGCGCAACGAAGCGCGAAGTCAATATCGGCCAGTTTGATCTTGTCAGCCTTCGCCAGTTTGCGCAGGCGGTTGTATTCGCCCTTGGCCTCGTTCACGATTTCGAGTTGCGCCGCGATGGGCCGGTAGTGGTCCATGAACAGCGCCTTGCGCTCGGCCGGCGTCAGTTCGGAATTGATCGGCGGCGCGGGGTGCTCCGTCGTATCGGACTCCGGCACCGCCGACGGGCCGCGTGACGTGTAAGGATCGTATGCTTCGCCTTCGTTGATGCTCGTCTTCTTCGCTTTCGCCATCACTTTTTCCTCTGCCTCGCCCGCTCAATCACGAGCATGATTTTCTCTGCCGCCCGTATCACCAGGCCTGCGATGAACCGCATTTCGTCTTGCCTTCAGTTGGAGCCGTTCTTCGCGCATTTGCAGCGCTGCGGCCTCGTTTCCTTCACAGATGGCCTCGTACCAAATCCGAAGACGGCGGTAGAGCTCACCCCCGATGTCCCTCATCTCCTCGATCTTGTATTCAAGCCGGAGAAGCTTGTTCTCGTTCACTCCGAGATCGTCGGCCAAACGAGACCTGGCCGATCCATTTCTGTCTTTCCGCCCGCGATATTCGGCATCCATCAAGGCGTCGTAATATTCGCGGCCCTTGTGTAGAGCGGTCGTACTCATCTCACTCTCGCTATGACTTTTGGCAAACTTGCCAACTCTCTTGTCTTTCATTGTTGAACCCCAACGAGTTACCTTTTGATCGTTGGGAACCAGCCGGAATCTCCGGCCAATACGGTAGAAAAGGAATGTCCAATGGATCGAACCGCACGCTTGCAGGCTCAGAGGTCGGTCCAGTTGGAGCTACAGTTTGGGGGGCGCCAATTTCCGCCCCGCGCGGCAAATGATGACGATGTTTTTTCATCAGCACCCGGCCTGACGCGCAGCGTCTTCAACGGAGTGCTGGACCACCGGGGCGAGAAGAAACCGAAGCTCGTCCGCCTGGGTCTCACGCTTCGCGATTGCGTAGCGCGAAGCGGCCCAGCCGACGCCTATGCCGAGTAGGAATGCCGCGGCGATCATCGGGCCAACCTCGGCGCCGAGCGCACCGTAAGCCCCGATTGCCAGCACAGTTCACGAATTTCCTCGGGTGAAGCGATGATGCCTCTGCCGCTCACGCGCTCGACAATCTCAGATGCCGTCCGACCGGAGCGAGCGAGACCGACGACAAAGTCGACGTCGGACATCGACCATTTGAGATTGGTTGCGCCGGCGGGCCTCACAGGCGCCTCCCGGTGTTGCGCATGACCCGCTTCGTCGCCTTGCGCGCTTCAATTTTTTCCCAGGCTTCATGCTCACTGCGACCGGACGCGGTGCCGACCTCAGCATCGAAGACGAGGACCGTTCCGTCTTGCGTCCAGATCGCGCTCATAGAACCCCCCGATCCCGATAGAGTTCGCGAAGCTCGGACGCTGCCACGCGGCGCTGCAGGCGATGAAGCATCAGCATCGTCCCGGCTTGCGACATCAGCAGCCCAAGGACAGCGAGCATCGGCCAGACCTGGCTCATGCGAGTGCCCCGACTTGTTCCGACGGTGCGGGGGCAACCGTGCTGTCCTGCTCAGCCAAGGGCTTTGCATGGGAATTGTTGCCCGACGGTGCGGCGGAGGTCACCGCCGGGCTATTCACCGCGCACGCCGCCGCGCCGCTTGGCAAATGCTGTTCTTCAGCTTCGTTGCCCCAAGCGTCCCAGCCAGGCCGCGCAGGTCCGCGCCGGTTCAATTCGATCTTGGGCAGATTTGGGAAATACGATTCGATGATCTCGAGTGCGACGTCAGGCTTCTCCGAATGACCGCCGATAGGCGCCAGAAAGACCGACCGGGCCTGCGTGCCCATAGCGGGCGCCACGACATCGCCGCGCACGCCAACAAGCAGCAGTTCATGCTCGCCGAGGAACCAGTATCCGGTGCCCCTGCCGTCGCCGGCCCGCTGCTTGAACCAGATGGCGTGCGTCTTGTAGACGAAGCCCCAAGCCGCAAGAACCTGCAGGGCCTGCGGCAGCATCGGTGCCGTTGCCCAGAGGAACAGCACGCAATCGTCAGCGGCGATCGACCCGACGTCGCGCGCCATGATCTCTTCGAGAGCGCTGGTGGGGTAATGGTTGTCGGCAGCGCGATCCATACCGGTTTCGCGGCTGTAAGGTTCGAAGCGCCATTCCGGATCCGCGACGATGACGCCGTAGCGCTTGCCGGGCAGTGCGTGGATTTTGGCTGCGAGCTCGATTTCGCGCTCGCCGCGACGTTCCTTCTTGGCGGTTTGCTCGTCGGCGCGGACATACTTCGCCGCCGGCCCGATGGCCTTGCGGAGGGCGGCGCGCGTCGGCTCGTCACCTTCCTTCAGGATCTGATCGAGCGCGTCACGGACGGCCGTCGGGTTCGCTGCGATGGCATCCCTTATCTGACGGGCGTCGTGGATTTCTTTGCTCGGGATGCCGATCTCGGCGGCGGTGGCGGGATCATTATTCCCGTCTGGAATTTTGATCTTGCGATTGCCGCCGGCCTTCTGGATTTCGCCGCGCTCTTGGGCGCCATCGTATTCATCGGCCAACCGGCGCTTGGCCGCAGCCTCGATTTCCAGCGCGTCGGCCTGCGCGCGGTGCGCGGCGGCGACAACCTGATCATGCGCGCCTTTCGCCTTGGCGATGCGCCCGGCCATCTGCGCCGTGGTGTAGGAAATCTTGGCGGCGTCTCGGGCGTCGAGGATTTCGGCGGCGGTCGAGGCCATGGCAAGCTTGCGGGCGGCGTCCTTGATCATACCAGGCAGTTTGCCGGTAATCGTGGCGACAACGACTTCCTTGGTGGTGACCGGCTTGCCGACCAGCAACGCTTTCTGCGCTTCGGTCTTGGTGGTGCTGACGAATTCACGGGCGAGGCTCATGCCGCCACCCCGAATTGTTCCCCAATGGCGACGTTGCACCCCGCCATTGGGGTATCCGCCACCGAGACAGCGATTAACGGCAGCGAATGGGAAACTGACCGATGTCTGAACACGATCCTACCGAACCGCCGAACATGACCGAACCGGACACAGTCTGGACGCGCTTCGTGACTGTGACGAAAGTTGAGGTGACAGAGCATTTTGTGCGCATCGTTGCGCTCGATGATTTCGCCGTGGTTGGCTACGACGGAGCCGAGCGCCGAATAGTCTCTCGCCTCGTTATGCCAATCGATGCCGCTCGTGATCTGGAGCGGGATCTTCGCAAGGCTTTGCGGTCGGGTTCGCATTGATGTCACGCCGCGCTACGACGTTCGCGAAGATAGGAACGAAGCTCACGGGCATGAGCCCGGCAGCCTTCCGCCATCAGATCGTAGGCTTTTGCTCTGCCTATGATTTCGGAATCGGAAAGCTGATCGACCGGGACAAGGGTAACCCGCCCTTCCCGGTCGACTGTGTAGGCGACCTGCAGGTGTTCAAAGCCGGCAAGTGTAAGCTGGCGATCCGTCTCGGGCCGAGCGTCATACTTGCCGACGCAGCGCTTCACCAAGTCCTTCACGTGCGTGTAGGCGCAGACTCGGTAGAACTCGGTATCCGTCCCTTCGATCCCTGGCTTGCCGGCTACGATTTCATGCGTGAGCCAATCGACGATGACGATTTCACCGGCGGCAATCTTGTCCGCGATTATCTTCCGCACTTCCGAATAGACACTGGTTTCCGACATGTCAGATCCTTGTGATAATGCGGTCATGGGCCGCATCGATTGTGGTGATGGCGACACGCACGCGACTGACCTCTTCCGGCGTCAGGGCGGGCAAGATCAGTTCGAGGTCGAACTTGGAAACTGCGGCGGCGTAGTCCTCGAATTCCGCGACGAAGTGCAGGGAGCGATTGAACTCGCCCGGGTCGCGGCCTTGCAGATCGATGACTGGTTTTGGCGCCGGCTTCTTCCCCTGCTCTGCCAGCGCGGTGACCGTTGGCGGGTTGGCGCTTTCGACCTGTTTATCGAACTCTGCCTGCGGGACGTTGGCCACGCGCAAGGCAGTGTGCATCTGGTCGCGGGACATCCCCGCATCAGCAGCCGCGTCTTTTCTGGTGAGAACTTTGGTGGTGGCGTCCCCACCAATGTTCTGGTTTTTGCCGTGTTGAGGTTCTATCTGCTTCAGCAGTTCGCCCGCCCGACGGATGGCGCGGTCGCGGATGCGCGTCGCCATCTTCATCAACTCGTCGTCGTCAGCCTGCTTGGCGTAGGAGGCGAGAGCCGCCGCCTTATCGGCCCATGTCTGGCACTCGTCGATCGATGCGCAATTTGCCAGCGCGGTCTTTGCGCTCTCATAGGTTTGCGGGAGACGAGCGGCCCCTATGTTGGCCGGCAACGACTTGGCGTAATCGTCCGGCTTTGCGAATTGGATGCTCACGCTGCCTGCCCCGAAGCTTCGAACAAATCGGGCCGCAAACGCTCCATCGGAATGCCGGTGACTCGAGCGACGTCACCGATGCGCTCTGCCGGCACTTTCTCCCACTGCGCGACAGCTCCGCGGGTGATGCCAATTTCGCGCGCCAGCCTGGCGAGCGGCATCCTGTCCTTTACGGCGTCCATTCCAGTGAGAGACGGGGTCATATCTGCACAACCAAATTTGCTTCGGTCTTCGTCATGTACAGTTTAACTAACAGCCCGTCAAGTGAGACTATCGGAGATTGTGATTTGGACGACGAATATGTTGCGCCGATGGAACTCAATGCCCGAATCTTCAAAGCCCGCAGCGATGCGAAGATGACCCAGGAAGATCTCGCGAACGCCGTCCACAAGACGCGCAGCGCGGTGGCACAGTGGGAAAAAGGAGAGATTCGGCCGCGTCATGCCACGCTTGTGGCCATCGCCAACGTGACCAAGGCAGATTTCTACTGGCTTCTGAACGGCGGCGAGATCGGCACCGACAAAGTGGGGCTTCGCGTAGTTGGCGAGGTGGCCGCCGGGCTGTGGAGGGAAGGCAACGCCGACTTCACAGGAAAGAACCTGAACACGCCGACCCAGCCAGTTGCCGCGCACCCCGACTATCCGCCACATGCACAGCGTCTCTACAAAGTAATCGGCACATCTATTAATCGAGTGGCGGACGACGGCGAATACCTTCACGCCGTCGATATCTTCGCAGGCGACATCAAGCCCGAGCAGGGCGACCTGGTGATTGTTCGCCGGCTGGAGCACGGGAAAGCCGAATACACGGCCAAGACCCTTGCTTTTGCTGAAGGAGAATGGGTTTTGCGGCCGGAGAGCTTCGACCCCGAATGGCAGCAGGACATCAAGGTCGAGGGCAACGAGGACGTCGAGGTCACGATAACCGACGTTGTGATCGCGAAGTGGTCACCGATCGCTCGCCGGCGCCCGCTGGCAAAACCTTTCGTAGATCCGTTCCATAAGGTCTGAAGTTCTCAGGATAAGGTTCCCTTGGAACTCTTCTCAGGACAAGGCACCTTTTCGCCTTGAACCAGAGGAAGGAGCGGAGCGAGGCAAAGACCCCCCTCCCCCTATAAGCCAAAGCTCATAGAAGTTCGGCAAGCCTTTGTCGTTTGCTCCGCGCTTGAACCGTCGTCGGTCGCTATCGCTTCGCAGGCCACCCTCTCGGCATGTCCGTCCTCAGTTCCGGGCGCGCCGTAGGACTTTCGACCCCCGCGCAAATCACTTCCAAACCCGGTGAGCAGAACGCTGCCACGCTGAAGCGACGGCGGGTGTATAGCGCGGCTCGATCCATCGTGTCCAGTTCTACTAAACTTTTTTCGCACAGCCCCTTGCGCTATGTATAGTTAGTCTGTACAAAGCTCCTCACGCAAAGAGGACAAGTCCATGAACACCGCAGCCCACACCTTCCCGACCACGCCAGCTGCAACATGGGAAGAAACCCGCGAGAATTATTGGACGGTGACGCTGGGCCACGAATCCCGCGCCATCTCCAAGGACGGCACGAACTTCATTGCCTGGATCGGCCACCGCGCCACGCACTGGTGCTTTTCACGGGCGCTGAAGGCTTGCGTCGAGGATATCGAATATCGGCTGGCTGAAGCCGCGATGGCACAGGCCGCGCATGATGAGGCAATCGCCTCGCTGATGCGGATGACGGCGGCTGAGAAGGCGCGGCTGATCGAGACGATCGAGGCCGAGCGGGCTGCCCTCGACTATGCGCCGGGCCGCATGGATGTCGTGGCACGCAAGGCTGAGAAGGATCGCCAGATCGCAACGCTGCGGAGGGTTTCGTGATGGAACGCCCGATCGTTTGCAGCCACGTCTACCCGCCGATTCCGATCCGTGATTTCGACTGGTGCGCTCATTTCGATGACGTCGGCGCCGACTGCAGCCCGCATGGCTGGGGCCGCACTGAGGCCGAGGCCAAGCAAGACCTTCTCGACAATTATGGAGATGACGAATGACCAAGTTCCGCAAGGGTGACATCGTGGCCGTCAAAGGCGTCGTTGCCGGCGATCATGTGTTCGACGGCAAGATCAAAGTCCAGATCGAGCCATACCACGACATTTACGTGCCGATTGCCAACCTCACCATGGACCGCGCGGCGTTCGAAGTCGGCGACATCGTGATCCTGCCGACCGAGAGTTCGCGCCACGCCGAGGTGCTGGCCGTCAATGGCGACTGCCTGTGGGTGTCTTTCTCGGAAACTGAGTACGCGACATGGACCGCTCGTTTCGTCCAGCGCGTCGCCCCCATCATCGAGCCAGAGCCAGAAACCATCGAGGCCGCGCCAGTTTCGGACGCCGCCTGATGTGGCCGCTCCGGGACTTCCTCCTCCTCACCGCCTTTGCCTTCACCGCTCCTCTGTTCGCAGGACTTTTCCAATGAACGACACATTCCAATCGATCGGCGACGTCACCGCCAAACTGGTCTCGCGTTGGGCCTGGTGGCAGAGCGCCCTCCGCGGTGACTTCGGACCCATCCACAGCGAGCCACAGCAGGGCTACTATCGCGTTCGCGGCAAAGACGGCCAATGGGAGCCGGCTGCCATCTGGATCGACGAGGGCGGCGCCTGGCTGGCGTACAGGGCCGGTCGCGAGGTTCGCGACGTCGAACAGCTTTGGACCTATGCCTGCCGCTTCCCGATCGAGCATGCCGCTTATGAGAAGGCGATGGCCGGCGGCGGGTTCGATGACGAACCGCCTGCGCCGATTGGCGACAACAGCGGCGACATCGACCCATTCGAAGCTCTGCGCATCGAATACATCGGCGAGAAGGAACAGCTTGAGGAGGCCCTGAAGAAAGGCGTCAAGACCCAGGCTGATGCTGATCGCGTGTCGATCTGGAAAGACCGGATCATGAAAATCAAGTCGCGCGCCGTTGCCATGTTCAAAGAGGAGAAGGCGCCGGTCTTGCTGCATGAGCGTGAGATTGACGACAAGTATCGTTACCTCGCGCACGATAAGGAGAGCGACACCGCCGCGATGATCGACAAGGCGCGGCGTGGCGTCGAGGCATTCCTCAAGCAGAAGCGCGACGAGGAGAACGCCCGCCAGCAAGCGGCCTTGGCTGAGGCGGCAAAGATACGCCGAGAGGCTGAGGATGCCGCTGAGGCCGCCCGCGTGGCCCAAGAAGCGGCATCGGCGCGGGAAGCCGACGTTGGCCCGCCCGATGACGGCCCGAGCGCTGAGGAAGCCGAGGCGCTGCGCAAGACGGCAGAGGATGCCGCCAAGCGCCTGGCCGATGCCGAACGCGAAGCACAGGCCCGCTCCGTCTCTGTCGGCCGCACTGGCGCCAAGACGTCGCTGCGCACCGAGAAGGTTGGCGTCGTCGTCGACTACGGCAAGGCCGCGGCCGCACTCGTCGCCATGAAGCATCCCGATTTCATCGCGGAGATCAACAGGCTGGCGCAGCGCGCAGCCAAGGCCGGCATGCCGTTCGATGGCATGGAAGTCAAAGAACAGGAAAAGGTCATCTGATCATGAACGCTGTCGCCACCCTCAATGCGCCGTCGATGCCTCTTGCGCCGGCAGTCGCCGAAGAGTTCAGCCTAACCCTGAGCGATTGGCGCGTGCTGGTCGACCAGATATTCCCGAGCGCCAAGAGCGGCGAAGCCGTCGCCATGGCGCTGGCTTACTGCCGGTCGCGGAAACTCGATATCTACAAGAAGCCCGTCCACATCGTTCCTATGTGGTCGTCGGCGCTCAATCGGATGGTCGAGACCGTCTGGCCTGGGATTTCCGAGATTCGCACCACGGCGGCGCGCACGGGCGATTACGGCGGCATCGATGAGGTCGTGTTTGGCCCGATGATCGAGCGCGAGTTCACCGGCGAAAAGGACAAGTGGGAGAACAAGCGCAAGGTCGGCACCGAAGTCTTCACCAAGAAATTCCGCTATCCCGAATGGGCCAGCGTCATCGTCTATCGCTGGGTGCATGGCGAGAAGGCGGCCTTCCACACCAAGATTTTCTGGGAGGAAACCTACGCCACCGTCGGCAAGACAGAAGTGCCGAACGAAATGTGGACCAAGCGTCCGCGCGGCCAGATCGACAAATGCGTCGAGGCTGCATGTCTGCGCAAGGCCTTCCCCGAGGAAGTCGGCAGCATGTACGCGGCCGAGGAAATGGAAGGGCGCGTGATCGACCACGACGCCAGCGAGCGCACAAGCGCACCTCAGCCGCCCAAGCCGCCGGTTCCTCCCGTGCCGCCATCCGACAAGGTCGTCGACGCTGAGGTCGAAGAGATCATCGACGAGCGCGAGGTGGTGACCGAGACCGGCGAGGCGACAGACGCCATTGTCGACGAGACCGAAACGCTTGGCGACTATTTCACCAAGCTTGATGAAACGATGGGCGCCGCCACCACGGCAGCTGACATCGCCGAAATCTGGAATGACTTCGATCCCCTCGCCAAATTCGAAGGCGATGAGGACAACCAGGCGCTCGCCACGTCGATCAAGCGCAAGCATGTCCAGCGCGTAGGAGCGAAGTGATGGGCGGCCCGGATTTCAATCATCCGCTTGTCGGGCGTGCCGTCGTCTACACCGCTAGCTATCCCGGCGCCAAGGGCGAGCAAGGCACCGTCACCTCTGTCAACGTCGGCGCGAATATCGTTTTCGTCCGGTATGGCATGGGCAGCACGAGCGCCGCCACGGAAGCCGACGATCGCCTGACGTTCTTGGACGGCTCGCCGGTCGCGCTGGAGGCAGTCAATGGCTAAGGCGAACGAAGCCCCGGCTTTTCGGATGATCGTCGAGAACGGTCATCTCGTCCCGGCCGCCGCATGGGAGCAGGAACGCCTGTCGACCTATCGCAACCGATCGACGGTCAACGTCCAGATCACCCAGGTCAAGAACCGCAAGCTCGAGCGGAAATATTGGTCGATCTTGCATCAGGTCATCAAGAATTGCCCGGTCAAGCAGCGCACCGCGGAAGACCTGCACAAGGCCATCCGCCTGAAGCTCGGCATCGTCGATGCGTTCTTCACCGTCGATGGCAAGCTGCGTGTCGATCTGAAGAGCACGACCGGCATGGACGACCCGGAATACACCGCCTTCTATGAGGAGGCCATGGTGCTGTTGCAAGACATCACCGGCGTCAACCCTGAGACGCTATCAGCCGAGTCCGCCGACGTCGGCGAAGATGAAATTGAAGATCCGTCCGGCGCTGTTGCCCCTTCTCTGGACGGCCAAGGCAGCGACGACGCCCCGTCCCCCGACCCCAACGTCGTCGCTGCCGATTCCCTCTCCCAGGAGAGCGGCACGACGGACGGAGGCATTGAAGCACCGGTAGAACCGGATGCGCTTCCGTCCGTCGAACAATCCATGGTCAACCCCCGGCAGATGAACACCGAAGGCCTGAAGGCCGAGATGGTGCGCAAGCTGCTGCAGTTGGCCGGCGACAACGCCCTGACAGTTCAGGAGCGTCTTGAAAACCTCGACGGCATGAAGCCGCTGTGGACTGAGCATCTGACTGGCTTCCCGCTTGTCGTCACCCAGGCTTTCCAGACCGCGGCGAAAATCATCAAGGGTGAACTGAAGGCCGACGCCGGCAAGAAGTTCATGGAGGGCTTGCTGTGAACCCGCTCGGCCCCTTCCTCGCCTACATCGCCCGCAAGCGGTCGGAGCGCGCCGTGCGCATCGCCGAGCGTCGCCGAGCCGCGCTTATGGCCCAGATCGCCGACAGGAGGGAGCACAGGCGCGAGTTCCGGCCGATGGTTGGAATGTTGCAGGCCGCGACAAACGCCTCCCTGCGGGCATCTGTGGGGCGCCGCTGACATGGCCAACCGCAAGGAGTTCACCACCAAGACCCGCAAGGCCGCACTCAAGCGCTCCAACATGCGCTGCGAGGCAGTCGGCGAGTGGTATGGCCTTGGTCCCGGTCAGCGCTGTCATGCCGGCCTCGCTCACGGCATCGAATACGATCATATCATTCTGGACGCCAACTCGCACGACAACAGCCTGGAGAACTGCGCGGCTGTCTGCATCCGGTGCCATCGTTTTAAAACGGCCAACCACGATACGCCGACTGCGGCAAAGACCGTCGCTCAATCGCTCATGGGCATGAAGACCAAGATCAAGGTCAAAATCGCCAGCCCGCCAAAATCCGAGAAACCAGCACCGAAGCAGCACGCCAGCCCGCGCCGGTCGCTCTATGCAGTGAGGACAAGCCTATGAATGACGCACCGAAATGGACAGCCGCGATCACTGAAGACGGAGACCTCCATTCCGCTTTCGTGGAAGGTCATCTCGATTTTGCCGGCTTCCCGAATGCGGCGGCGGAGATCGTTGAAGCCTTCGCCGAGTTTGGCCCCGACATATCCGAAGCAGTCAGCGAGTCCTTCGATGGTGAGCCCATTCACAAGCAACTCTGCCATTTCTGGCTTCGGCCCGAGCAGACGGAAGACGGCGAGAAGCATTTCTTTGCGCGCGAAGGTGACGCTGGCGCCGTCCCGGTTACTGGCGTGAGGTTCATGTGACGATGACCCACGAATCCGAAACCGCCCTCTCCGGCACCCATCCAGAAAGCCAGGTGCTCAATGAGAAGGGGCTGGAAGTTGCCGCAGCGGCCTATAAGGCGGCATGGGTTGGCAACCGTCCCGGAGGTCGAGACGGCGACAACTCGCTCGCAATCGCCATCCGCGCCTACCTCTCCGCTATCCATAGTCAGGGAGCAGTGGCACCGAGCCTCGATGCCTTCTCCCGCGAAATAATCCGCGACAGTTGGGAAGGGTGTGATGGCGGAGATATCATCCAAGAGTTGGCCCTGAAACACGGCCTCATCAAGGGCGAACCCTTCGACCCCGCCGTGCACGGCCTCAGTTCAGAATGCCAGCCCGGAGACACTTGGTACACGTTCGCCGGGCCTTTGGCGAAGGAAGCAGCAGCACCGAGCGAGGAGCCGGTAGAAATCGGATACACGAATTGGCGCGGCGAGTTTGCCGTTCGCAAGATCGTTCCACGGTCGATTTGGTATGGCTCGACCGAATGGCATCCAGAGCCGCAGTGGTTCATCACGGCGCACGATGTCGAGAAAAACGCAGACCGCGATTTCGCAATGTCCGGCTTCGCTTCTCCCGTGAAGGGGCTGGGCGAAAAGCTTGATCGCATGCTGGCGAACTGGGAAAAGCCAGAGCGCAAACACGTGATGTTGCCCGGCACGCAAATGACTTGCGACGAAGCCGCCATCGCCATCCGCGTCGCCCTCTCTTCCATCATCCCGGCCACCAAGGGTGGGGAGGACAGCGCCTGCCTTGCGAAACCTCACCCCGATCAGACATCACCAATGACGGTTGGCCCTGAAGAATTCTACGATGAACCAGCCAGGATTACAGATGCGATGGTCGATGCTGCGCTGGCGGCCTATGCCAAATCCATAGGCATGGATCTTGACGGTCTCACCAAAGGAGACTGCCAGATTTGGCTAATACCCGCGCTTCGGGCCTCTCTCCTCGCCGCCCTTTCCGCCCAAGATACGGATGGGGTGGCGAAGCCATGAGCTATTCGCTTTCCTTGGACTGCCGTGAGCGGCGCTTGATCTCGCGCTCGATGGCTTCGCGGATGAACTCGGCCATGCGGTTCGGCCCGACAAGCGCCGCGATCTGCGCACGCATCTCCTCAGTCAGGCGCACAGGCGTCAGCTTCGTGTTGGATTTCTCGTTCAGTGGTGGGCGCCCCATGCGTGCCGGGGTATCCGATATCGTTAATCCTGTCAATTTCGCCTCCAAAGAGATATCGCTTATTGACCTTATCCGATATCGGCTATATGTTCAACCTCTGAAACTACATTGGAGGATGAAATGAGCCGCTCCGCACCATTCCCCGGCGTCAATGTGAAGAAGGTCCACCGGACCACTGAGCAGATCGAGCGCGATAGGGCTCGCTTGGAGGAAATCGACGCCAGAGGCAGGCTCTACGTCTCCGCTGAAGAAATTGCCGCCATGCAGCGCGGACTGGCGGGCTTGCCGCGAGAGCAGCGCACTGTCGACTTGGCATTCGGCCCAAGCGGCGCTTGGCTGCGCCCCAACTGTCCTAACTTCCTCACCATGTTCAATTTCCTGCTCGAATACCGTCAGAAGACAGCGATGCTGCATATCTCCTGTGACTGCCCCTCGTGGGCAAAAGGCGGTGCAGCATGACCCCCACCCAACCCACACACACCACTACGGAAGCGCTTGAAGGAATTCGCGACGAACTCGATTTCCTCTTAATGGCGATCGGGGCAGGAGACCCGAAGGCTGAGTTGCGCTTGCGGGTCAAAGACCTGATTGCGTCGGTCGCAGCTCTCTCCACCGCACCATCAGGGGATGGAGTGCCAGGCATGGTGCTGGACCCAGCGATTGCCGACGTTGCAGCGGAACGCCGCCGGCAGATTGAGGCTGAGGGCTGGACCGCTAAGCACGATGACGATCACGATAAAGGCGAGATGGCGCGCGCAGCCGCTTGCTACGCCCTAGCCGACATCCGAAGCGCGACAGTCGGCCCGTATGACATCGAAAATCGCATGTGGCCTTGGGATTTGTCTTGGTGGAAACCCTCCAGCCCGCGCCGCAATCTCGTCAAGGCCGGCGCTCTCATAGCCGCTGAAATCGAACGTCTCGACCGGCTCTCCACCGCCTCTACTGCTGGGGAGCCAAAGCCATGAAGCTGACCGAAGCACAGCGTGAAGCATGGGAATGGACATACGAAAGAGGCTTCCGTAGCTGGCATGGAACGCTTGCTGGCGACCCATCCATGGCCGCCTTGACCGGCTTGGTGAACAAGGGGTTTTTGACAAAGTACGGCGGCAACGGCTGGCCGAGCTGCTTCGAAAGAAGCGAAGCCGGACGTTCCGCCCTATCTCAGAATAACAGGGGGACGGAATGAACGCGCGCGTACAGGAAGACCCAGCCTATAGCGAAGGCTTTTGGGATGCGCAGTCTGGCGAGCCGCTGTTTGACGGCGCTCACGAAGCCTACGAGGCTGGCTGGCGTGCATTCTATCGATGCCAAGAGCTTCTGAGCGATGCAGGCTTTGCCAAGCAGCCAGATGGGCGGTGGTCGAAAACCACTGTGGTGCGCAAATGAGCGCCGCCGATCTGATACAGCGGCTACGCGAGTTTGCGAAGGCGACGGCCGAAACCGTGACAGCCGAGAACGGCGAGCAACTGACCTACGAAGACAGCATCATATGGCTCGCCGCCGACACCCTCGCCTCCAAGGACACAGCGCTAGCCGAGATGAGGGTGGAACTGGAGCGGATTACGGGCCAACGCGATAATCTGTGGATGGCATATCTGCATTCCAAGCTGTGCTTTCATGGCGCCGTTCGTTCGACCAATCCAGATCAGCGAGCGCATAACGATGTCGAGCGGGCTATGGCGGGCAGCGGACCGAAGCACGGCGCCGCTCTGAATGTAGCAAAACACCTAGGTCGCATTCCCGCCTCCCTCCTGGATGAGGAGGTGGGACGTTGAAGCGCTCAGATTTCCCAGAGGCGGTTAACGGGGGCTTCACGCCAGCGACAACCAAGATTCGCTGCCCCAAATGCAAGTCGAAAGACATCTCCCTTTCTGAGACAATGGAGGCGTTCACCGTTTGGGACGTTGTGAGCGGGCGCCTAAACCGGGCGGGTGGCATTCACGAGTTCGGCAGCTATATCAACTTGAATGGCCAGTGCTCGAAATGCCGGCACTGCTGGAAGGTGCGCGGCGCAATCCAGATCACCGATGCCGTGACAGAACTTGACCCGAAAACCTTCCTGCCAATTGACGGTGGTGAGCGCCCATGACCCGCTCACTCACCCCGCAGCTTCCCCATCCCCCTTGCAGCCGCAACGAATGCTTCACGAGCATCTTCAGCAGGTCTAGTCCCATCCAGCACCTCTGCACAGACAACATAGGCTGCTGCAATCTCCGGGGTGACGGTATCAGTCTCGCTCACCCAGTTGCGCATGGCTTCCAAGGCGGCGTGGACATCGCCTATGCCCTGCATGCCGCGCGACCAGCGGATGGTTACGGGGCGTTTGAAGCGGTGCAGCATGGGGGTGCCCTGTGATCTGCCAAGCCTGTGGTTTTGAAACCACTTTCACACACGACCACCGCGCCGACAATTCCGGCCTTGACGATGGTCCTCCCCTGAAATCTCCCCGGAAGAGGCCGGTTCCGAAGAGTGCCGAGGAAACCCGCAAAATCCGCGCCCGAGTATGGGCACCGCGGCGCGAAAAGTGGGGCAAACATGGGCACCGATAGGCGGTTTTTGTAGAGCTAACCTACCAAATATGCTATTGTTTTTCAAAGGAAAATTCGATGTTTCTCAACCGCTATCAAGACAGGCCATCGACCCTGAAAGTCGAACATGAGCTTATCAACAATGATCGTAAGGGTACCGTCCATGCTCTGAACGAATTCCAGATCACCGTCTGGGAAGACGGCGAAGTCACGGCGCAGCGGAAATACTACGCCAAGAGCGACCCGCAAAGCACCTTCCCGAACATGACGGTCGAAAGCGGCTCGATCAATCTGCCGATCGATGACCTCGTTGAATTTCTGCTGGCGCGCATCACGCCGGAGGAACTTGCCGAGGGGATCATCAGCGATGACGACGCCCGTGCTGCCCTGTTGGAAAAGCTTGCGCGGCGCTACAATGAACCAGGGTTCACCGATACCGACCGCCGTGAATTCCTCACCAAGGTTCAGCAGCAGGTCTACGCCATCGCCGTGGACCGCGCGATTGAGCGCCTGAACAAAGATGAGACCAATGCGCGCGCTCGTGACGACTATTACCGCTGGAAGGCCGTAGAGATTGGCCACTATCGCGGCCTGTTTGAGTACGCTCAAAGCCTGCACGGCGATGACATGGACGCGCATCACCGCTTCACGCAGCGCTTCACCGCGCCTGACAAGCTGGCTGAGTACTTCAAGGACAACCGCGACCCGGCGGCGGTCGAGAGTGTCGGGCCGAGTTGGTATGAGAGCCGCGATTTCTGGCGCGCGGAACTGCTCAAGGCATTCCCAGAGCCAATCCTGCCGGCCGCTTCTCCCGAGTTCGCGAACCAATGACCCTCCACCAATCCCCATACCAGGGCAGAGCAGGGAGTAGGGCTAGGTGACGCGGACTCCCGACAACATCGCTTATCCGCCACGCGGGCTCAACCGAGAGGAAGCTGCGCGCTACATAGGCGTGGGCCCGACGCTGTTTGATGAGATGGTGGCCGATGGCCGGATGCCGCGACCGAAGCGCGCCAATAGCCGGGCCCTATGGGATCGCATCCAGCTTGACGCCTTTTTCACCGATCTGCCTGGGGATGATGGTAACAAGATCGATCGCATCTTGTCGGGGCGCAATCGTGCGGCTTAGATGCGATGATGGATGGATACCCCTACGTCTCGCCGTTCGAGGACAGGCACGGCACGACCCGATATCGCTTCAGGCGAGCGGGGAAGTCCATCTATTTGCCGGAATCGCCCGGCCATCCAGCCTTCGAGGAGGCCTATTCGGCCGCTGTGGAAGGCAGGGAGCCCCGTCAGGCGGAAATCGTCGCCCATCCGAGAGCAATCCTCCCCAAGAGCTTCGCCGACGCCTGGAGGCTTGTCCAGAAGGGCATCGAGTGGCGCAAGCTGGACGAGGCGACGAAATACAAGAACGAGCGCCTGACCAAGGAATTCCTCAATTCGAAGGTTGCCGAGGACGACCCGACGCTATGGGCCAAGATCCCCGTTTCGGACCTCCGGCGCCGGCACGTAAAGCTGATCCTGAAAGAGCATGGCGAGACGCCACACAAGGCCAAGCACATTCTAACCGCCGTTCGGCGGCTGATCACCGAAGCCTTGGATCAAGATTGGATCGAATACGACCCGTCTCTGAAGATCGGCTGGCGGCCGGAATATGCCGGCTGGCGAGCATGGACGGAGAAGGAGCGCGCCAAGTTCGAGACGCGGTGGCCGAACGGCACAATGCCGAGGGCGACCTATGCACTGGCGCTCTGGACAGGCAACCGGCGCGGCGACGTGGCATCCCAGCTCTGGACAGACGTGGATTTCGAGCAGGACCGCATCACGGTGCGGCAGGCCAAAACAGGCAAGGTGCTGCGCCTGCTCATGCTTCCGATGCTGAGAGACGCCTTGACCGACCTGCCCCGGCGAACCGATACCATAATCTCGAACGCCTATGGCAATTCGTTCTCGGAGAAGTCTCTCACCGGCATGATGGCGCACTGGACGAAGATGGCCGACATGGGGCCCGGATGCACCCTGCATGGCCTGCGAAAGACGCTGGGGAAATACCTGGCCGAGGAGGGCGCCACGTCGAAGCAGTCAGCCGGGATTCTTGGCCACGACGACTTGGACCATGTGGAATTGTACAGCAAGGACGCGGAGCAGGAGCGACTGGCCGTGGACGGCATGTCGAAGCTGCTGAAGCGGTTTGTCTAACCGATTGTCTAACCGGGTTGTCTACGCTACCGTCTAACCCGCACAGCAGGTGGGTAGTGGTGGGCCCGGAGGGACTCGAACCCCCAACCAAGCGGTTATGAGCCGCCGGCTCTAACCATTGAGCTACAGGCCCCACGCGGGCTGGATTAATGTTTTTCGCATCGCGGCACAAGGCTTTCCCGACGGGCTTCCGCAGATCGCCCAAATCAACCCATAATCGCGCTCTACGCGACCCCTTGCGACTTGATCGCAGACCAAGGAGATTTTCATGACCAGACATCTTTTGCCTCTCGCGCTCGCCACTGCAATCGCTTTTCCGGCGATGGCTGGAGCCGCCGATCTGCCGACGCCGCCCCGCATCATCGTGTCGGGCGAAGGCGAAGCAACCGTAGCCCCCGATCTGGCGGTCCTGACGCTGAGCGTCATGCGCGAGGCCAAAACCGCGCGCGCCGCGCTCGATGCCAACAATGACGCCATGGCCGCCGTGATCGCGGCGATGAAGTCCGCCGGCATCAAGGACCGCGATCTGCAGACCGCTGGCATCCAGATCAACCCGCGCTACAACTACACCAACAAGCCGGACGGCAGTCAGGAAGCCGAACTCGTCGCCTACCAGGTGACCAACACGCTTTCGGTGCGGGTGCGCGACGTCGACAAGACAGGCGAGGTCCTCGACAAGGCGGTGTCGCTAGGCGTCAATCAGGGCGGCGGCATTGCCTTCACCAATGACAACCCGGCAGCCACGGTCACCGAGGCGCGCAAGAAGGCGGTCGCCGACGCCATGGCCAAGGCCAAGACGCTGGCCGAAGCCGCCGGCGTCAGCCTGGGCCGGGTGCTCGAGATCACAGACCAGAACATCAGGCCGGCGCCGATGCCGATCAATGCCAAAGCCTTCGATGCCGCGGCCGGCGCGGCTCCGGTACAGGCCGGTGAGAACGCCTACAATGTGCAGGTCACCGTCACCTTCGAGCTGAAATAAGCGGCTCTGACGATCCGTGGCTGAGCCTGGCCACGGCAATCATCAACCAATAGCGTGCATGAAAAAACCCGCGGGATTGCTCCCGCGGGTTTTTTCGAGCCACACCCTTCAAACGGAAAGGGGCTCGGCTAGTCCAGACCAATCTTCGCAGAAGATTGTGTCTCCCGGCTGATCTTCGTAGAAGATCATGCCGCCGGCTGATCCTTGCAGAGGATCATGCCTCTTGATCGGCCAAACCCGAGCTTAGCGATAGATGACCGGGCAGCCGCGCTCATTGGCGAACACCACCACGACACGGTCGCCATCCTGGCGGCCCGCCACTTTTACCGTACGACGGTTGACGTCGACGATCCGGACGCGGTGGAGGCCCATGCGTTCGGCCTTGTCGAGGGCGCGGTCCGGCGAGCAGCCACGGCGCCAGTTGCCACGGCGCTCGTCACGGCGATGGCGATAACCGTCGTCACCGGTATAGACGCCGAAACGCGGATCGTTGTTGTTGCCGAAGCCGAGATAGAGGCTGTCGGCGTGAGCGGGAACGGCCGCCAGCGTGCCGAGACCGACCAGGGCCGAAAGGGCTGCCGTCTTGATCGTGTTGAACATCGTCTTCTCTCCTTTTTGCGGGCCTTCGCCCGTCCTCGTGAACCGATGGTGGGAGAATGCGCCTGCCTGTCTGAACTCTTTACGAACCTGCCGTTCATCTCCGGTTCATATGGCGGGAAAAGGAAAGTTCCCGCCATTCGCCGTCGTCCCCAGCCCTCGGTGAAGGCCAGAACGCCTGACTCGGCGCCCGGTTCCGACCCCGCGGATTGGCCGAATGTCTTCAAACGCGAGGCTCTTGCTCACCGCCGCTGGTCCTACGGCTCCTCGTCCAGTACATAGTCAAAATAGTCTTCCGGCTCGGCAAGATCGGTTTCGCTCGCCTTGACCCGGCCGCGCATCGAGATGCCGGCTTCATGCACGGTCTCGGCGCTGCCCGACACCAGCCGGTGCCACCAGTAGAGGTCGCGGCCCTCGGCCACCAGCCGATAGGCACAGGTGCTGGGCAGCCAGCTGATGGTTCGCACATTCTGTGGCGTCAGCCCGACGCAGTCGGGAACGCGCGCCAGCCGGTTGACGTAGTCCGAACAGCGGCAGGTCTCGGCATCGAACAGCCGACAGCCGACGCTGGTCCAGTATATCTCGCCGGTGTCCTCGTCCTCAAGCTTCGAAAGGCAGCATTTACCGCAGCCGTCGCACAGCGATTCCCACTCGGCCGGGCTCATCGCCTCCAGCGCCTTGGTTTTCCAGAATGGCGTTTCCATTTCCGGGATGTGGCCCCAGCCGCGGGCAAGGTCAAGCGCGGCAATGGTCGCAATTGCGGCTATCGCCAGGTGAATGACATGAAGTTGCCTTCAAAAGGTCGGTCAATCGCCCCGTACGGCCTCTATCCGTGCCAGACTGGAACCAATCGGCACAAGATCGGTTTCGGCAAGGATGGGACCCCACAAGGAGAATTTCGATGAAACGCCAACCACGGATTCTGGCAGGCACGGCACTCGGCCTGCTTATGGCATCCGCGCCGTTGGGCGCGTTCCCGCTTCAGGGAAGTGTCGCGTCCGGCCTTGCCCAGCGCACGGCAGCCCCATTCATCCTGGCGCAAGCAGCATGCGCCGAAGGCGAAGCCTGCGCACAACAGCAGCAGGCGGAACCCGAACAGAAGCGCGAGCGCAAGAAGGCCGAGCCTGAACAGCAGGCCGCGCCTGCCCAGAGCGAACAGCCCGCCGAGGAGCAGCAGCCACGCCGGAAGAAGCGCGACCAGCAGCAGCAGGCTGAGCAGGCGCCGGCCGAACAGGCCGCTCCCGCCGAGGAGCAGCAGCCGCGCAGGAAGAAGCGCGACCAGCAGCAGCAAACCGAGCAGGCGCCGGCCGAACAGGCCGCGCCAGCCGAGGAACAGCAGCCGCGCAGGAAGAAGCGCGACCAGCAGCAGCAGACCGAGCAGGCGCCGGCCGAACAGGCAGCGCCAGCCGAGGAACAGCAGCCACGCAGGAAGAAGCGCGACCAGCAGCAGCAAACCGAGCAGGCGCCGGCCAACCAGGCGGAACCGGCCAACGACAACCAGCCCGGCGAGCAGACCAAGCCGCGCAAGAAGAACAGGCAGGACCAGCAGGCCCAACCTGAAGTCGCCCCGGCACCGAAAGAGGCTCCCGCTGGAGAGGCGACGGCCCCTGCCGGCGAACAGCCCGCGGCCCAGGGCGAGCAGCCCCAGGACACGACGAAGAAGCGTGTCAGGAAACCTGTTGGCGAGCAGCCGGCCACAGCCGAACAGCCAGCCACCGGCGAACAACCGGCCAATAGTGAGACGGCAGCACCGGCACAGGGCGAAAACCCGGTGCAAGGCGAAGCACCGGCCGATCCAAACGCCGCTCCCATCCTGGACAGCCAGAAGGACGCCGAGCGCAGAGGCGGCCGCAAGCAGGGCGACAAGATCGTCCCCCAGGATGGCGAGCAGCAGAATGGCGGGCAAAATGCCCAGCAAGGTGGCGATCAGGGCCGCAAGCCGGTGGCTGCTCCCATCGACCAAGGTCCGCCGCCCACCGACGACAGGGCCGCACAACAGGAGATCAAGCCCGAGAAGATCGCGCCGGTGACCGAGGAAAAGGGCACGCGCGTAGAGCGTGCGCCCGATGAGAACGTCCGTGACCGCCGGCGTCCGAAAGGCGTCGACGTCGTCAGGGAACTCGGCGACCGCGTCATCCTGCAGTTCAACAACCAGACATTCGTCGAGAGCAATGACGCCCCGCGCATGACCCGCGGCGCCAGGAACGTCTACTATGAGGATCTGTCGGGCGACCGCACCCGGGAAATCGTCGAGCGTGACAACGGTGTTCAGATCGTCACCATCCGCAACCGCTATGGCGACGTCATCCAGCGTTCGCGCATTGCGCCGGATGGACGCGAATATGTGCTGAGCTATGTCGATGAGCGGCACTATGAGGACGACAGCGACTGGCGCGATCCCGGCGATGATCTGCCGCCGATGCGGCTGACAATCCCGCGCGAGGAGTACATTCTGGACTCCGAGGATGTCGAAGATCCGGACGACTACTACACCTTCCTCGAACAGCCACCGGTGGAGAAGGTCCAGCGCCTCTACTCGATCGACGAGGTCAAACGTTCGGCCCGCGTGCGCGACATCGCACGGCGCGTCGATCTCGACACGCTCAACTTCGAATTCGGCTCGGCCTCGATCTCCGACACCGAGGTGCAGAAGCTCGAGGGCGTCGCGACGGCCATGGAGAAGCTGTTGAAGAAGAACCCTGCCGAGACCTTCCTGATCGAAGGTCACACCGACGCCGTCGGCACACCGGAGGCTAACCTGGCTCTTTCCGATCGCCGCGCAGAATCGGTGGCCGAGGCCTTGACCAACGCCTTCGGCATCCCGCCGGAGAACCTGACGACACAGGGCTATGGCGAGGAGTATCTGAAGGTCAATACGTCGGCGCCGAACCGCGAGAACCGGCGCGTCGGCATTCGCCGCATCACCTCGCTGGTGGCACCTGTGGCCAGCAACAATTAGGTCATGATTTCAAAACCATGACCCGGTTTGTGGAATCGGCACGAGAAACATCCATCCCCGGCACCGCCGGGGATGGATGGATGTGACGGGTTCAACAAGAATTGTACGGGCATTAGACACGGCTCATTGAATCGCGGGCCCAGCCACCCCAGATTCGGGGCTGGGCGTTCCCTGCCCCGTCCCGACTCCAGCGGGACGCATTGAACCCCGCCGGACCTTGTTCGGCGGGGTTTTTTGTCTTGCAAACGGTGGCGGCCTGGCCGAATACGGCCATTGTCTGAGAGATAACCAGCCGGAATCATCCCATGAAGCGTCTCGAACTCGCCATCGAATCGATCATTCTCGCTTCACGCTGGTTGCTCGTCGTTTTCTATATCGGCCTGGCCCTGGCATTGGCCGTCTATGCGCTGTCATTCGGTAAGAAGCTTTATGAGTTCATTACCCTGGCGTTCACGCTCGGTGACACCGACACTATCCTCAAGATGCTCGGCCTGATCGATGCCGCACTGGTTGCCTCGCTGGTGGTGATGGTCATCATCTCGGGCTACGAGAACTTCGTCAGCCGCTTCGACGACCAGGAGGGTGGCGTGCACTGGCTGGGCACCATCGATGTCGGCTCGCTGAAGGTCAAGGTTGCCTCGACCATCGTCGCCATCTCGTCCATCCACCTTTTGCAGGTGTTTTTGAACTCGTCGACCTACACGACCGACCAGCTGATGTGGCTGACCATCATCCATCTCGCCTTCGTCGTCTCGGCCCTCATGCTCGCCTATATCGACCGGCTGATGGGCCTCGGCAAAGGCAAGAAGGATGAGGCGTAAGCAAGCGCCTGCCGGACCTTGAATCACCCCGGCAGGGTTTGCGCACTATCGCTTTGTTTGAACTAGGCTTTGCCGTGGCTCAGCCACGGCGGACGGCTTAGCTCGACGCTCACAATGACGCGGATCTAGTAGATGCTCTTGATCTTGCTGTCCGTGCGGGCAAACACCTCGTCAGGGACAAAAAAGTCACCGGCCAGAGGCCCTGTCGCACCTGGCGCATAGGCTGAAAAGTCGCTGACGCCCTCGGCGCGCAGCACCTCCTCGTCGATGTAGAAATTACCTGTTGTCTCGCGCGCCGGGCGCATGAAGATGGCATGCGCGGCGTCGGCCATGATGTCGGGCAAACGGCTCATCGCCGCCACCGTCGCGCCGCCGAGCAGATTGCGCACCGCCGCCGTGTCGATGGTCGAGATCGGCCACAGTGAATTGACGGCGATGCCGTCCTTGGCGAACTCCGCACTCATGCCCAGCGTGCACATCGACATGCCGAACTTGGCCATCGTGTAGGCGACGTGATTCCTGAACCACTTGGCCTTCATGTCGAGCGGCGGCGCCAGATTCAGGATGTGAGGATTTTGCGCCAACTTCAGGTGAGGAATGCACATTTTCGAGACCAGGAAGGTACCGCGCGTGTTGATCTGATGCATCAGATCGTAGCGTTTCATGTCGGTCTCGAGCGTGCCGGTGAGTTGGATGGCGCTGGCATTGTTGACGCAGATGTCGATGCCGCCGAATTTTTCCACGGTCCTGGCGACCGCCTCGGCCACCTGCGCCTCCTCGCGGATGTCGCACAAAACAGGCAGCGCCTTGCCGCCAGCCTGCTCGATCTCTTCGGCAGCGCTATAAATCGTGCCCGGCAGCTTCGGATGCGGTTCGGCGGTCTTGGCCGCGATCGTCACATTGGCGCCGTCGCGCGCCGCGCGCAGCGCGATCGCCAGCCCGATGCCGCGCGACCCGCCGGAGATGAACAGCGTCTTTCCCTTGAGCGACATTTCCTTGCGCCTCCCTTGCAACACAACAGGCGCAAACCTTTGCGCGGCAGGCGACCGCAGCGCAAGACCCGACACGCTGGACACCGCGTTACGCAGCGTAGGGTTTATGGCTAAACCAGCACCAGCCCTTGGCGCATCGCAATGGCAATCGCGTCGGTGCGGTTGGCGGCGCCGAGCTTGATCAGGATTGCGGCGACATGGAACTTCGCGGTGTGCACCGAAATGTTCAGCCGCCGCGCGATCACCTTGTTTGGGGCGCCCTCGGCCAGCAGCGCCAACACTTCCGCCTCACGCGGCGACAGCGAAGGCCGGGCGGCATGCTCGTCGGAGGCCTCCTCCTCGAACGGCTCGCCATCGCCGGCACGGAAATCCTCATCGCGTCCGCTTCCGCGCTCGCCCGAGACGCGATAGCCGGCCGCGGCCAGCCGCGCCGCCGCGGCGATCAACAAATCCTCCGCGCCAGCGGACATCACGGCCAGCACCTCACCGGCGGGCCGCTCGCCGCCAGCGCGTCCGGTCAGCAGCACCCGTGGAATGAGGGCCGGCACGCCATCACCAATGCTGTCGTCAACGATGGCGACGTCGGCTCTTCCACCGCCAGCCACGACCGGCAGCAGGTCATCGCTCGCGGCCAGCGAGGCCGCCAGGCGCTCGGCGCGTGACGCATCGCCAAGCGCAATCAGCACCATCAGCCGCCGCGAGACGGCACCGTCATGCATGATCCTGTCGCTGGTGAGCGTGTCCATGGATGCCCTCAGCTCAGCGGCTTTTCGCCGATTGTCAGCACGACATCGCGCTGTTCGCCGCCGCGCACGACACCGAGCGTCACCGAAGCGCCGGCACTGTCGGGTCCGAGCCTGCGGATCAGGTCCCGCGGGCCGTGCACCGCCTCACCGTTCCACGCCACGATGATATCGCCAAGAGAGAGACCGGCGGCCTTGGCGGGACCCTCGTCATCGAGGCTCATCACCATTGCGCCCTGCGCGTCGCGGTCGCGTACCGGGTGCAGGCCGGCGCCGAGATAGCCGCGCGCGACATGGCCCTTTTCGCGCAAGGTCGCGACCGCCCGCTCGATCGTCTCGTAAGGCATGACCAGCGCCCGGTGGCGCGGTCCAAACAACAGCATGCCGATCAGCGCACCCTTGGCGTCGAGAACCGGGCCGCCCTCGAAACGGCCGCCGGCGCCGACGGCAAGATTGATGCGCCGGTCGATGGTGCCGCCGCGCATCGAGCGCCAGGCCGGACCGACTTCGCCCACCGAGCCCGAAACAGCCAAAGCCGAACCGTCACTGCTGCCGATGGCAATGGCGATGTTGCCCGGCCGCACCGCATCGGCCCTGGCCAGCGGCGCGGCGCTGACGGCCTCCGCCGGCTTCAGCAGGGCAACACCGGTCGAAGGGTCGCGGCCAACCAGCTCGGCCTTCACCGTTTCCCCCGAGGCCAACACCAGATCGATCTCCTCGCCGGCCTCGACAGCCTCTTCAGCGGTGACGAAATAGCCGTCACGCCAGTGGAAGGCGCTTGCCGTGCGGTGATGATGCGTGGCGAAGCCAGCCGTTGCCGGCGCGGCCTTGGCGGCGAGATCGGCGACGGCTTGCGAAAACGCGCTCAGATTGAAATCGCTCATTAATGGTCTCCTGGGTTCATCCATGCCCCAGATATCGCTCGACAGCGCGTCCGCGGGTACTCGCCTGACGGCTAGTTGCCGGTTTGACTGGCCATCTGGTCAGGTCGCTGCGGTTCCAGCCGCTCCGCACATATAGTCACGATCAAGCCTGAACACACGGAGCCCTCCCATGGCCCTCGCCGCCGCCAAATTCCAAACCGATGATACGCTGCTCGACGCCTATTCGACGACGGTTGCCGACGCTGTCGACCGCATTGGTCCGGCCGTCTGCCGCATCGAGCGCGTTGGCGGTCAGGGCGGCCATGGCTCCGGCTTCGTCATTGCGCCGGACGGGCTGGTGGTCACCAACTTCCATGTCGTCGGCGATGCCAGGACAGTGCGCGTCTCGATGCCGGACGGCGCCTCGAGAGAGGGTCGTGTTCTTGGCCGCGATCCCGACACCGACATCGCGCTGGTGCGCGCCGACGGCAGCTTTGCCGACGTCGCACCGCTGGGCGATTCCAAGCGGCTGCGGCGCGGCCAGATCGCCATTGCAATCGGCAACCCGCTCGGTTTCGAATGGACCGTCACCTCCGGCGTCGTCTCCGCGCTCGGCCGCTCGATGCGCGCCTCCACCGGCCGGCTGATCGACGACGTCATCCAGACCGACGCAGCGCTCAATCCCGGCAATTCCGGCGGACCGCTGGTATCGTCGGCCGGCGAGGTCATCGGCGTAAACACCGCCATGATCCATGGCGCGCAAGGCATCGCCTTCGCGGTTGCCTCCAACACCGCCAATTTCGTCATTTCGGAGATCATCCGCTTCGGCCGCGTGCGCCGCGCCTTCATCGGCGTCTCGGCCGACACCGTCAATCTGCCGCGACGCGCCGCGCTCCTGTCGCAAGTGTCGACGAATACAGCGGTGCGGCTGCGCAGCGTCGAGAAGGATGGCCCGGCGGCCAAGGCCGGCTTGAAGGAGGGCGACATCATCGCCGCAATAGACGGCCGCCCGGTCACCGGCGTCGACGACCTGGTGCGCGTGCTCGACGCCGAGCGCATCGGCCGCGAGACACAATGCACCGTGGTGCGCCGCACCGGCGTCAGCCAGGTGACGGTGATGCCGGTGGCGCGAAGCTAGTGCATGTCGCCCAGAAGTGTGCCGCGGTTCTGGGACAACGAAGACTTTAAGGCCGCCGTTGCTCACTCCCCCTTCGAGGGAGCAACGGGGACATAGGCTCCCTTCAGGAGAGCTACGAGTTGCGCCTGATGATGCGTGCCTGTCTTGTCGAAGATACGACCAAGATACGTGCTGGCCGTGCGATAGGTGATGTTGGCGCTTGTCGCCGCCACACCAAGGCTATCCCCCGATGCCAATGCCGCTGCCAATCGCGCCTCGGCCGGCGAGAGGTCGAAAAGGCCCGTCAGGATGGTCGGCGAAGGCACCAGATTCGTCGGGTTGAGAGCCGTGGCTGCGATCAGTATGTCGGCGCCTGAGAGAAGTTCGTGCGCCAGACGGCGAAGAGGGATGAGGTGAACGATCATGGCCTCGCTATTCTCGCTTGGCGCTATGGGCACGGAGCGACCCGACGCAGCGTCACCAGTCCCGCTTGCAATCGCCTGCTGAAACAACTTGTTTGCCTTGGCATCGGCAAGGGCGAGCCCATCACGGGCCGTCGGCACGAACACAAGGGGCAGAGCGTCAAGCAGTTGATTGGTCGCCAGAACGCGTCCCCTGCTCGTCATCACCGCGGCCGGCAGGCCGATCGCCGCAAGCGCCGTGGTCGTAGCGCGCGCTCGTTCCAGCCGCAGGCGCGCACCAATCAGGCCGGCGCGCGCCAGATGTGGCCTCATGCGGTTGAGCTGGTCCAATTCGTCTCGGGATGGCCGATCATTGGTCAGCCAACGCTCCATCGTAAACAACAGAACTTCGCCTGTAGGCAGGGATATGAACGTACCGACTTCGCCACCGATTCCCAATGGCAGCGTCCGGTCGAGCCGCGTCCGATTGTTCTCGAGCGCCTCCTTGGGGAAGTAATCCGCGTCGTAGACGAATTCCGAGGGTGGGGGCAGCGTCAGCAGGAGTTGGGAGACACTGCTGCTCTTGAACCCGCCTTCCGCAGAGATGCCCTCCAGTATCGGCCGGACCAGGTCCGACGCGATGAGCATCGGGTCCAGCCGATCATCGAATAAACCCATACCGCCTCCGGCCGAGTTCGACAGTTCGCTCAACCTGTCGAAGACGTCTGGCCATAAATCGGGGACGAACGCCGCTTCATAAATTCGATCGACAAGATCTTCGGTCATTCAATGGTCCGCTCGCCACCTGCACTCGCATGATTGCATCGCACATCTGCTCAGAAATCAAACCTTTCTCGGCTTGGCATTACCGGATGATCATAAATTGCGTAGGAAACAGCCAACACGAAAACATAGTTCAGGTGCCCACCGCCCCCTCCGCGTACTGCGCCAGAAACGCCTCGCTCGGCGGAATCGGCTTGATCACGTCGATCAGCACGCCATTGGGATCCCGCGTGATGAAATGGCGCTGGCCGAAGGGTTCGTCGCGTAGAGAGCGCAGGATCGGCAGCCCGGCCGCGACGATCCGTTCATAGACCGCATCCGGGTCCCTCACCTCGAAGTTGATCAGCAGGCCCGACGCGCGGCCGCGCCCCTCTTCCGGGATCGTTTCATGGTCGCCCTGGACGATGCCGAGATTGACTCTTCTGTCCTCCACCGATTGCAGATGCACATACCAGTCGCTTTCGAATAGCGGCTGGAAGCGAAAATGCTCGACATAGAACGCCGTCGTGCCGGCGACGTCGCCGGTCATCAGCACCGGGTAATAGCTCGTCGTCCTCATCTTTCCTTCTCCCATCAATTAACATACAGTCTGCATGTAACTTCAATTAACATACAGGCTGCATGTATGCAACGCGATTCCGCGCGTCGTTCCAACCGTGACCGCACCGAGGCGACGCGCGCCGACCTGATTGCCGCGGCACGAAAGCTGTTCACCGAAAAATCCTATGCCGAGACCAGCACGCCGGAGATCGTCGCTGCCGCCGGCGTGACGCGCGGCGCGCTCTATCATCACTTCGCCGACAAGCAGGCGCTGTTTGCCGCCGTGGTCGAGCAGGAGGCGATGGCGGTGGCTGAGGAGATCGAGCGCGCTTCGCCGCCATCGCTCAATGCCCGCGACGCACTCATTGCCGGTTCCGACGCCTACCTCGCCGCCATGCGCGCGCCCGGCCGCACGCGGCTGCTGCTGCTCGACGGCCCGGCCGTGCTTGGCCGCGCTGCCATGGACGCGATCGACAACCGCCACGGCAACCGTTCGCTGCGCGAAGGGCTGGTCGCGGCGATGCGGGCGCAGACGATGACGAGATTGCCGGCCGACGCGCTGACCGCACTGCTCGGCTCCGCCTTCGATCGTGCCGCCTTGGCCATTGAGGCCGGTGCGTCAGTTCAGGACTACCGCGCCGTGCTCATGGCACTGATCGATGGCCTGTCTCTTCCTCAGGCACCTCGCCCGGTTCGAACTCGTTGAAGCAGCCGAGTTGGCGCTTGAACTGGTCGATCAGCCAGGCCGCCGCGGGCTTCGGGCTGCGATCGTTGCGGTGCATGGCAAACAGCGGCGAACTCACCTCCCTGAAGGATTCGAGGTCGATTTCGACCAGCCGGCCACTCGCCAGGTCGTCTGCTATCAGCCAGCGCGGCAGCCCGCCCCAGCCCAGCCCCTCGCGCATCAGCATATGCTTGGTGCGCACATCCGTCAGCCGCCAGGTGCGGTAGGCGAAGACGCCGAAGTCGCGCCCCTTGGTACGCTCCGACTGGTCGGTGACGACAAGCTGCGTGTGTTCGCGCGCATCCTCGATCGCCACCGGCTTCGGCAGCAGGGCCAGCGGATGGCTGGGCGCGGCAGCCAGCACGATCGACATGAAGCCGATGCGCACGAGATGCACATCGACATCGCCCAGCAGGCCACCAATGCCAAGGTCGGTCTGCCCGCTGACGACATGATCGGGGATCAGGCCGAGCGTACCGATATGCAGGCGCAGCATCACGGTCGGAAACTGCGCCTCGAACGCCTTCAGCACCCGCACCAGCACCGGCGACGGCAACGCTGCGTCGACCGACAGCGCGACTTCAGCCTCGAGCCCTTGATGATGGCCGTCGACGCGCGAGCGGATGCGCTGCAGCACACCGATCATGCGCCGCGCATCCTCCAGCATCGCCCGGCCGATCTCGGTCAGTTGCGGCTCGCGGGTACCCTCGCGCTCGAACAGTTTCAGCCCCAGCTGCGCCTCGAGATTGGCGATGCCGTAGCTGATGACGGACTGTGCCCGATTGAGCCTGCGGCCGGCGGCCGAGAAGCTGCCGGCTTCGGCGACTGTCACAAAGATCTGAAGTTGATCGAGGGTCGGGTTGGGCTGCATCGTGATATCTATTTTATAGATGGATCGTATAGAAAATATACCAGTTTATTGAATGGACCGAAAGCCCCATATCTGGCGGGACAAATCATTCCAATCGCTGGAGAGCCCAAAATGTCCATTCTTCTCATCACTTCGAGCCCGCGCGGCGCCGCCTCCCATTCGACCCGCATCGCTACCGAATTCGCTGAAAAGCTCGTCGCCGCCGATCCGTCGAACACGCTCGTCGTGCGCGACCTCGTCGCCAATCCGCTCCCTCATATCGACGCCGACTACGCGAGCGGCATCTACGTGCCGGCGGAAGCGCGCACTGCGCGCCAGGCTGAGGTCGTCGGCGTCTCCGATGTCGTGCTCGACGAGCTGTTTGCCGCCGACACCGTGATCCTGGCCACAGGCTTCATCAACTTCAACATCTCCTCGACGCTGAAGTCCTGGGTCGATCATATCTCTCGTTCCGGCAAGAGCTTTTCCTATGGCGAGAACGGCCCCAAGGGTCTCGTCACCGGCAAGAAGGTCTATATCGTGCTGGCTTCGGGCGGCATCTATTCCGAAGGTGCGGCCGTGCAGTTCGATCACGCCATTCCCTACCTGCGCGGCGTGCTCGGCTTCCTCGGCATGACCGATGTCGATGTCATCCGTATCGAAGGCGTCGGCATGGGTCCTGACGCGGTGACCGCAGCGCTCGCCAAGGCGACCGCCAAGGTCGATGCCGTGGTGGCAGCCAGCCAGGGTGTCGCGGCTGCCGCATAGGGAAAAGACTTAGATTGGAGGGCAGGCGCTTGGCGCCCGCCCTTTTTCAATGCGCTCCCCGCTTGTTTTCCTGACAGTAAACAGCGCGAAGCGACCAGAGTCCTTTGGGTGTGACTTGACGATCCACCTTGGTTCACTCACAATCACAATGAACCAAGTGGATCGAAACCATGACGGCTTTCACCGTACGCCTCCCCGACGACACGACAAACAGGCTCGACCAACTTGCCGAAAAGCTCGATCGCTCGCGCTCTTATGTGGCCGCCAAGGCCATCGAAGACTTTGTAGCTCGTCAAGAGTGGCAACTCGCTGAGATAGAGGCCGGATTGGCCGAGGCCGAGCGCGGTGAGTTCGCCAGCGAACAAGAGTTGGCCGCCGTGATCGGGAAATACGTCAAGCCCGCCGGCTGATCCATGAGCCGCAAGACAATCCGTTGGACCAAGCGGGCTTTGCGTCGGCTTGGCGAAATCGGCGCGCATATCGAGAAAGACAGTCCCGAAGCTGCCGCCCGTGTCATTGGGCGCATCTTGTCCGCAGCGGAGTTGCTTACCGAACAGCCGGCTATGGGTCGCGTTGGACGCATCAAGGCGACGCGAGAACTCGTTTTGGCCGATATCCCATATATCGTCCCCTATGGCGTAAGCGAAGATGCCGTCGAAATACTTACCGTCATACATGCCGCCCAACAGTGGCCAAAGAGCCTCTGAGCCAACTGGCCGCTGCCTTTCTAGCCGATGAAATGCCTGAGCAACCCCGCCGAAGCGACTCCGATCAGCACAGTCGGCAGCATGGAAAGCCGCGTGGCGGCCACCAGCGTAACAGCCAGCGCCAGAATATCCGCCGGGGACTTCGACACGAAGGCCGGTGCGATGACCGCAATCAGCACGCAACCGGGCGCCGCTTCCATCACCGCCGTGGCACGCCCGCTGAGCGTACGGTTGCGCAGCACGACATAGCCGCCGATGCGCGTGAGATAAGTGACGCCGGCCATCAGCACGATGGTGAAAAAGGTCGTTGCATCGATCATGCATCACTCGCCATCAGCCAGGCCGCGACCAGACCCGACATGGCGCCCGCGGCGACATACCAGGCGCCGGGAACGAAGAGATAGACCAGTGCCGCCACGACCAGGCTGACCAGCCAGGGTCGCGCCGCCGCCATCCCCGTCCACATGCCGCGCATCAGCACCAGGAAGACAGCCGGGAACGCCATGTCGAAACCATAGGCCCCGACGTCGCCGAGCATCGGACCGAGCAAGGCACCCAGCGTGGTGAAGACCACCCAGGTGAGATACATCGCCAGCGCCGCGCCCATATAGTAGCGCGGGCTGAAGGCCGGCGTGATGCCGGCAGCAGTGCGCTGTCTGGCATCGGCCAGGCCCAGCGCCCAGCTCTCGTCGCACATAAAGAAAAGCGCCGGAAACACCTTGCGCCGCGGCAGGTGGCGCAGGAACGGCGCCAGTGCCGCACCCATCAGCAAATGACGGCTGTTGACCAGGAAGGTGATGGCGACGATGAGCACGATGTGCGGCGGCGACGTCCACAATTGGATCGCCGCGAATTCCGAACCGCCGGCGAAATTCAGCCCTGTCATCGCGGACAGTTCGACCGTGCTCAGCCCTTTTTGCGTGGCCTGGGCGCCGAGCACCAGCGCATAGGGTATGGTGCCGAACAGCACCGGCGCGCAGGACGCCACGCCACGGCGGAATTCGGATCGCGAACCATTGCCCGCCGCCTCGACTGCCTGTGAAATGCTCATGCTCTGCCATCGGCCGGCCTTAAAAGCCGCCGCTTCCGGTTGCGTCTGGACTCTCGTGATGTCGGCGGCAAACATACCGATATCGGCCAGAAATTTGGTTGCAAAGATTGTTCTGTTTCGTCAAATTTTGGCATTGAGTGTCACAAATTGCCAAATAGATGGAATTCAAGGCCATGAAGCTGGATGAGATCGACAAGCGGATCCTGCGGGCGCTGCAGCGCGACGGCCGCATGGCCAACAACGATCTGGCCAAAGAGGTCGGCCTGTCGCCCTCGCCTTGCCTGCGGCGCGTGAAGCTGCTGGAGGAAGCCGGCATCATCGACCGCTACGTCGCAGTGCTGAACCCCGGCAGCGTTGGCAAGGGCCTCACCTTCTTCACCCGAATCTGGCTGAAAACGCAGGATGAGGACACGATCGAGCATTTCGCCACCGAAGTCGCCAAGCTGCCGCAGGTGATGGAGTGCTACCTGATGCTCGGCGATTGCGACGCCATGGTGCGCGTGGTGGCGGCCGGCATCGACGATTACCGCCGCTTCCAGTCGGAGCATCTGAGCCGCATAAAGGGCGTGCAGAACGTCAAGACCGACGTCCCCAGCCAGACGATCAAATACACGTCGGAACTGCCGATCTGAGCTGCCGAAAACGGCGTCACGTCAAACTGGATAAAAAATGCAACCGGATTGTAGGATCGAACCCGGTGCCGGCGTCCTTCGGGTGCAAGCAGCGCGCAGCGCTGCCTTTAGGCATGGGAGATTTGAATGAGCCTTTCCTATCGTTGGGTCATCGTCGCCGCTGGCGCGCTGATGTCCTGTGTCGCCATCGGGACGATGTTTTCGCTGGCGATATTCCTGGAGCCGATGGCGATCGACACCAACTGGTCGCGCGCCGGCATTTCCAGCGCCATGACGCTCAACTTCCTGGTGATGGGCCTTGGTGGCTTCGCCTGGGGCGCGATATCGGACCGTTTTGGCGCCCGCATCGTCGTGATGATCGGCGCGGTGCTGCTCGGGTTGGCGCTGGTGCTGGCCAGCCGCGCCGGTTCGCTGCTGAGCTTCCAGATCACCTATGGCGTCCTGGTCGGTCTCGCGGCAAGCGCCTTTTTTGCGCCGATGATCGCGCTGACCACAGGCTGGTTCGACACCAACCGCAGCCTTGCCGTCTCACTGGTCTCGGCCGGCATGGGCGTGGCGCCGATGACGATCTCGCCCTTCGCCCGCTGGTTGATCTCCGCCTATGACTGGCGCACCGCCATGTTCGACATCGGCATTACCGCCTGGGTGCTGCTGTTGCCGGCGGTGCTGCTGGTGCGCCAGCCGCCGAAGCCCGTCTTGGTCGACACCGGCTCCGCGCCGGTTGCCGAAGGTGCCGGCCTGACAGTCGGCCAGGCGCTGCGCTCGCCGCAATTCATCGTGCTCGGGCTGACCTTCTTTGCCTGCTGCGCGGCGCATTCCGGACCGATCTTCCATATGGTCAGCTATGCCATGCTGTGCGGCGTCGCCCCCATGGCAGCGGTCTCGATCTACAGTGTCGAAGGTCTGGCAGGCCTTGGCGGCCGGCTCTTCTACGGCGTGCTGGCCGACCGGCTGGGCGTCAAGCCGGTGCTGATCGCGGGCCTGGCGATCCAGGCGATCGTCATTGCCGCCTATCTGTCGATCAGCCAGCTTGAGCAGTTCTACATGCTGGCCGTTATCTTCGGTGCCACCTATGGCGGCGTCATGCCGCTCTATGCGGTGCTGGCGCGCGAATATTTCGGCCAGCGCATCCTCGGCACCGTGTTCGGCGCCGCCACCATGCTGTCCAGCCTCGGCATGGCGCTGGGACCGCTTGCCGGCGGCATGGTGTTCGATGCCTACGCCAACTATTCCTGGCTGTTCATCGGCTCTGCTCTTATCGGGCTCGGCGCGGTCGGCATCGCCATCGCGTTCCCGCCACTACCGCGCAGGGAACTGCAGCCGGCTTAGTTGGGGTCGACTTCCAAACCTTGCTGGCCAGGCGTGCAATCAGCCTGGCCCGTTCGGTCCGCCGCGGATCCTGTCCTCTGTTTCATCCGTTCCCCCTTGTGCGAGTGCGGAAGTCCACGGCCAACGTTTGCACCAAGCGACGACTTCGCCCACCCGTCCACCAGTGAGGGTACGATTTGAGCCGAAGGCACGCGGCTCCGCCACGGCCAGGCTTGAATGGCAGGCAACGGTCGGTGGATCGAAAAGCTCTCTTAAGCATTTAAGCTTTGGCTAATAGTAGCCTCAGGAGAGAAACGATGAAAAAGACGCTGCTCATTTTGAGCCTGCTCATTCCGCTCTCGGCGTGCTCCCGTACCGAACAAGGCGCCGCCGTCGGCGGCTTGGGTGGCGCGGCCGTAGGCGCCGCAGTGGCCGGAGACCCTGTGGAAGGAGCGGTTGTCGGCGGTGCGGTCGGAGCGATAGCCGGGGCCGTCATCGGCCACGCCAGCGAAGCCGGCCAGTGCAGATATCGCGATCGGTACGGCCGGGTTTACGTCGCGCGGTGCCCGGACGGCTACTGATCTCAAGGCGCGTGATCTCCTTCGATCACGCGTCTGCTTGGGGGTTAATCGAATGGCCTATCGGATCAAAAAGTTGCCGGGTTTCTTGTTTGCCGCTGTCGGCGCTGCCGCGTTGAATATCGCGTCCACGATTGCGATTTCGGCCGCGCCGGTTGATGCGAAGACGATTGCCGATCACTTCTCATCGGTGAAATCCATGTCAGGGGATTTCGTGCAGTCGGGCCCGAAGGCGGAAAGAAAACATGGCAGGTTTTTTCTCCAACGCCCGGGCAAGATCCGGTTCAATTATGCTGGCCAATCTGGGATCAGCGTGATTGCGGATGGTAAATCCCTGGTGGTTTACAACAGGAAACTGAAGACATCGCGGCTCTATGCTCTCTCGAAGACGCCGCTGAAGCTGCTGCTCGACAACAAGGTCGACTTCTCCGGCAGTCGCCTCAAGAGCATCAGAGACGACGGCGCCCAAGTTACCGTCAAGCTGGCCGACAGATCGGCTTTCGGCAATTCGAACATCTCCATGGTGTTCGACAGAAAATCGCTCGATCTGCGCAGATGGAGCCTCACCGACGAGAAGGGACTTACCACAACGGTGACTATATCGAATGTGAAGCAGGGCGTTCGCGCTCCCGAGGGCACCTTCGTTATCGATTATGCGGCGAACCGTGAATTCAACACCACAACGAAATAGCGGCGGCCGCAGAATGGTCACAGCACCGGAACCAATATGATCAGCGGCGGTTTAATCCGTGAAGGGACCGGAACCGCAAAGGACGCGGCACAATGATTGAAATTCACAGCATCGAAGCGGCCAACGCCAGACTGCGCATAAGGAGAGCTGAGCACTCTCTGAAGCGCGCGAATGACTTGCTGGACGAGGAAGGCGGCGTCGCTCTTAATCTGGCATTGTGCGGCCGGATAAGGGCCGCGAGAAGGCATCTGATCGAGGCCAGGACCCGCCTGATGACGATCGATCCCGCCAGGACGAGTTGATTCGCCGGCGGTCAGGTCAACCCGGACCGAGAGGTCCATCGTGGTGCAAAGGCCCGCATGGTTAGGTAGTGCCCTGCTGGCGGTGATCTACCCAAAAATCCGGTCGCCCTGCTCGTCGACCAGTTGGATGCCCTTCTTGATCGAGATGTCGACGGCGTCGTCGAGCCCGGCAAAACGGTCGGCACGGATGAATTTGTGTTCCTTCACCACACCGCCGATCTCCTTGGAGACGACGCCGCACGTCTGGTACTGGCCATCCGCCTTGTAGGGCGTGGCGCTGATCAGGAAGCCCTTGTGCTCGACCTGCTTGGCTGGCGCTGCACTCGTCGGCTCAGCCGCCTGGGTTCCGCCGCCACCACCGCCGAAAAGACGCTTCAGAAAAGACATCGGGCTTCCTCCAACAGCATTCATCCCGCACCATGTAGAGTGACGCGGGATGAATTTCACTATCGGTCCTTGGCCCAGCGGGCAAGGGCTGCGTCCGGTCGGCTGGACGAGCTTACTTGTGCGACAGCGCTTCCAGCGCCTCGGCGGCGCCTTCGAGGATGGCGATTGCCTCGGCCTGCTTGTCGGCCGGGGCGTCGACGAAGTCACCCAGAGCCGCGCGCAGTCGGTGGCGGACTGCGCGGAATTCGTCGCGCGCTTCCGAACGATCCCCGCGGCTACCCCGGCCGCCACGACGCCCGCCCTCTTCACTCTCGTCGTTCCAGCCGAACCAGTCGCGCGCCTTGGCCATTTTGCGGCCGAAGCGCTCGAGATGGTCGAGCACGCCATCGATCATCTCGCGGTTGTCGGCGAGATGCGCCTGACCAGCTTCGGTGATCGAAAACACCTTCTTGTTGCCGTCGGCGGCGGAGGCGGCATAGCCGGCCTCTTCCAGGAAGGTCAGCGTCGGGTAGACCACGCCCGGGCTCGGGCTATAGATGCCGCTGGTGCGCTCTTCCAGGGCTTTGATGATGTCGTAGCCGTGGCGCGGTGCCTCGGCCAGCAGCGACAGCGTGATCAGCTTGAGGTCGCCGTCGGCCAGCATGCGCCCGGCGCGGAACATGTCGCCCGGGCCGCCGCGTCCACCGCCGCGACCGCCATGCCCGAACGGGCCAAAACCGCCGCCCCCTCTGCCACCAAATTTGCCGGCCATGTGCATGAACATGCGTTCGCCGAAATGATTGTTCCCAAAATGTTTGTGCATTGATTGCTCCTTGAGTTGTATCTTACGATATATCTTAATTAGGCAGATCAATCGATGGAGTCAAGATATATCTTACGATGTATCTGAATGCGGCGCCAGAGGCTTGCTCTCGGCGGAACCTGAGGCTAGAAGGCCTGCGAGCGCCTCGCTGCTCCGTAAGCGTCTGACGTCAAGCAACGCATCCAACCCGGTCTTTCCGGGCAATTTTGCCGATCCACCGGCGAATGGATGCCAATGCGACGGACCGGACACTTCAGGGAAACTCCCGAAATGACTGCAAGACACCAGCGCAGGAAGCTGCCTGCGCGCTATGCCGCTGTTCTCAGCCCGTTGGTGCTGTCGCTGTTGATGACCTTCATCGTCTCGTTGATCTCGACGTTGAAAAGCCTTGGCTTCCACCCCGAGCTGCCGTCCATCTGGCTGACCGCCTGGGGTCTGTCCTGGCTGGTGGCGTTTCCGACGCTGCTGCTGGTGCTGCCGATAGTGCGCCGCATCGTCGGCGCGCTGTGCGAGCCGGCCAGCCGATAGCGCGCACGAAAAGGTCCGGAGATGTCCTCCGGACCTTTGCGCTTCTGGTCATCAATGACGAACGGCTACCAGCGGCCCTTGCGGCGGTTCCAGGCATAGAGAAGATCGGCGAAGCGGTCGTAGGCAAAGCGTGTCACCGGCAAGGCAACCGGATTGCCGAACACCATCGCCAGCCAGCCCTCGCCTGGCGTTGCCTGCCAAACGGCAATCGCGACATCGGCGCCGACCAGCAGCCTGCCCGCCGCATCGGTGGCGTGCAGCCGGCGGCGGATATCCTCAAGCGACGCGCCAAGTCCGGCAAGCGCTGCCGGTTCAAAATTGATGTCTCGGAACTCGATCCGTCCGGCCTTGACCGCCTCGATCAGCCGCCGCTTCTGCCTGCTGATACCGGCATCGCAGACCGGGCAGCGCGTGTTGTACCAGACGGTCAGCATTTATCCGTGGCCATGCCTGTGGTGCAGGTCGGGATAATGCGGATGCCGGTGGCGCATCGGCGCATGCCGGTGCCAGTGCGAATGCGGCTCACTCACCGGCCCGTCATGATGGTGCTGGTGGTGCTCGTCATGCACATGGCTGTGCTCGTGCTCCAATTCCTCATGGTCGTGCTCGTGCTCATGGCGTTCCGACAGATGCAGCCACAGGCCAACGCCCATCAGAACTCCGGCGGCCGCAAGCTTGAGCGTGACGGCGTCACCCAGGATGGCGATTGCCAGCAACGCGCCGATGAAGGGAGCGAGCGAGTAATAGGCCCCTGTCCGGGCGGTGCCCAGATGACGCAGCGCCACGATGAACATCACCAGGCTGACCCCAATGCCGAAGAAACCGACTGCCGCGGTCGCTGCAATGACCGACGTCGGGGGAAACAAGGCCCCGCCGGCAAGCGCCAGCCCGACATTGACGACACCCGCCACCAGCCCTTTGAGCATGGCGATCACCACCGGGTCGGTGGCGGAGATCCTGCGCGTGAAATTGTTGTCGATCCCCCAGGCCAGACAAGCCCCTGCCACCATCAGGGCGCCACGGTTGAAGGCGACGCCCTCACCTTGCCACGACAGAAGAATGGCACCCGCCAGAATGGCGAAGGCGCCAAAAAGCAGGCGCCGGTCGACATTCTCGCGATAGACGAGCCAGGCGATCGCCATCGTCGCCAGCCCTTCCAGATTGAGCAGCAGCGCCGAACTGGACGCCGTGTTGAGGGTCAAGCCGAACATCAGCAGCACCGGCGCGATAACGCCGCCCATGCCGATCGCCAGCGCCAGCCAGGGAATATCCCCAGCGGTCAGTTGCGCCTCCCCGGCCGCGGCCTGCCTGCCCCGAAGCAGGCGGTACAGAGCGAGGCCAAGACCGGCACCGAGATAGAGCAGCCCGGCCAGCATGAAGGGATTGACGCCATTGAGCAGCAGCTTGCTGAGCGGCGGCGTCGCCCCGAACAGGGCGGCCGAGCCAAGCGCGAGTGGCACGCCGGGCCACAGATGCGAATGGGAATGCGGTTCGGACATGATTTCACCCTATGATGGCAGGTGTGTCACTTGCGGCGCATGGCCGCCTTCGGCCCGACGCACTTGTTGTCACGAAACAGCGCCCACTCCTCGCAAAGGCGCCCATCGAGCAAGCGGCAAAACCCATATTCGTTGCCGGCCTTGTCCTTCCTGATCACCAGGCGCCCGCCGATATCGCCACAATGGACGGATGCCGGATTGGCCATGCCGACCGGTTTTTGCGCACTGGCGCCGGCGGAAAACGGCAGCGACGACAAAGCGGCAAAGCTGGCGACCAATATCGAAACCTTCTTCATCGCGATCTCCCCGGCCGCATTCTATCACGGCGAAGCGCCCCGTCTTGCGGCAAAGCGCCACCAGGCCGGCACCAACCAGCGACTTCGAGAAACCCTGCCGATTCCTTTATCCGAGCGAGGTGATGATCTCGCGGTAGGCTAATTCGGGAAAGGCCTTCAGCGTCCGCGTCCTCACATTGCCCGCTGCCGCCAGCATCAGCGAGAAGCGCGCCAGCACCGCGTCGTCAGGCGCTTCGACCACCGCCACCATGTCGTATTCGCCCATGGTCAGGTAAAACGCCTTGAACGATCCCCCCATGTCACCCAGTTGCTTCCTGGCGGCGTCGAGCCGCTTCGGTGACTCGCGCACGTTTCTGGCACCCTGCTCCGTCCAGTTCATCAGCACGATGTAGCTTGTCATGGCACACCTCCCTCCGGGGCCACGGAGCACGGCGGCTTCGCCGGGGCGGGCATCCGGGTTGTCGCCCAGAAAATGCATCCGACACGGAAATTATCCTCCTGAAGGGCCTCGCCCGCAAGAGTGCGTCCCACAACAAAAAAGGGCGCCATCGGCGCCCTTGAACTCTTTGCATCGGTAAGTCTCAGCTATCCAGGAAGCTGCGCAGCTTGCGCGACCTGCTCGGGTGCTTGAGCTTACGCAGCGCCTTGGCTTCGATCTGGCGGATACGCTCGCGGGTGACCGAGAACTGCTGGCCGACTTCTTCCAGCGTGTGGTCGGTGTTCATGCCGATACCGAAGCGCATTCTGAGCACGCGCTCCTCGCGCGGCGTCAGCGAGGCCAGCACGCGCGTGGTGGTCTCGCGCAGATTGGCCTGGATCGCCGCGTCGATCGGCAGGATCGCCATCTTGTCCTCGATGAAATCGCCCAGATGCGAATCCTCCTCGTCGCCGACCGGCGTTTCGAGCGAGATCGGCTCCTTGGCGATCTTCAAGACCTTGCGCACTTTTTCGAGTGGCATGGCGAGCTTTTCGGCCAGTTCTTCCGGCGTCGGCTCGCGGCCGATCTCGTGCAGCATCTGGCGCGAGGTGCGCACGATCTTGTTGATCGTCTCGATCATATGCACCGGAATGCGGATGGTGCGCGCCTGATCGGCGATCGAACGCGTGATCGCCTGCCGGATCCACCACGTCGCGTAGGTCGAGAACTTGTAGCCACGGCGGTATTCGAATTTGTCGACCGCCTTCATCAGGCCGATATTGCCTTCCTGGATCAGGTCGAGGAACTGCAGGCCGCGATTGGTGTATTTCTTGGCGATGGAGATGACGAGGCGCAGATTGGCTTCGACCATTTCCTTCTTGGCGATCGCCGCTTCGCGCTCGCCCTTCTGCACCTGGTTGACGATCTTGCGGAATTCCAGGATCGAGATCGCCGTTTCGGTGGCGAGGTTCTGGATCTCGGCGCGCAGGTCCTTGATCGCATCCTTCTCGTTCTTGGTGAATTCCTTCCAGCCGCGCGATGTCAGATTGCCGATCGAGCGCGTCCAGTTGGGGTCGAGCTCGGAACCCTGATATTCCTTCAGGAACTCTTCGCGGCGCACGCCGTAGCTTTCGGCCAGCCTGAGCAGCTTGCCTTCGTTCTGCACCAGGCGCTTGTTGATGTCGTAGAGTTGCTCGACCAGCGCCTCGATGCGCGCCGTGTTGAGCGACAGCGACTTCACCGCCTTGATCAGCTGGTCCTTGAGCTCCTTCAGCCGGCGGTCCTGGCTGGGCGACAGCGTGCCGGCGGCGGCCAGACGGTTCTCGACCTGCTGGTCCTGCAGCTTGCGCAGCTTTTTGTAGGTGTCGGCGATAACGTCGAGCGTCTCCATCACCTGCGGGCGGAGTTCCGCTTCCATCGCGGCCAGCGACAGGCTCGCTTCGTCCTCGTCTTCGTCGTCGTCATCCGTCAGCCCACGCGTATCGGCGCCGACATTGGTGATGTCGTCTTCGTCGTCGCGCGAACGACGCGGCTTGTCCTCGACCTTGGCCTCCTCGACGCGCTCGACCACCGGCGCCTGCTTGGCCTCGGGGCCGGCATAGGTGGCTTCGAGATCGATGATCTCGCGCAGCAGGATCTTGGATTCATTGAGTTCGTCGCGCCAGATGATGATGGCCTGGAAGGTCAGCGGGCTTTCGCACAGACCCGCGATCATCGTCTCGCGGCCGGCCTCGATGCGCTTGGCGATGGCAATTTCGCCCTCGCGCGACAACAGCTCGACCGAGCCCATCTCGCGCAGATACATACGCACCGGATCGTCGGTGCGATCTGTCGGTTCTTTCTTGGTGGTGGTGGCGGCGACCGCGGTGCCGGTCTGCTCAGCCAGCTCGTTGGCGTCTTCCTCGGCATCGGCCGCGGTGTCGGCGGCCTCGGGCTCCTCGCCCTGCTCGTCGTCCTCGACCACGTTGATGCCCATGTCGGACAGCATCGCCATCGTGTCCTCGATCTGCTCGGAGGTCACTTCCTCTGAGGGCAGCACCGAATTCAGCTCGTCCATGGTGACATAGCCGCGCTTCTTGGCGGCCTTGATCATCTTCTTGACAGCATCATCGGAAAGGTCGAGCAGAGGGCCATCGGTGGCGCCTTCGCGTTCGGTTTCGACCTCTTCCTTTTCCTTTGTCGCCATAGTCTTTATCTTCTCCTAGCGGCCGAACTTCAAAGCCGCGTAAGCTGTCGGACCAGTCAAATCGGATGCGCTCGCTTATGAAACGCGCTTCACCGGGCCAGTAACTGCATCAACTCGTTTCGTTTGGTGTATGTCGTTGCCCAAATCGGGTTTCCCCTTTTGGGCGACATGCATTAAGTCCAGATTAACCCTGATATCTGTGGCAGGCGGGCTGCCTGTCCAGTGACCAGTACCTCACATCGCTTGTTTTCCCGTGACGCGGGTTCGGGTTAACGTTTCGAATCGTCCTGATTCCGCCAATCTGCCAGAAGGTCAAGCGCCTCTCGCATGATTCGCATGAAAAAAGCGAATCAATTACCCGACTTAGCCCGTTACGCGCCATTTGGACGCGCAACGACGCTTTCTCAATTCACTCGCTTCCAACTAAGCTCGCCCAGCCCTGCCCGAGGAGACGCCAAACCCTTCGATCAGCGCTTCCGTGGCCTGCACATTCTGGAATTGCGCCTGAATTTCGATCAGGTGCCGGTAGTTTTCGTCTGTGGGATCGGTGGCGAGCGCCGCTTCCGCCTGTTTCAGTTCCTTATGTAAGGTGCGCGCGCTGCGCTGCAAGTGCAGCGCCTGGCTGAAAGCATCGCGGGCATCTTCAAGGGCAGCGGTCTCCAGCGCCGGCCATTGCCGCATTCGCCGGATCAGCCCGACGGCCCGCTCCCAGATCTCGGCGCAGCCGGCGCGTTCGATCGTCGCAATCACTGCCTGCCGGTCATTGGCCATGTCATGCGCCATTGCGTCGAGGATTGCCGCATGCAGCCGCCTCAGGTCGGAGTTGGCGAGATCGAGGAACTCGATATGGGCGAAATTCTCGTCGATCAGCGCCGGATGGTTGATCAACGCCACGATGATCGTCGCCTCGCGCACCGACATCCCCTCGCCGCCGCGTTTGACCAAAGCCGACTGGCCGAGGCTTTCGGTGATCGCAATGCGGCCGCCACCGCCTTTGGCGAACTGCCCGCCGGGCGCGGCCGTCTTGCCCTGGCCCTGTTTCCAGTCCTGCCGACCTTGACGCCCACTGCGCTGCGAGCCGAAGAAGCTCAGCACACGCTCGCGCATCTCCTGCTGGTAGTGGTAGCGCAGGCTTTCGTCGCGGATGCGGCTGGTCAGCTCGCGCAGCGTCTTCTCGAGTTCGGCCCGCCGCTCCGGCGTATCGAAGACGCCGCCCGCCGTCTCACGCATCCACAAAAGGTCGACCAGCGGCCGCGCCTCGGCCAGAACGCTACGAAACGCATCCGGTCCTTCGGCCTTGACCAGATCGTCGGGATCCTTGCCTTCCGGCAGCAGCGCGAAGCGCGCCGAACGGCCGGCCTGCACAGATGGCAGCGCCATGTCGGCGGCCCGCCACGCTGCCTTAAGCCCGGCCTTGTCGCCGTCGAAGCACAGCATCGGCTCCGGCGCCATGCGCCAGAGCAGTTCGAGCTGGTTCTCGGTAAGCGCGGTGCCGAGCGGCGCCACGACATTCTCGAAGCCGGCCTGCGCCAGCGCGATCACGTCCATATAGCCTTCGACGGCGATGACCGTGCCGCCCTTGGCCAAGGCCTTGCGGGCGCGGGCGAAATTATAGAGCACATTGCCCTTGTGGAAGAGCTCGGTGTCGGGCGAGTTCATGTATTTGGCCAGCGCGTCCGGCTGCAAAGCACGGCCGCCGAAGGCGATGATCTTGCCCCGGGAATCCGGAATCGGGAACATGATGCGGTCACGGAACCAGTCATAGGAAACCGGGATGTCGTCACCGTGGCGCACCAGTCCACAAGCCTCGATGTCGGCCTTGGGCACGCCCTTGGCGGCGAGATGCTCCTTCAGCGCATTGCGGCTGTCGGGCGCAAAACCGAGCCGGAACGATTGCTGCGTCGCCGGCGTCAGTCCGCGGTCGCGCAGATAGGCACGCGCCTTGGCGCCTTCCGGCCCCTGCAGCCGTTCCTGGAAGAAGGTGGTGGCCATCTCCATGACGTCTGTCAGGCTGGCGCGTTCCTTTTCGCGCCGCTCCTCCTGCGCATCGCGAACCGGCATCGGCACACCGGCCATGTCGGCGATCTTTTCGACCGCTTCGGGAAAGCTCATCCCGTCGAGTTCGGTGAGGAACTTGAAATGATCGCCCGAAACCGAACAGCCGAAACAGTGGTAGCGGCCCTTTTTGTCCTCGCAGTGGAAGGACGGGCTCTTCTCGCCATGAAACGGGCAGCACGCCCAATAGTCGCCGCGCGGCGCGTTGGTTTTCTTCCTGTCCCACGCGACGCGCTGGCCGATAACCGATGAAATCGGCACGCGGTCGCGTATCTCGTCGAGGAAGGCGGGTGGAAAGCGCATCGGGGAACTCGTTTCCCGATTATATAATCATACCCGCGAATTCCGACGACCCTTAATGCGGGCCATACCCGGTTTCCACAGGCAAAAGAGGCGGCCGTTGCGGGCCGCCTCTTTCCAATATCCGCCTGGGGAGCGATCAGTGCGCGGCAAGCGCGCCGAAAATGACGCCGGAGAGCACACCGACCAACACATAGTCGTTGCCGACGCGGATCCATTCCTGGCCGCGGCCGGGACGATGCAGGCCGTAGCGGCCGTAGTCGCGGATCGGCTGGTGCTGTCTCCAGCCTGAATATTTGTGGCCGTTGCGCCAGTTGTTGCGCTTTACGATGACCTTCTTATGGATGACGCGCTTCTGGATGAAGCGCTTCTTGACATCCCTGTTGGTGGGCTTTTGCCAGTCGACCTGGCTGTAGTTCGACTGCGGAGCGTTCGGTGCGTTCAGCGGTGCGGCTTGGCCGGTGAGCGACGTAGCGGCCAGCATCGAGAAAGCGAGTGCGGAAAGGACAATGCGTTTCAAGAGAAGTCTCCTTGGTTGTCGATGCCAGAGGAATAGCGGGCCACCGATGAACCGAAACTGAACGCCTGCATTACAATTGCGTAATGAATTCCTTGATTTACCCGATAGAGCTGAACTTAATCGCAAAGGTCAGGAGTCCGTCGCGCTGCTAACTCGGCCTATCCGTTGCTTCGCGCCCGCCCCGCAATGCAACCATTTGCGCGTCCGTCCATTTTCCGACACCGCCCGTCGCGCTGCAACGGCCCTTGAAATCGACAAGATTTTATTATCCGGCTAAAATATTCGAGCTATTATAAGCCACCGCCATGAACATGATTCGTACCCTCGTTTTCCCTTCTGATCGCCACGCCAAACAGGACGCGCATCCTGTTTGCATGCGGGGGACGAAATGAGCGGGTCCGTCGTCCTTCTGCATCTGGCCGGCGCCGTGGCGCTGATGCTGTTTGCCACCCGCATGGTGAAGACCGGCGTCGAACGCGCCTATGGCGACGTGCTGCGCCATCGCCTGCGCGCCACCATGCGCAATCCGATCATGGCGGTGCTGGCCGGCACCGGCCTTGCCATCGCCCTGCAAAGCTCCACCGCCGTCACGCTGCTGGTCGGCTCCTTCGCCGGCTCTGGCATCGTCTCGGGCGCCGCGGGCCAATTGGCAGTGCGCGGCGCCGAGATCGGCTCTGCGCTGGTGGTCAAGCTGCTGACCTTCGACCTCACCTTGCTGGTGCCGCTGTGCCTGATCACCGGCACGGTCATGTTCATGGCCACCGAGCGGCGCGACTGGCGCCAGACCGGCCGCATTCTGGTCGGCATCGGCCTTTTGATCCTGTCGCTGGAGATGATCGGACAGGCGTCTGAGCCGCTGCGCAACAGCCAGCTCATGCCGGTCATCATCAACTACTTCTCGACCGATTCCATCACCGCCTATCTGCTGGCGGCGCTGATCACCTGGCTGTTCCAGTCGAGCATCGCGGCGGTGCTGTTGATGGCGACGCTGGCGGGCCGCGGCCTGATCACGCCTGAACTCGGCGTTGTTCTTATCCTCGGCGTCAATCTCGGCTCCTCGATCATCGCGCCGATGCTGACCCGCTCGTCGAGCCCCGAGGTGCGCGTCGTGCCGATCGGCAACCTCCTGATGCGCGGGCTTGGTTCGCTTGTCATGCTGATCCTGGTCATGATCTTCAGGCCGCACTTCGCCTTTCTCGGTTCGACGGCGGCGGACCAGATCGTCAATGCCCACATCCTGTTCAATGTGCTGATCCTGCTCGCCGGCCTGCCGCTGGCAGGGTTCGTCTACCGCGCTTCGGAGAAGATCGTCGCACTTGGCACCAAGCCCGTGCCGGCCGCCTCGCTTGACGTCGTCGAGCTGTCCGCGCTCAACGAAAGCGCGCTCGACGTGCCGAGCCAGGCGCTTGCCAATGCCACCCGCGAGGTGGTGCGGGTCTGCGAGACGATCGAGATCATGCTCAAGCGCATCATCGAACTCTATGAAAGCGCCGACGCCGACAAGATTAAAGCGCTGGCCGCACTCGACGACCGCGTCGACCGCAAGCACGCCGCGATCAAGCTCTACCTCGCCAAGTTGACCAGGAACGCGCTGACCGAGGACGAGGCGCTGCGCTGCCAGGAGCTGATCGGCGCCTGCGTCAAGCTGGAGCAGGTCGGCGACATCATCGTGCGCAACATGCTGGTGCATGTGAAAAAGAAGTTCGAGCGCGGACTGGAATTCACCGACGAGGGCTGGGCCGAGCTGTGCGCCTTCCATAGCTCGGTGCTGGCCAATGCGCGGCTTGCCTTCAACGTTCTGGTGTCGCGCGATCCCGAGACCGCCCGCCAGTTGGTGCTGGAAAAAGACCGGCTTCGCGACCGCGAAAAAGAAACCAGCGCCAGCCATTTCGTGCGCCTGCGCGACGGCACTGCCAAGAGCGTCGAGACCAGCTCGATCCATCTCGACACCATCCGCGACCTGAAGCAGATCAATTCGCTGCTGGCCTCGATGGCCTATCCGGTGCTCGAAGAGCGCGGTCTGCTGACTGGATCCAGGTTGAAGGCGAGCTGAGAAGCAGCCGATCTCCCCCTCGTGAGGGAGATTGGCGCTTCATCGCCTCGCGCCCCCACTGAAGAAAACCTAAACTCGCGACAAAAATTTCTGGATTGCCCGCGACGCTCATCCGTGGTTTGAGGCCGTTCCAGCTAAGGCTTCCCCATGTCGCTTCCGCTCATTGCGCTGTTCATCGCCGCCTTTGCCTTCGGCACCACTGAATTCGTCATTGCCGGCGTGCTGCCGCAAGTGGCGCACGGTCTTGGCGTCTCGGTTCCCTCGGCCGGCTATCTCGTCTCCGGCTATGCCTGCGGCATCGCCATCGGCGGTCCACTGCTGGCGCTCGCCACCAAGTCGCTGTCGCGCAAGAGCCTGCTGCTCGGCCTCGCCATCGCCTTCACCATCGGCCAGGCGGCTTGCGCGCTGGCGCCCGACTTCACCTCGATGCTACTGTTGCGCATTGCCGTGGCGGTCGCGCATGGCGCCTATTTCGGCGTCGCCATGGTCGTCGCCGTGGGTCTCGTGCGCGAGGACCAGCGCGGCATGGCTGTCGCCGTCATCCTGTCTGGCCTCACCGTCTCCAACGTCATCGGCGTGCCGGCCGGCACCGCGATCGGCAACATCTGGGGCTGGCGCGCCACCTTCTGGGTGATGTGCGCGCTCGGCGTGGCGGCAACGCTTGCCATGGCAGCCCTGTTGCCGCGCACCACCGGCTCATCGGCCAGGCCTGCCGGTTTCGCCCGCGAGGTCCGTGTGCTGGCCCGCCAGCAGGTCTGGACTTCGCTGATCCTGATGCTGATGCTGATGATCGGCCAGTTCGGCCTGTTCACCTACATCACCCCGACACTGCTGGAAGTCACCGGGCTCGACGAGAACCTAGTGCCATGGGTGCTGCTGCTCAACGGCGTCGGTGCCACCCTGGGAGTCTTCCTCGGCGGCAAGCTCTCCGACTGGAAGCTGATGCCGTCATTGATCACCATGCTGGCCTTGCAGGCGGTGACGCTGGCCGTCATCTACGCCGTCAGCCCTTATCCCCTGCCGATGGTTGTGGCGATCGTCGTCTGGGGCGGCCTCAACTTCGCCATCGGCACACCGATCCAGACCCGCATCCTGGCCTGGACGGCGGACGCCTCGAACCTCGCCTCGTCGCTCATTCCGTCCGGCTTCAATGTCGGCATCGCGCTGGCCGCGTCGTTGGGCGCCGCGATGCTGAACAGCGGCTATGGCTACCGCAGCCTGCCGCTGCTCGGCGCCATAGCCATGCTGGTCGCCGTCGCGGTGGCGCTGGCATCCTATGTCTGGGAAGGGCGCAGCAACGCCACGCCGCCGCTGACGGCCCCAGCGGAATAGACCACTTCACCCGCGCCAGCGCAGCAGGCGCATGGCATTGGCGGTGACCAGCACAGTGGCGCCGGTATCGGCCAGGATCGCCGGCCACAGGCCGGTGATGCCCAAAATGGTGGTGACCAGGAACACCGCCTTCAGCCCGAGCGCAACGCTGATGTTCTGGCCGATATTGGCCATCACCGCCCGCGACAGTCTTACCATGCGCGCGACATCCATGACGCGGCCATGCAGGATCGCCGCGTCCGCCGTCTCCAGCGCCACATCGGTGCCGCCGCCCATGGCGATTCCGATGTCGGCGGCGGCGATCGCCGGTGCGTCGTTGATGCCATCGCCGACCTTGGCGACCTTCAGCCCTTCGCGCTGCAATTCACCGATGATGCGCTGCTTGTCCTGAGGCAACAGCTCCGCCCGCGCCTCGATGCCGAGCGAAGCGGCGATGGCTTGCGCCGTGCGGCGATTGTCGCCGGTCAGCATGATCGTGCGGATGCCCTCGGCCTTCAGCGCCGCAATGCCGGCCGCCGCATCCGGCCGCGGCTCGTCGCGCATGGCGATCAGTCCTGCCACCACGCCGTCGGCGACCAGCACTGAGACGGTCTTGCCCTGCCCGTTGAGGCTGTCGACGGCGAGGTGCTGCACTTGCGTCATGTCGGCGCGTTCGCCCGCCGCCGGACCGGAGCCGAGGAAGACGGCGACACCACCGACGCTGCCCTCGACACCTTTGCCCGAGATCGCCTTCGCCGCCAGAGCCGGCGGCACCGGCGCACCATCAGCCTTGGCCCTGTCGAGGATCGCCATGGCTAGCGGATGGCTGGAACCCTGCTCGAGCGCCGCCGCCAGCGCCAGCACGGTGCGTTCATCGCGGCCATAGGCCATGATGTCGGTCACCACGGGCCTGCCCGCGGTCAGCGTGCCCGTCTTGTCGAAGGCCACCGCCGTGACCCGGCGAAACCCTTCCAGCACCGCACCACCTTTCATCAGCAGTCCGCGCCGGGCGCCGGTCGCAAGACCTGCGGCTATCGCCGCCGGCGTCGAGATGACGAGCGCGCAGGGGCAACCGATCAGCAGGATCGCCAGGCCCTTGTAGATCCATTCGTTCCAGTCGCCGCCAATGAGCAGCGGCGGCAACAGCGCAACCAGCGCGCCGACCGCCAGCACCGCCGGGGTGTAGGTGCGCGAGAAGCGGTCGATGAAGCGTTCGGTCGGTGCCTTGGCTTCCTGCGCCTCCTCCACAAGCCGCACGATTCGGGCTATGGTGTTGTCGGACGCGGCAGCCGTCACGCGAACCCTGAGCACGCCGTCTGTGCTAATGGTGCCGGCAAAGACGGCGTCCGCGACGCCCTTGCGCTTGGGCGTGCTCTCGCCGGTCACCGGCGCCTCGTCGATATCGCTCGATCCCTCGATGATCTCGCCATCGGCCGGGATGCGGTCGCCCGGCCGCACCAGGATGATGTCGCCGACGCCGAGCCGTTCGGCAGGAACTTCCGATGTGCCGCCCGCCCGCTCGACCAGTGCCGTCTTCGGCACCAGATCGGCAAGCCCCTGGATGCTCGCTCGCGCGCGGCCGGCGGCGACACCTTCCAGAAGTTCGCCAATCAGGAACAGCACCACCACGGCGGCTGCCTCTTCCGTGGCGCCTATCATCACGGCGCCTATCGCCGCGATGGTCATCAGCATCTCGATCGAAAACGGTGTGCCGGCCAATGCCGCCATCAGCGCGCGCCGCCCGATCGGCACCAGGCCGACCAGCAGGGCGGCAAGGAAGACCCAGCGCTCCGCCACTGGGAACAGATGGCCGATGCCATAGGCGGCGAGAAGCGCTGCCGCGCAGGCCAGCGTCAACACCGCCCGGCGGGAACGCCACCACGCCTGCCCCGGCTCGGCATGGCCATGATCGTGGCCTTCATGGTCATTGGGGACGTGATCGGCGTGCGCCCTGTCTGAGATCGGCGATACCTGCGCCTCGGCCTTGACGATGCCATAGCCGAGCCTTGCCACCTGTTGCAGCACCTTGTCTTCCGGCAGCGCGCCGCCGTGGCTGACCGTCATGCTGGCGCCGGTCACCGAAACCGAGACATCGGCGACGCCGTCGAGGCGACGCACCGCCGTATCGATCTTGGCCGCGCAGGAGGCGCAGTCCATGCCGCCGATCTTGAACCGTGTCTGCCTGATTGTTTCCTGCTTGAGGAGCGTCGTCATCACATCACCTGCCTGTCTTGCCCGCGCGGCGTCGCCGTATGGTCTTGAATGCTGATGTCAGGCATTGTAATTGCTCTAGTGACTAGAGCTTCAAGAGGCAAATTCATGTTTTCCATCGGTGATCTCTCGCGCCGCACCGGGGTCAAGGTGCCGACCATCCGCTATTACGAGCAGATGGGCCTTGTTGCCGCACCCGAGCGTTCGGAAGGCAACCAGCGCCGCTATTCCAGGCAGGAGCTGGAGCGGTTGGCCTTCATCCGCCACGCCCGCGACCTCGGCTTCGCCGTCGACGACATCCGCTCCCTGATCGAGTTGAGCAGCCACCCCGAGCAGCCCTGCGGCCACGCCGACCGGATCGCCGAAGAACAATTGATCTCGGTGCGGGAGAAGATCACTCAGCTGAAGCGGCTTGAAGCCGAACTCGAGCGCATCGCTTCTTGCTGCGACGGCAAGACGGTCGGCGACTGCTACGTCATCCGCGCGCTGTCCGACCACGCGCTGTGCGCTGACGAACATGGGTGAGGCAAGGAGCGACGCGGCGCAGCCTTATTGGTTCCGTGCAGTGACCTTAGAGAGTCGCAGCGCTGCAGAACCACCGGCACTGGGCGACGTAAAACGAGCATATTTCTGCTTTGACTTTTCGCAGACATGCTAACGTTAAAGTGGTTGATCCAGTACAATCACTGACGGCAAAATGTATAAAATCGGAGGCCAACCACGCGATGGACAATTTGCTTCATTTTCTTGGGGACATATTGGGAAACGCGATATCGGGCAACCCCTCGAAGTCGAAGCTGATGCGGTGGGTGGAACGCATTTTCATCGCGCTCGTGGTGATGCTCATCGCCATGGTATTGTATCGGATTTACTCGACGTGATGGCCGCTATTGGCGGACGGACTCCGATGACGGCGCATGTGCAGACCTACAATTACTAATGCTGCAGAACTAACCACCCCTCCGGCCGCGGCGCCCCGCGCCCCTACAACTCGATCCTGAACCGCAAACTTTCCGCCCCGCCGTAGGCAGCATCCTCGAAGAAGCGTTCGACGAGCTTGCCGCCATTGGCCAGGATCACCTTGTGCGAGGCCGGATTGCCCGGCTTGGCGGTGATCTCGACGTGAGCCAGGCCGACCGCCCTCGCCTCCTCCAGCATCAGCCGCAGCGCCTCGGTGGCGTAGCCACGCCGTCGCTTCCACGGCACCACCGCATAGCCGATATGACCGAGCACATGCTTCGGCAATTCCGCCGTGCCCTTCTGCCAGCGAAAGCCGATCGAGCCCGACGCCTCGCCGTCCCAGATCCAGCGGCGGAAGCCCGGTAGGCGCGGCACCTTTTTGCCGTCTGGCAAACTGATCGCGCTACCCTTGGCCTGGGGATCGTCGAGGTCGGCAAGAAAGGCCACGGGATCCTTTTCGATGGCCGCGAGCTGCTCGCGCGTCGCCTCCATCAGCCGCACATTGTCCGGCGACCAGCCGCGTTCGAGCGCCGCCTTGTAGGACGGCAGATGTTCGAGCGCGGGTTTGACGATTTCGATCATGGTGCACTGGCGGAGACGCGACACCGGCAAGATAGCATCCCTGCCCAGGAAGGCACGGTCCACCAAAGCGCAGTCTCTTACGACAAGGGCCGCGCTCCCATCGCTGGAAACACGGCCCGGACGTTGGGTCCTTGGGAGGACTGGCACTCCGGCGCGGCTGCGCCGGAGCACATTTAGCGGTCTCAGGCGATGTCGAAGCGGTCGGCGTTCATCACCTTGGTCCACGCCGCGACGAAATCCCTGGTGAATTTCGCCTTGGCGTCCGCCGACCCGTAGACCTCGGCAAGCGCGCGGAGCTGGGCGTGCGAGCCGAAGATCAGGTCGGCACGGGTGCCGGTCCACTTGACCGCCTTGGTCTTGCGGTCGCGCGCTTCATAGACTTCGTCGGAGCCGGCGGCCGGATCCCAGACCGTGTTCATGCTGAGCAGATTGACGAAGAAGTCGTTGGTCAACGTACCCGGCCGGTCGGTGAGCACGCCGTGCTTCGACTTGGCCGTATTGGCGCCGAGCACGCGCAGACCGCCGACCAGAACCGTCATCTCGGGCGCGGTCAGCGACAGCAATTGCGCCCGGTCGACCAGCATGGCCTCGACCGACATCGGCTGCTTGCCCCTGACATAGTTGCGGAAGCCATCGACTTTCGGCTCGAGCGCGGCAAAGGAATGGACATCGGTCTGTTCCTGTGAAGCATCCATGCGGCCCGGCGTGAACGGCACCTTGGTTTCGTGGCCGCCGTCCTTCGCCGCCTTCTCGACCGCGGCGACACCGCCGAGCACGATGAGATCGGCCAGCGAGATCTTTTTCCCGCCGGTCTGTGCCGCGTTGAACTCCTTCTGGATGGCTTCCAGCTTCGCCAGCACCTTCGACAGTTCAGCCGGCTGGTTGACGTCCCAATCCTTCTGCGGTGCCAGCCGGATGCGTGCGCCATTGGCACCTCCGCGCTTGTCGGAATTGCGGAACGTCGAGGCCGAGGCCCACGCAGTCGAGACCAATTCGGAGACCGACAGGCCCGATGCCAGGATCTTCGCCTTCAGCGACGCAATGTCCTGCTCGCCGACCAGTTCATGGTCGACCGCCGGGATCGGATCCTGCCAGATCAGCTCTTCCTTCGGCACGAGCGGGCCGAGATAACGAACGACCGGACCCATGTCGCGATGGGTCAGCTTGTACCAGGCGCGGGCAAACGCGTCGGCGAAATGGTCCGGATGCTCATGGAAGCGCCGCGAGATCTTCTCGTAGGCCGGATCGGCCCGCAGTGCGAGATCGGTCGTCAGCATGGCAGGCGCGCGGCGCTTGGACGGATCGTGGGCATCCGGCACGGTCCCGGCACCGGCGCCGCCCTTCGGCGTCCACTGATGCGCGCCGGCCGGGCTCGTGGTCAGTTCCCATTCGAAGTTGAACAGATTGTCGAAGAAGTTGTTGCTCCACTTGGTCGGCGTCGTGGTCCAGGTCACCTCGAGGCCCGAGGTGATGGCGTCGCCGGCAATGCCCGTGGCATGCTTGCTCGACCAGCCGAGGCCCTGCGCCTCGATGCCGGCGCCTTCCGGCTCCGCACCCACCAGCGAGGCATCGCCGGCGCCGTGCGTCTTGCCGAAGGTGTGACCGCCAGCGATCAACGCCACGGTCTCCTCGTCGTTCATGGCCATGCGCGCGAAGGTCTCGCGGATGTCGCGTGCCGAGGACAGCGGATCCGGCTTGCCGTTCGGCCCTTCCGGATTGACGTAGATCAGTCCCATCTGGACGGCGCCGAGATGGCCCTGGAGTTCGCGGTCGCCGGAGTAGCGCTTGTCGTCGAGCCACTTGGTTTCCGAACCCCAATCGACGTCCTGTTCGGGTTCCCAGACGTCGGCGCGGCCGCCAGCAAAACCGAAGGTCTTGAAGCCCATCGATTCCAGCGCGACGTTGCCGGTGAGGATCAGCAGGTCGGCCCAGGAGATCTTGCGGCCATATTTCTGCTTGACCGGCCACAGCAGCCGGCGCGCCTTGTCGAGATTGGCATTGTCCGGCCAGCTGTTGAGCGGAGCAAAACGCTGCTGGCCGGCCCCGGCGCCGCCACGGCCGTCGCCGATGCGGTAGGTGCCGGCACTGTGCCAGGCCATGCGGATGAACAGCGGCCCGTAATGGCCGAAGTCGGCCGGCCACCACTCCTGCGAATCCGTCATCACCTGGTGCAGGTCCTTGATCACCGCATCGAGATCGAGCGACTTGAATTCCTCGGCATAGTCGAACTCTTCGCCCATCGGATCCGAAAGGTTCGATTGCTGATGGAGAACGCCAAGATCGAGTTGGTTGGGCCACCAGTCACGGTTGCTCCTGCTGGAGGATCCGTGTGCAACGGGGCATTTGCCGGCGCTGGGATCATCGGTCTGTGCGTCCATGTTCTTCTCCGATCGTGGCTGTGTTGAGCTGTTCAACTGCTGCGTGAACAGGGACGTTGGATGTCCCTGGAGGCGGTCCGTCTCATGGCTGGCGCGATGACCATATGCCCGATACGCGACCGAATATGTTGGATGTCCTGTTGCCGCGGGCATGCGCCTCACCAGGCGGTCCCGGCTGCTCCTCATCTTCGTTGCGACTCCTATAGCAAAGCCGCTTGATTAATTTAAGTTGGATTTCCTGATTACAGCGATAAGATGACATTATGACAAACCTGACGCTGAAACAGTTGCGTTATTTCGAGGCACTGGCGCGGCACAATCATTTCGGCCGTGCCGCCGATGCCTGCGCGATCTCGCAGCCCGCGATCTCGGTGCAGATCCGGGAGTTGGAGGAAACGCTTGGCACGGAGCTTTTCCAAAGAGGGCCACGCCAGGTCCGGCTGACCAATTTCGGGGAGGAATTCGCCTTGCGCGTTCGCGACATCCTGCGCTCGGTGGATGAGCTGACAGATCTGGCCCGCGCCTCGCGCGACCGGCTGGTGGGACGGTTGCGCATCGGGGTGATCCCGACGATCGCACCCTACCTTTTGCCTGCCATCATCGGCAACCTCGCCCGCATGCATGACGGGCTCGATATCCATGTGCGCGAAACGCAGACGCAGAAGCTGATCCAGGAACTGGCCGACGGGCGGCTCGATGCCGCCATCGTCGCCTTGCCGGTATCGGAAGCGTCGCTGACGGAAATCGTGCTGTTTGCCGAGAACTTCGTGCTGGTCCGACCCGGCGAGGATGAGGGAAAGCCGGTGCCCAACCGCGAAATGCTGCGCGAGATGCGGCTGCTCCTGCTCGAGGAAGGCCATTGTTTTCGCGACCAGGCGCTGTCGTTCTGCAACATGCATTCGGCGCGCCCAAGGGAGTTGCTGGACGGCAGCTCGCTGTCGACCCTGGTGCAGATGGTCGGCGCCGGCGTCGGCGTCACCTTGATCCCCGAAATGGCCGTGCCGGTGGAGACGCGCTCCGCGGCGGTCTCTATCGCCCATTTCGCCAACCCCCAACCGTCGCGGACGATCGGCATGATCTGGCGCAAGACAAGCCCGATCGCCAAACAGCTGCTGCTTATATCCGAAGTGGTTCGCCAGGCGGCCGAAGCATTGCGCGCGCAGCACAGTTCGACATCGGTTGCGCACCCTCTGAATCTGCCGGCAGCGGCCCAATGAAGGCTGGCTGACCGGATCGTCAGCCTGCCGCGTGGAACCGGATTTCGCCCTTGTTGAGGAAGCAGGTCTTGTTGAACAGCGACAGGTCCAGAGGGTTCGGTAACCGCACATCGCCGATATCGGGACATGGCTTCTTCGCCGGATCGTATGACCGATCGATCTGCGAGATGAAGACGAGGATCAGTCCCCTGTCGCGGGCAAAGGCCTTCAGCGTGCGAACCTGCGCCATCAGCTCCGGGTTTTCCCGCTTCTGATCGAGCAGTTGCAGATAATCGATCACCACCAGCGTGCCGCGCGGTGCCGAACCCAATGCCTTGACGATATAGTCGGCGCTGATCGCGTTGGAATTGTCGAACACGAACCGGTCGTTGAATTGCACCGGGTCCGCCCCGATGGCGCTAAACCGGTCGAGCACATCCCGCTGCGTATACTCCAGCGTGAAGAACACGCCGCGATGACCTGATTTCATGGCTTCGACCGCGAGCTCGAGGCTCATCAGCGTCTTGCCATGGCCGGGTCGCGCACCGACTAGAACCAGGTCGCCGGGCGCCAGCTGCGCAAACAGTCTGCCGGCGGGCGCCGCCTCGGCTGCCTTGGCTGCAAGCAGGCTCCAGCTGGTGAACCCTTCCTGTGCTGCAACACGATCGAGCGCTTCGTGCAGCGCAATCTTGCCCTCGCGAGACAAAAGCCTGGCTTGACGCTTGAGATGGTAGATGGGCGCGGACAACTTCATCGCAAAACCTCCTGGTGCGAGCCGTTTTTGCAATCCCTCCTTATGCCAAGTGCTCGAACAGTCGGTTCGGTGATTGGATAGCGCCCTGCATGAACGATGCTTTCCCGGCGGAGGGAGGTGGCGTGGGCCGCGCCAGAATCAGATGATAGCTCAATCCCTGCGTATCGAAAATCGCGGACCTCCAGGGATCAGGCTCCGGACTCGCGGCTCTTCACGATAGGAATTTTTTCTTGACTCCCTGCCCTCAGCTATGGTACATATTTGCCCATGGTGTAGATTTGCGCCAGTGACCCGCCGCTTAGGCGGGTTTTTCGTTTGATGCTCCGTCAGCCAACGCGCCGGCGAGGGCTCCGAAGGAATCCGCCAACCCGGGTTCGTTGCCCTGCTTCAAGGATGCGAAGGCGTCCGCCGCAAGCCTGGAACCAGCATGTCGGCGTAGGACCGTTTGCATGCGTCGACCTACTTTACGGCCCTTCATGCGGGTGCGCTAAACAAGATGTGTTTCGCCTGATCATGCGCGGCCATCTATGATCGATTCTGGCGGCAATACCGCAAGGAATCGCAAAACGCTTCGACAAGGAGAATTGATCCGGTGCGGTTGAGATCTGTTTCTCTGGGTGTCGTCGCCAGCCTTCTCGTCGTCATCGCCGTGGCGGTATCGGCCCGATCCTTTGCCGCACCATCTGCCGTTCCAGCCTGGCTGCAGGCTCATGTCGGCGACAGCGACGGCCAGATCTCGCAAATTGTCCTCGAACGAGCCCGCGCGCTTTACCGGAAGAAGGTCGCGCAAGGCGCTGTCAAGAACCCCTGCTACTTCGCCATGGATGCCACACGCCCCAGCGATCTGGGCAATGGCGTGCTCGGCCGTCGCTATTACGTCATCTGCGAGGCCAGCCAGTCGTTTAGCGCGATTTCGTCAGGCCACGGCAGCGGGCGGAATTTGAAAGGCGTCGTCGATTTTTCAAACGGCAAACGGTGCGCGAAGAACTTCGGCAATGCGATGGATTCATCGTTGACGGCCGGCGGCGCCTATATGACCAGCGAGGCCAAAACCTCGTTCAAGGGCTATTACCGCACCGGCGCGAAGCAGGACGCGGTTTTCCAGCGCACCTTCATCCAGTTCGACGGCGAAGGCGAAGCCGCGAACGCCAGGCAGCGGGCGATCGGCGGTCACGCTGCCCAGGTGCTGCATGGCATGTGCCTGCGCAAAAACCCGAACAGCTCGCACGCCGACCATGACGGCTTCGTGCCGTTCGGCAAGCTGGTGGACTATGCCGGCGGTCGCAGCAATGGCTGCACCAGCTGGTCGCCGGCGGATGCCAAGCGGATCATCCCGCTGGTCAAGGACAATCCGACGACGCTCTACATCTACCCGGAATCGCGCGACATCACCGCGGTCGCAGCCGACCGTTCACAGCCGGGCGCCTACTGGAACGCGTCCTGCCTGAAGGAAATCGGCACACCGAAATTCTGGCCGAGAAAGACCCTTGAGCCGATCATCGCCCAATACAGGAAGGATCATCCGGCACCGCCGCCACAGCCGCTGCCGATCTGCGAAGCGTCTTGAAGTCCGCATAGCGCCGCCGCGTTGATTAAGACCGTGCTGCTTTATGTTCGTCGTGCGAACCGCATTGATCGGCGGCCCTGCGACCCACCAGCAATGATTCAATCCGATCTCCAAGGTCAGCGCGCCAGCAGCTTCGGCCCCGCCTCTCTCCTCGGCGTCGCTACTCAAAACAGCTGTGTGCATAAGGGCCGGATGGATCAGACTGGTTGAATGCTCTGGCCGAGGAGAGAATTTCCGGCACCACGTTCAGCCGATTGCGGTGGTTGGAACCAACGGCCTGCTACCCAGTTAGAAAGCCAGCAAGTCTGGTTGTAGCCTTGCCGCCATGTGAATCAAAACCCGCCGACGCTGTCTACGGCCTAGCAGGAGTGGCGACCTTGCAGCGGCGGTGGCCCGCTGGGAAACCGGTGTGCCTGCCTTCGCAATCTGGGCTGCACAGCCGCTGACGACAGCCCAGCAGACACCGTCGCCGACAGCCAAACAACAGGAGATATGCCGACATGAAAGCAGCCCGCATCCATGCTTTTGGCGGACCTGAGGTTGTTTCGATCGATCAAGTCCCCTTGCCTCAACCGCTTGACGACGAGGTTGTGCTCAGGGTTCGCGCCGCGAGCGTCAATCCGATCGACTACAAGATCCGCGAAGGTTCGACGAGCGAAACCCTGCCGGTCACGCTCGGGCGCGACGTGTCCGGCACGGTGGAAATCTGCGGCACGCGGGCGCATACGTTGAAGAAGGGCGACCCATTATTTGCGATGCTTGGTCATGACCGGGGCGGCAATGCCGAATTTGTCGTGGTCAAGGCGACGGAGGCGGCTGCGAAACCGGATCGTCTAAGCCATGTCGAAGCCGCGGCGGTGCCGCTTGCCGGCATCACTGCATGGCAGGGCCTTTTCGACCATGGCGGCCTCAAATCCGGGCAACGGGTTCTCATCCATGGCGGCGCCGGCGGCGTCGGTCATCTGGCGATCCAGTTCGCCAAGGCCGCGGGCGCGTTCGTCGCGACAACCGTTTCCGCCGAGGACGTGGTTTTCGTGCGTGAGCTCGGCGCCGATCAGACGGTCGACTACAAGAACCAGCGTTTCGAAGAGGTCGTCGATGCGGTCGACCTGGTGTTCGACCTTGTCGCGGGCGACACGCAGGACCGCTCCTGGGAGGTGCTCAAACCTGGCGGGACGCTCGTTTCCACCCTTTCCGAACCGTCGCAGGAAAAGGCAAACTTGCGCCGGGCGCGTGGCGTCTCCTATCTGGCCGAACCGAATGCGGCGCATCTTGCCGAGATCGGCCGCCTCATCGAGGCCGGCAAGGTCACCCCCTTCGTGCAAGCCACCTACCCTCTTGGAGAGGTCGCCAAAGCGGAAGAACGGCTGGAAAATGAGCATGTGCGTGGCAAGATCGTGCTTGAGGTTTCCGCCTAGCGAGTTGGTGCTTCTGCCGTCCCTCTGGAACGGGTTATCCGATCCGCGCGTCGCCGTCGCTGTCCGGCATGTTCGGAAACAGCACCTTCAGCTTGTGTTCCGCGCTTGCCCAACTGCGCCTGTGATGTTGCCAGAGGCACCAATTGCTCACCGCAAAGGCTAGAATGCCGACAGTCACGGCGAGACTGACTGTCGAGCCAATGACAACCTTGAGCATCACGCCGGCAAAGACACCGGCGATGGCACCGTTGACGACATTCACCATCCCTGCGGTTCCGGCGAACGCTTGCCAGGGCCTTGGCTTGAGGCCGACATCGGCCAGCAGAGCCGTTTGGTTGTCATGAGTGGAGTGAACCAGGTAGCGCGCCATCGAGGGAGTAAGCTCGGTGTAGTAGTGCCTGATGCGCGCCATGCCACGGGCGTGGACCATGTCTTCGATGGCCACCTGCACAGCCCTGACGAATGTCACCAGCCCGATGAAGTAGAGGCATGGCAACAGGATCAGGCTGAACAGCATGAAAGGAAGCCCCATCCTTGTCACCTGGGCGACGAAGGCAAGGGCGATCGTGGCGCTGGATACCGAAGTCAGGAACAAATTTGCGCGCTGATTCGCCTCCTGAATCGTCGCCGCTCTGGCGGTCCCGAGCACCAAATGCTCCGTGGTCATCATCTGCAGGAGTTGCTGCCGGTTCTCGCCTTCATCGGTTTTTGTCTTCCTTGCAGGCATCGCAAAAAACCTGTTGCGGGACGCGCTCCCCCACCCAACCAACTCCTCAAAGCCGCCCACCCAAGGAACGAACTGCTTCCGAAGGGGTTCCAGCGCAACCAAGAGCCGTTCCGTGATCCCGGAGAAGAGCCGGATCACAGCCCGAGCCAATTTTGTCGACAGATAGCGAAACGATTGTCCCCGAGCATCGTTTCGAAACCAGACATGAATTTGATGAGGAGGCGATGATGAGCGCTACCGGTTTGGATGTTTTTGACAGGACGCTGCAGACAACCAACATCTGGCTCGACGAGATCATGGACGATCATGGTCCGGATCGGAGGATTGCATGGCACATATTGGGCGCGGTCTTGCGGACCGTAAGGGACAGGCTGCAGATCGGGCTGGCGGCCAAACTTGGGGCGGAACTGCCGCTCCTGGTGCGCGGCGCTTATTACGAGCACTACCGGCCCGCAGCCGAGCCGGACAAAACGCGCTCCCTTGAAAACTTCTCGCAGCACATCGGCGAGGAATTGAAATCGATCCGCCCCGTCGATCCCGAGGAGGCGGCACGCTCGGTGTTCCGAGTTCTTGCACGGCATGTTGATCTTGGCCAATCGGCCAAGGTGCGCGATGCTCTGCCGAAAGAAATCCAGGCGCTTTGGCCCGAAAGTCTCGGCGTCAAATAGCGACAGCAACGAATCTGACGGCTACTCGGCAGCTGGCGCCCCTGAGGGCGTCAGTCCCGCAAACGGTTGGCGGCATGATCCTGGTGCTGCTCAGTCGCGACCTGTTTGGAGTCCAAACCGCGTTCTTTGGAATGCTGCGCCTTGTCGCGATTGGACAGAACCTGGTTTTCTTCGAGCTTGTCCTTTGGCGTTACGGTCATGGCGCCTGTGCCAGAACCCTTTCCCTGTGAACCTGCTCCGATGTGTTTCTTGCTCCCGCGTGCCATGGGCTGCCTCCAATCTATGACAAATGTTCCAGGATCGGTGCTCATCTATTCGTCAGGACGATTTTTGTGATGGACGCTTTCCTGATTTTTGCCGCGAAGGATGTTGCGGTCGTCCGGATCGACGAGGTCCGGTGTGTCGGTTCTCATGTCCGACCCTTTGCGCAGCGCTTCGCGTTCCGCCGCTGATCGTTTCAGATCCGCCTCTGCATCGAAATCCTTGCCGGCGTTCCTTGTGTTTTCCCGCTCTTCAATGATGCGAATTTGTTGGTCATGGGTTTTGCGTCCAGTCATCGCTTCCTCCGGCGTGTTCGTGTTGGCGCTCGAAAGTCATCGGCCGCCTCTAAGGTCGGGTCACGGCGCTTGCCTGTCCGAGCCGGCTCTCGTGCTGATAATGGCAAGGTGACGGGATCGTTCCGAAGGCGTTGAATAAGCTTTTCGCCAGATGGCTCGGTTCACCGAGGCGCTCACGTTGACCGAGGCCGCCGCCCCGCCTTCTGAACCAGTACGTCCTTTGAACGTTTCGGCGACCGCCGGACTGGTGCCGGACGCCTTTCCGTCGCGCTCCAGTTCAGCGCAGGAAATCGACCACAGCCTGGATGAACTCTGCCGGATATTCGATGTTCGACAGATGGACCGCGGGCAGCACTATCAGCTTCGCGCCGGGCACCGCCGCGGCAATCATCTCGCCGTGGCTGGCTTCTGTCACCGTGTCGTGCCGACCGGCGATCACCAGCGTCGGCCGCGGTATCAGTGCTACGGTACGGCGAAGATCGGCGTCGCGAACCGCTGCGAACAGACCCGCCAGGCCTTGCCGGTCGATAGCCAGCAGCATGGTGCGAAACTCTTCGACCACGAGCTCGTTGGCGGCAACCATCGACGCGGGGAACCAGTTGCTCAGGAACGTCTCGGCGGTTTCCGACATGTCCGGCGCCTGCCGCACCGCGGCAATCCGCTCGTCGAAATAGCTTGCCGGCGAGAGATGGGACGAGGTGTTGCTCAGGATCAGCCGGTCGATCCGCTCGGGCGCGTGGATGCCGAGCCACTGCGCGACGACCCCGCCGAGCGACAGGCCAAGGAAATGTACGCGTTGCAGGTCGAGCGCGTCGAGCAGTTCGATGACGTCGCGGCCAAGCCGGTCGAGCGAGTAGGCGCCGACGGGAACGCTCGATCCGCCATGACCGCGAAAATCGTAGCGCAAGACACGGAAATGCTTCGACAACTCGCCGATCTGCTTGTCCCACATGTGCAGCGTGGTGCCGATGGAATTCGACAGCACCAGCACCGGCTTGCTTGCCTCGCCGTCGAAGCGGTAGGCGATGCGCGTGCCGTCGCCCGTCGTGGCGAAATTCAGCTTGTTCATGATGAAAATTCCTTCTGGAGCGTTTGAATGAGGCCAAACGTAGCCGTGGAGCAATTTTGTTGATATTACAAAGATAGGACAATCTCTGTCATAAAAACTGACATGGCCGAATTCACCCTGCACGACCTGCAATGCTTCGATGCAGTGGTCCGCACCGGCGGGTTTCAACCTGCGGCGGCCATGCTGTATCGCTCGCACCCGGCGGTGTTCGCCGCCGTCGCCAAGCTGGAACGACAGCTCGGCCTCATCCTTTTGGACCGCAGCGGCTATCGCGTGCGTCCGACCGAGGCCGGGCTTTCGTTCCACCGCCGAGCGCTATCGCTACTGCGCGAGTTGGACGGTTTGCGCGTCCATGCCGCCCAGTTGGCGATGGGTGAGGAAAGCGAGATCCACGTGGTGATAGGCGACCTGTGCCCGCGCCCGCATGTGCTGGGCATGCTCGGGCGGTTCTTCGCACAGTGCCCCGGCACGCGCCTGCATCTGCATTTTGAAGCGGTGGGCGGCCCATGGGAGCGTCTATTCGATGACGAAGCCGATCTAATCCTGCACTGGGTCGACAAGGGCGATGCGCGGGTGGAATGGGTCGATCTGTGCAAGGTGTCCTTCATTCCCGTGGTGGCGCCGGGCTTTCTGCCCGGGCGTATCGAGCAGCCGATCACTCTGGATCAGATGCAGGCACTCACCCAATGCGTCATGCGCGACAGCGCCCGCCATTCGCCACAGCAAAACTATTCGCTGATCGAAAGCGCGCCGCAATGCCTCGTCGCGGACCAGGGCATGAAGAAGGAGATCATCCTGCAGGGCCTTGGCTGGGGCCACCTGCCCCGCTTCCTGATCGAGGAAGAACTGCATGACGGGCGCCTGCAATCCATTGCCGGCCGCCATCTGCCGGGGCGCACCGACGAACTGGTGGTGGCGCGGCGCCGCGACCGGCCGCATGGGCCGATCGCCAACCGGCTGTGGGATCATATCCAGCAGGAAGCGCCGGCATTGCGCCGCGCATTGGAGCCGAGCAGGCCCGCCGGACAGATACCGACCAACCTGTCGCGAAAGGCGCAAGTGGAAACCGGTCGCTGATGACCGGCCGTGCAATGCCAGGACCTCTCGGGTCCCGTCCAGCGATCACTTCTTGACATACGCTCCAGGCTGGCGGCCGCTCTTCGGAGCCTTGGCGTCCTTTGAACGCTCCGCGATAGCGGGGCCGGCGCCGGACGTCTTTTCGGTTGCGGCGCTCGGCGTGACTTGCCTTGGCGGGTTTTGTCCCTCCGATTGGCGGGTGCGGTCTTCTACTTCATCCTTCCTGCGGGTGAGCCCCATTCCGCCGGCGGGCTTCTTGTTGGCGGCCGCATCCTGGGAGAATTCATCGGAAGCGTCGGCATCGGTCTTTGCCGGATATTTCGTAGCACCGGTTTCATAGCGGGTTTCGTTCTCAGTCATGACATCTCTCCAGTTGCATGACGGATAAACATCTCAGCGGTATCCGAGTTCCAACTCCTGGACTTCGATTCTGGACGGATCTGGGTTCCGAGAGCGCCCGGTCGGCCACCCAAGCGACGAGATGAGCAGCACCCTACTGCAGCAGGCCCTTGACGATGCCGCTCGCCTTGCCGAAATCCATCTGGCCGGCATATTTCTGCTTCAGTGCGGCAATCACCTTGCCCATGTCCTTCTGGCTGGCCGCACCGGTCGCGGCGATCGCCTCGCGCGCCGCAGCCGTCACCGCCGCATCGTCCAACTGCGTCGGCAGGAAGGTGCGGATGATCTCCATCTCGCCGCGCTCCTGCGCGGCGAGTTCGGGCCGCTTGCCGTCGTCGAAGGCTTTGGCCGATTCCTCGCGCTGCTTCACCATCTTGGCCAGGATCTGCAGGATCTCCTCGTCGCTGGCCGGCTCCTTGCCCGAACCGCGATTAGCGATGTCGCGGTCGTGAATGGCGGCCTGGATCAGCCGCAATGTCGGCAGCCGGTGCTTGTCCTGCGCCTTCATCGCGCTCTTCAGGGATTCGGCGATTTTTCCGCGCATGGTGCATTCTCCTTCGATCGGCGCGGACAATAGCGCCGGGGGCGAGCCAAGGCAAACCCTGATATGCCGGGGCAAGCCACTGATTTTGCTAGGCGAAATAAAACATGGCGGCATTTCGCATGATCATTGACCGCCCTGCCCCCTTCCCCTATGTACTGGGCCTTGCATGAACGGAAATTTGACTGCGTGGGAGCCGCGAAATCGCCGCTTCGCGCCGTTTGCCGCGCAGATGGCCCGCCGGGCCGGTTGCAGCGCGCGGCCTGATAGGAGTGCCGCATGGCCGAGATGACCGCCGCCTCGACGCCCGCCTGGGCCACTGAAAAGCCGACCGCCCTTCTGGTGCTGGCCGACGGCACCGTCATCGAAGGTCGCGGTCTCGGCGCCACCGGCTCCGCCGTCGCCGAAGTCTGCTTCAACACGGCGCTGACCGGCTACCAGGAAATCCTCACAGACCCTTCCTATGCCGGCCAGATCGTCACCTTCACCTTCCCGCATATCGGCAACATCGGCACCAATGACGAGGACATCGAGGACCTCAATCCCGCCGCCCGCGCCGGTGCCGTCGGCGCCGTGTTCAAGGCCGATGTCACCAATCCTTCCAACTATCGCGCCGGCGCCGGTCTCGACCAATGGCTGAAGAAGCGCGGCATCGTCGCCCTGTCGGGCATCGACACGCGCGCTCTGACCGCACTGATCCGCGAAAAGGGCATGCCCAACGCCGTCATCGCGCACGCGCCCGACGGCGTGTTCGATCTCGACGATCTGAAGCGGCGCGCCGCCGCATGGTCGGGCCTGATCGGGCTCGACCTCGCCAAGGATGTCACCTCGGGCCAGTCCTCGGTCTGGCGCGAGACGCCCTGGGTGTGGAACGAAGGCTTTGGCGAACAGACCGAACCGACAATGCATGTCGTCGCCATCGATTATGGCGTCAAACGTAACATATTGCGCCTGCTCGCCGGCCTCGGCGCCAAGGTCACGGTGGTGCCGGCCAAGACCGGCGCCGAAGAAATCCTTGCCATGCAGCCGGACGGCATTTTTCTCTCCAATGGCCCCGGCGACCCGGAAGCCACCGGTGATTATGCCGTGCCGGTCATCCGGGATCTGTTGAAGACCGACATCCCCGTGTTCGGCATCTGCCTCGGCCACCAGATGCTGGCACTGGCGCTGGGCGGCAAGACCGCCAAGATGCACCAGGGCCATCACGGCGCCAACCATCCGGTCAAGGATCACACCACCGGCAAGGTCGAGATCGTCTCGATGAACCACGGCTTTGCCGTCGATGCCGACTCGCTGCCATCGGGCGTCGAGGAAACCCACGTCTCGCTGTTCGATGGTTCGAACTGCGGCATCACGCTGACCGGCCGGCCGGTGTTCTCGGTCCAGCATCACCCGGAGGCTTCGCCCGGCCCGCAGGATTCGCACTATCTGTTCCGTCGCTTCGTCAATCTAATCCGCGAGAAGCGCGGCGAGGAATTGCTGGCCGAACGGGCTTGATCCTTTCAGAATGCTGTTAGCGATATCGCTTAACACAAAGCGATAAATGTGCGATATTGCTTGTTGTGAAGACGATCATCCTTTCGGTATCGGCGGCTCGCGATCTCGATAACCTGCCGGCGGATGTCCGCGAGCAGGTTTCCGAGGGTTTGATCACTTACGCCGTCAGCGGTCGTGGAGATGTAAAGCGTCTTGCCGGCCGGAACGGTTATAGACTGCGTATCGGCCGCTATCGCGTCATATTCGACGAAGACCGCACCACGATTCTCGCGATCTACATCGGCAAGCGTGAAACGACGACCTATAGCAGGCCATAGGACAGGACATCATGAACGCCCCGCAAATCATCAAGACCTCAACTGGCGAAGAACTGGTCGTCATCCCGAAGGCCGACTACGAGGCATTGCTGCATGCCGCTGAAGAAGCCGTGGAAGATGCTGCGGATGTGGCGATCTACGATGAACGGAAGGCCGAGCTCAAAACGGAAAAGCCCCTGCCCGCTGCCGTGACGATGGATATCCTGCGGGGCTCGAGCCGGCTCAAAGCGCTGCGCAATTGGCGCAACCTGACCCAAGCCGATTTGGCGACTGCCATTGGTGTCAGCCAGGGTTTCCTGTCGGACCTCGAATCCAATCGTCGCAAACCATCGCCGCAGACCAGTGCCATGCTGGCAAAGACGCTGGATATCCCCGGCGAATGGATCGAACCCTAGAGCAATCCCCAGGAAAAGTGTGAAACGGTTTCCCGTCCGGGAATTGCGACAAACAAAGAATCTAGTTCTCATCCTACGCCACCGGCCGGCCTTCACTGGCTTCCAGGACGGCGAACCATTGCTGGCGGTCGAGCCCGATATCAAGCGCCTTGACCATGGCGGCCAGCCGTTCCGGCTTCATCGAACCCAGCACCGGCACCAATCGGGCCGGATGGCGCAGCAGCCAGGCGATGGCGACTGCGGCAAGATCGCCGGCACCGATTTCCGCTGCCACCTCGGCAAGCGCTGCCCGCACCCGCGCCTCGCGCCCCTCCTTGCCGGTGAACAGCGAGCCGCCCCCGAGCGGCGACCAGATCATCGGCGCATAGGCAAGGCGCTGCGCGTGGTCGAGGCTGCCGTCGGTCAGCGCTGATGTCTTCAGCACCGACATCTCGATCTGGTTGGTGGCGAGCGCGAACGGCATTCGCGAGGCCAGCAGATCGAACTGCGACGGCGTGAAATTGGAGACGCCGACCGCCCTCACCTTACCGGCTTTGACCAGGCCGGCCAGTGCCGGCGCCGTCTCATCGGCATCCATCAACGGGTCCGGCCGATGCAGCAGCAACAGGTCGAGATAGTCGGTGCCGAGATTGGCGAGCGAGCGGTCGACCGAGGCCGCGATATGAGTGGCGCTGGTATCGTAGTGCTTCAGCCGGTTGTCCGGCCGGTTTGGCGATTTCTTCATGATGTCGCATTTCGAGATCAGTTCGATGCTGTCGCGCTTGCCTTTCCAGCGCGCCAGCCCGGCGCCGAAGGCCGCTTCAACCTCATAGTGCCCATAGATGTCGGCATGATCAAAGCTGGTCAGTCCGAGATCGACGGCGGTGCCGATCAGCCGTGCGACCTGATCGGCATCCGGGCGGGCGGCGCTGTCGAGCAGACGCGAGGCGCCGAAGACCAACCGCGACAGCGACAGTCCGTCCCGAGTCAGCGCAATGCGGCTGTCATGGCTCACACCTGCGCTCCATCTTCGGCGGCGCCGGCGGTGACATTTGCGCGCGCCGCGGGCCTCGCCACCTTGGTGACGAAGACGATGACCGCCAGCGTCAGAAAACATGCGCCGACCAGATAGGGCGCACCGCCGAAGGTCACCGGCGCGCTTGGCCCGGTGAACCAGGAAAAGATCGCCGTATAGAGCAGCGGCGTGATGATCGAGGTGATCGAGAAGATCGAGGTCATCGCGCCCTGCAACTCGCCCTGCGCCGAAGGCGGCACCTTGGCGGCGGCGAGGCTCCTCAGCGGCGGATCGGCCAGTGCTTCCAGACAGCCGACGACGATCACCGCATAGATCATCCAGCCTTGCGACGCGAAGGCATAGCCGAAAGCGCTGGCTGCCGTGAATGTCAGGCCGATGACCGCCGTCTTCCACTCGCCAAGCCTCGGGATCACGCGCGGCAGCACCGTCGCCATGACGATCGCACCGCACAGGCCGAAGGCGCCGAGCGAGAAGCCGATCTGCTGCTCGCTCCAGCCATAGCGGTAGCTGGAGACAAACGACCAGACCGCCGGATACATCATGTGTCCGAGCGTCATCAGGAAGAAGACAAGCCCGATCCAGCCGATGCCTTGATATTGGCGCATCTGCAGCAGCGTGCCGACCGGGTTGGCGCGTTTCCACTCGAAGCGGCGGCGATGCTTGTCATCGAGCGTTTCCGGGAGGAAAAACAACGCAATGAGGAAATTCACGAAGGCGAGCCCGGCGGCGAAATAGAATGGCACGCGCGGCCCGAACGTGCCGAGCAGCCCGCCCAGAACCGGCCCGATGACGAAGCCGACGCCAAACGCGATACCGAGCAGGCCGAAATTCTTTGCCCGGTTCTCATCGTTCGAGATATCCGCGATGAAGGCTGAAGTCGTCGAATAGCTGGCGCCTGAAATGCCGGCCAGCACACGCCCGATGAACAGCATCGGGTAGGACCAGGCGACCGCGCAGATCAGATTGTCGATGGAGAAGGTCAGCACCGATGCGAGCAGGATCGGCCGCCGCCCGAACCGGTCGCTCAAGCCACCCATGATCGGCGCGAAGACGAACTGCATCGCCGCATAGACGAAGAACAGCCAGCCGCCTTCGATCGCCGCGCCACTGATGCTGACCCCGGTCAATTCCCTGAGATAGGCCGGCAGCACCGGCATGATCATGCCGAAGCCGATAATGTCGAGCAGCAGCGTGGTGAAGACGAGCGCAAGGCCCCGTCTGGCGGTTTTGGGATCGATCATGCTGGGTCAAGCTCCTCTGCTCGCCCTCAGGCTTAGGCGGACGCAGCTTATAGGCGAGCTCGCGGCAAGGAACAATAAGGGAACAATCCGGATGCGTTCATCCTGACAGCCCCTGACGGCAACATCGCCGGCAGGTGAAGCTCGAAAACGGCCTGGTCAGATCGGCCCACTCAGCGTGTTGCACTCCGACAGCTTGCCGCTCTTGTAACCACGCGCCAGCCAGGTCTGCCGCTGCTGCGAGGTGCCATGGTTGAAGCTTTCCGGCACGACATAGCCCTGCGTCTTCTTCTGCAGCGTGTCGTCGCCGATCTGCTTGGCGGCGTTCAGCGCGCTCTCCATGTCGCCCTGCTCCAATATGCCTTTCTGCCCGGTGTAATGCGCCCACACGCCGGCAAAGCAGTCGGCCTGAAGCTCGATTCGCACCGACATCTGGTTGGCTTCGACCTCACCCATGCTTTGCCGCATCTGGTTGAACTTGGACATGATGCCGGTCAGGTTCTGCACGTGGTGGCCGACCTCATGCGCAATCACATAGGCGCGGGCGAATTCGCCCGAGGCGCCGAACTGCTGGTCGAGCTGCTGGAAGAAGGTCATGTCGAGATAGACCTTGTGGTCGCCGGGACAATAGAACGGTCCGGCCGCCGCTGAAGCAAAGCCGCAGGCCGAGCGGACCTGGCCGGAAAACAGCACCAGCTTCGGGTCCTCATATGTCAGCCCCTGCGATTTGAAGATCCCGGTCCACGTGTCCTCGGTCTCGGCCAGCACGGTCGCCACGAACTGCTTCATCTCATCATTGGCCGGCGTAGCAGAGCCGCTGTCCTCGGTAATCTGGCCGCCGCCGCCCGGCGCCAGTCCGCCGCCACCCAGGATCGTCGACGGATCGAAGCCGAAATACCATCCGGCCAGCACCACCAGGATGACAAGGAAGATGCTGCCGCCGCCACCGGTGCGGCCGCCGATCGGAATGCGGAACTGGCCACCGCCGCCGCCGAGCCCGCCACCGCCGCTGCGGTCGTCCTCGATATTGTCACTCTGACGACGGCCTCTCCAGAGCATGGCAACTCCTCGCGCTGCAAACTTCCCCGTTGTTGCGGGGCTCAACCCAACAAACAACTATCTCAATGGTTGCTCCAAGTCACAGCATTTTTCCAGACCGCGGCGGTTCTGGCATGACGGCCTCACCGCTCTGGCCGAGAGTGCGCAAGGCCTGTAGCATTGCTCGTGGATGGGGGATGTATTGGGCTTGAAGACGATCGGTTCGTTCCTGTCGCTGATTGCGGCGTTGTTTTGCCTCGGCACGCCGGTAGCCGGCGCGGTGACGCTCGATTCCAGCGTTGCCGTCACCGACCCCGCCACCTTGCAGGCATTGGAACGCGGCGGACTGTCGATCAGCCGCCTGCTGGGGCCAGCGCTCGGCCTGACCCGCGAGGTCGACAATCGCGGTCTGTTCTCGGTACCGGCTTTGGCGACGGTGCGCGACACAGTCAAGCAGCAGATCGCCGACGAGCCGAAGACCAGTCCGGACCCCTATGTCGCCGACATGGCCAGATCGAAGGACACCAGCCAGAAATTCAATCCAAAATACATCGACGACGACGGCTCGACGCTGGACCTCACCGGCGTTGTCAACCGCATGGACCGCGGCTATCTCGGCCACACCGAATGCGGCGAGACCCGGCTGATCTACCGCTTCCACTATTCGATCGCTGAAAAGCCGGTGAAGGGAAAGGCGGGCCAGCGCATTTCCTCGCGGCTGCCGTTGACCATGAGCCTGGTGTTCAACGCCAAACCCAGGCAGGCACAAGCGCGCGCCTCCAAGGATCTGCCAAGCGCCACCGATGTGTCCTGCGCCGATATTGCCCAGCGCTGGCTGGCAGCCGGAAAAAAGGACCTGCCGCCCGACCAGCTTGCCGCCTGGCTGCGCTCCGACGAGGGGCCGCTGTCGGGCGCCATGCTCAATTCGTCGCAGATCATGCGACTCGAACTCAACATGCAGGTGCTGCGCCTGTCTGCCTCGACGCGGCGCGATTTCGGCGGTCATGCCGAATACCTCCTGAAGATCTTCAAATGGGATCCGGCGACGTCCAGCTTCTATGAAGCGAAGATGGAAAACCAGATCGACCGCGCCACCGTGCTGGCCGACAAGCCGTCTTTCGCCAAATGGCTGCTCACCGACCGCAACATCTACGACCTCGACCATGGCCGGCTGGTCATCGATGAAAAATTCCTGGCCAGGAGCGCCGTCTCCGTCGCACCCGGCGGCCTCAGCCGGTCGCAGAACAACATCGTCTACGGGCTGGTCGACGACGCCGACATCGACAAGGCGCTGAAGGACTACGTCGCCAGGGGCAATACGCTCGCCACCATCAAGTCGGCGGCCGGCTTCAAATTGCGGCTCAACGAGATGAGTTGCACCGGTTGCCATCAGACGCGCGGCATTGCCGGCTTTCATTACACCGGCGCCGATCCGGCCAGCGAGCCGCGCCGCAACGCCGTCTTCGTGCCGGGCTCGGCTGTGTTCTTCGCCGACCTGCCGCGCCGCCGCGCCATCGTCGAGCAGTTCGCCGCCGGCAGTCACCCGGACTTTACGCGCGGCTTCGCCGCCCGTCCGGACGCCAGATATGCCGAGGCGCTGAAAGGCACCGACCTCTACAATGGCTGGGGCTCGATCTGCTATCGCGGCGAGGATGCAAGTTTCAAGGACTGGAACTGCGGTGCGGGCCTGCGCTGCGCAGGTGTCCACGAAAGCGCCATCCATCCGGGCTTCGGCACCTGCGTCAGTGACGCGGGCACCGCGGTCGGTGATCCCGTCGAGTTCGGCGAGATCAGGATGTCGAGCTGGGGCAGCGACCAATATTGCCGCATCTCGCCGACCACCGCCAAGGCCTGCGCTATCGACCCGGCGCGGGACAAGAAGCCGCCGGTCAAGCTCGCCGGCTATGGCGCGGCGCGCCAGCGCTACGACAATCCGCAGCAGAAGACCGGCGGCTTTCCCGGTGGCATGCTGCGCAAGGCGAGCTGCGACAAGCTTCCCGACGAGGCGACGTGCGGACGTCTGGCCAAGACCGGCTTCAACGACTGCATCGCGTCGGGCAAGGACCACAAATTCTGCACGAAGGAATTCACCAAGACCGCCGGCCTGCGCGCCTGCGACAAGGCGCATCCCTGCCGCGAGGACTATATCTGCACCGCAGGCTATGACGACCTGGCGCAGGCAAAAGCCGGCAAAGGCACCTGCATCCCGCCCTACTTCATCTTCCAGTTCCGCGTCGACGGCCACCCGCGCAGCTGGGTGCAGGATGTCAGGGAGTGAGGGAACAGTTTGCTGAAAGCGCCGCCACCACGTCCCGGCAGACGGCGTTCGCCCAAAACAGCTGACGTCAACCTGACAGACGCCTAATCTTCCTGTTTGGCGCCGGCGCTCTTGCCGTCGGAGCTCTTCGAACGTTCCTCGAAACGCGCCGCGCCCTTTTTCAGCGGACGGCCCGTTTCCGTTTCGGTCTTGCGCTCATCCCTCGCCGCCGCCTGTTTCAGTCCCGCGGCCGCCTGCTTGCCCTTTGCGGTCGGTGCTTGTTCGATGCCCATCGCTTCCTCCGTTCGCGCGACAAAACGCGCGCTGTCGGGAGCAACGTGCCCGGCGTGCGACGGTTCCGGCAGCGCCGGAAATCTGGCGGCTCAGCGCGCCGTCATGGCCTTGCGGAAAGCTTCCAGCGTCTCGGCGCTGACATGGTGCTCGATGCCTTCGGCGTCGATGCGCGCCGTCTCGGCGCTGACACCAAGCGAGCGCAAAAAGGCTTCCACCGTCTGATGGCGGATGCGGCTTTGCTCCGCGACCTTGCGGCCGGCATCGGTCAGGAACACGCCGCGATAGGGCTTTCTCGACACCAGGCCGTCGGCGCACAGCCTGGTCAGCATCTTGGCCACTGTCGGCTGGGCGACGCCCAGGCGTGCGGCGATGTCCACCTGGCGCGCCTCGTTGCCGTCTTCGATCAGGTCGGCGATCAGCTCGACATAATCCTCGACCAGCGCGCTGCGGCGCGCTTCGCGCTGCTGCCGGAAGCCCTCCGAATGAATTTCGGCGTCAAGCAGCGGCTCGCGCGGGACCGGTCTGTTCTTCAGCGCCAATACGCGCTCCTCCCAGGACTATTTGCCATCCATGCTTTCATAGCACGGGCTCTGATTCTTCAGGCCGTTTATTTGCATTCCGCAACAGGTGCAACCGGACTTCCGATTGCGAGTTCGCCCGATACCGCCAGCAGAATAAAAAGCACCGACAATGAAATATAGCATATTGCATAATGTTGAGCCATGGCATAGCTTAAGGGAACATCGCCCAGTCTCCCGGAAAGCCCTCCCCCATGTCCGAAGTCGAAGCCACAGCCTCCCGTTCCTCATGGCGGTTCGCCAGGCCCGACGAGGACGAGGAGCCCAGCCTGCGCGAGGTCAACGCGTCGATCGCCGTTCCGAGTTCGGGGGTCTGGTTCCGCCGCCTGTTCGCCTTCATGGGTCCCGGCTACATGGTCTCGGTCGGCTATATGGATCCGGGCAACTGGGCGACCGACCTCGCCGGCGGCGCGCAGTTCGGCTACACGCTGCTGTTCATCATCATGCTGTCCAACCTGATGGCGATCCTTTTGCAGGCACTGGCGGCACGACTCGGCATCGCCACCGGCCGCGACCTCGCCCAGGCCTGCCGCGCCTACTATCCCCGTCCGGTCAACTTCGTGCTGTGGATTGCCTGCGAACTGGCCATCATCGCCTGCGACCTGGCCGAAGTCATCGGCACCGCGATCGCGCTGCAACTTCTGTTCGGCATTCCGCTTATCGGCGGCGCCATGCTGACGGCGCTCGACGCCTTCCTCGTGCTGCTGCTGATGAACAAGGGCTTCCGCTATCTCGAAGCTTTCGTCGTCGCGCTGCTGATCATCATCTTCAGCTGCTTCGCCATCCAGATCTTTGTCGCCGCCCCGCCGGCCGGCTCGATCCTGCATGCCATGTTCGTGCCGTCGTCGCAGATCGTCACCAACCCGGAGATGCTCTACATCGCCATCGGCATCATCGGCGCCACCGTCATGCCGCACAATCTCTATCTGCACTCCTCGATCGTGCAGACCCGCGCCTATGAACGCACCGAAAAGGGCAAGCGCGACGCCATCAAATGGGCAACGACGGACTCGACCATCGCCCTGATGCTGGCTTTGTTCGTCAATGCCGCGATCCTGATCGTGTCGGCGGTCGCCTTCCACAACACCGGCCATCAGGATGTTGCCGAGATCGGCCAGGCTTTCGAGCTGTTGTCGCCACTGCTCGGCCTCGGCATCGCCTCGATCCTGTTCGCGGTGGCGCTGCTGGCTTCCGGCCTGAACTCGACGGTGACGGCCACACTCGCCGGCCAGATCGTCATGGAAGGCTTTCTGCGCCTGCGCATCCCCAACTGGGCACGCCGGCTGCTGACCCGCGGCCTTGCCATCATCCCGGTGGTGGTCGTCACCGCGCTCTATGGCGAAAAGGGCACCGGCCAGTTGCTGGTGTTCAGCCAGGTGATCCTGTCGATGCAGTTGCCCTTCGCGGTCGTCCCGCTGGTGCAGTTCGTCTCCGACAAGAAGAAGATGGGCAATCTCGCCATTCCGCGCGGCGTCGCCGCCCTTGCCTGGGTAGTCGCCGCGGTCATCCTGGGGCTCAACTTCAAGCTGCTCTACGACACCATGTTCGGCATCGGCTAAGCTCCGCTTCGAAAATCGACTACCGTGCGCCAAGGGTAGTCTCGCGACAAATCGGCAATCCGCGCTATGTTGTCCCGCAGCATGGCCCGGATCGAAGACATCAGGAAATTCTACGCGCGGCTGCTGGTCGCCCATGCCGGCTCGCCCGACCCACGCCTGGAAGCGGCTTTCGCCGAGGTGCCGCGCGAGGCGTTTCTCGGTCCCGGGCCGTGGACGGTCATCGCCGGCAACGGCAAGGTCACGACGCCGAGCTCCGACCCGGCCCATGTCTACCAGAACGTGCTGGTGACGCTCGACGACGACAAGGGCATCAACAATGGCGAGCCCTTCCTGCATGCCATGTGGATCGGAAAGCTTGCGCCTAAACCTGGCGAGGCCGTCACTCATATCGGCGCCGGCACCGGCTACTACACCGCCGTGCTGGCCAGGCTGGTTTTACCAGGCGGCACCGTCACCGGCTTCGAACTCGACGAAAAGCTGGCCGATCTGGCGCGCAAAAATCTCGAAGCATATGGCAATGCAACGGTCGTCCATGGCGATGCGGTGACGACGCCCCTGCCGCCATCCGACATCATCTACGTCAATGCTGGCGTCGCAGCGCCACCAGCAGGGTGGCTGAAGGCGCTGCGGCCCGGCGGCCGCATGATCTTCCCTTGGCGCCCGGCCGAGCGCGTCCCGCTGGCGGTGATGGTGATCCGCACCGAAAAAGGCTTCGCCTGCGATCCGTTCATGCGGTCGTGGTTCATTCCCTGCGTCGGCGCCTCGCTCGCAGACTCAGCGTCGAGGATCCCGACGCGCGAGCAGGCCGCGCGCAGCCGCTCGATCTGGCTGGTGCAGGACAGGGCGCCGGACGACACCGCCACCGCCATATCGGGCGATGTCTGGTTCTCGTCGGAAGATCTCCATCCCGGGCCTCCCAAATGATGGTGGTTCGCCAAAATTTATATGTCGGACTGGTGGCTCGTCGCCCGTCCTTGGGCTGAAGTCCGGCCACGACGGCGTGGACCGAAGAACGGGAGCACTGGAATGAGAAAGATCATCTCGGCGACATTCGTCAGCCTCGACGGCGTCATGCAGGCGCCCGGCGGCCCGCAAGAGGATCCGGTCGGCGGCTTCAAGTTCGGCGGCTGGACCTTCCATTACTTCGACGAGGCGGGGGGCGCGGCGATGGATGAACTGTTCTCCAAGCCTTTCGCCCTGCTGCTCGGCCGCAGAACCTACGACATCTTCGCCGCCTACTGGCCGTATCAGAAGGATCCGATCGCGGATGCCTTCAACCCCGCGACCAAATATGTGGCGACGCATCGGCCTGACACCCTCACCTGGCAGAACACGCAAGCGCTCGGACCCGATATCGTCGCGACGTTGCGCCGCCTCAAGCAGGAGGATGGACCTGACCTGCTCATCCAGGGATCTGGCGATCTGATCCAGACCTTGCTCGCCAACGGGCTGATCGACGAAATCCGATTGATGATCTTCCCGCTGTTGCTGGGCAAGGGCAAGCGGCTGTTCGGCGACAGCGCGATGCCGGCCGCCTTCAAGCTTGCCAAGTCGCAGGCAACCAGCACAGGCGTCATCATGGCGACCTACGAACGATCAGGCGAGATCAAGGTTGGGTCGTTTGTCACAGGGGAGCCGTCCGACGCCGAGCTCGAACGGCGCAAGAACTGGAAGTAGAACTGCCGAAAACTGGCGCCAAGCTGGAGCCCCCTCATCCGACCGAGCTTCGCTCGGCCACCTTCTCCCACAAGGGGAGAAGGTGGAGTCTGGGGCATGTGGCTCAGCCAATCTCCAGCGTCGATGACTGGCAGGGACATGCGCGCAATCTTGCCTTCTCCCCTTGTGGGAGAAGGTGGATCGGCGCACAGCGCCGAGACGGATGAGGGGTGCTCCAGCGGAGCGAGGCGTTCAAGCAGCCACCGGCCGCCGCGCCAGCCCGTCGCGGATATGCCGCGCGAATTCCTGCGCGGCCGGCCCGACACCGTGCCTCGGCAGATGCAGATTGATGGCAAAATTCGGCAGCGGCGGCAGGCCGGATTCCGCTGGCAATATGTCGAGATCCGCCGGCACGGTTGTGGCCAGCCAGGCGGTGACGGCGAGGTCCGACCGCACCGTCGCCGTCGTCGCGTCGATGTTGCCGTTTTCGAACACGGTGCGCCACTCCAGCCCGTGCTCACCGAGCGCCGCCAGCACGGCCGGGCGGAAGGCGCAGGTGTCGGCGACGATCGAAACCGGCAGCGGCCGCTTGGCGCGGGCAATGCCGCTCTTGGCACCGACCCAGACCAGCCGGTCGATGGCAAGGCACTCACCGGCCGACGGGCCGACGCGTTCCTCGATCACCGCAAGGTCGATGGTCCCGGCCGCAAGGGCAGCCGTCAGTTCCGGCGACGAGGCGCAGACCAGCGATATCTCGATCTGCGGATAGGTCTCGGCATAGGTCTTCAGCACCGGCGCCAGCAAGGTGCCGACAAGGTCGTAGGGCACGCCGAGCCGCACCTGGCCGGCCACCAAAGTCCCAGCCATCTCGGCCCAGATCTCGTCATTCAAGGCCAGCAACCGCTTGCCCCTGCCGAACAGCTGTTCACCGGCGCGCGTCAGCCGCAAGCCGCGCCGGTCGCGCGTAAACAGGCTGGAGCCGAGCGCCTCCTCCAGCCGCTTGACCTGCTGGCTGACAGCACCTTGCGTCAGGTGCAGCGCATTGGCCGCCGCCGTCATGCTGGCCTTGTCGGCGACGGTGATGAAGGTGCGGATCAGCGCCATGTCGAGATTTCGGATCATGGGTTGCATTATCTATCCTAATGCTGACCATGGCAAACATTGCATTTACTGAAGTTCGCACGCAGCTACGATCGCAGCCCTCTGACAGAGGACGCCGCATGCTCGAGCCCATTCTCCCGCTCATCCTTTTTGCCATCGTCGCCACCACCACGCCCGGCATCGCCACGACCCTGTCTACGGCGTCCGGCGCGCAGTTCGGCTTTCGCCGTTCCGTGCCCCTGCTGGTCGGCAGCGCCGCCGGCCTCGCCACCGTCACGGGTGCCGCTGCCGCCGGGCTTGCCGGTCTGCTGCTTGCCGTGCCTTCGCTGCAACTGGCCATGAAGGTCGTCGGCTCGCTCTATCTCCTCTGGCTGGCGATCAAGATCGGCCGCAACGGACCGCCCAATCTGGATGTGAGCATGGCCAGGCCGAACAGCTTTCTCGGCGGCGCCGGCATTCAATGGATGAACCCGAAAGGCTGGGCGATGGGACTGGGCGCCGCGGCCTCGTTCGCGGCATTGGCCAGCGGACCGGTGCAGCTCGCGCTGCTGCTCGGCGCCACCTTCGGCCTCGCGGCCGCCGCCTCGCTTTCACTGTGGTGCGTGGCCGGAATGGTGCTGGCGCGGCTGCTCAAGACCGAATGGCAATGGCGCGCGCTCAACATCGTGCTGGCACTGGTGCTGGCCGCCTCGATCATTCCGATGTGGCGGACGGCCTGAGTTGGACGCAAGGCCCCCTCACCCAGCCTCCGCTTCGCTCGGCTGACCTCTCCCCTCGGGGAGAGGAGATTGTCAGCGCCGGCGCCGGTCTCTTCTCCCCAGCGGGGAGAAGGTGGCCGCGAAGCGGCCGGATGAGGGGCCTTGGTTCGTAAAGCGAACCAGCCTAAACCCTCAAGCCGCGTAGCGGGCCGCCGGCTTGTCGGCGTGCAGGCTGCCGTAGAAGGCCTGCCGGGCACCGAGGAAAATGTCCAGCTTGGCCGGCTCGGCGAGCGCCGGCACGGTGACGGCTTCACCCCTGGCAAGGCCGACAAGGGCCGCATCGACCATATCGTCGGCGCTCATGATGATTTCCTTCGGAAGCTGGTCGATATCGCTGCCGGCAAGCTCCCAGAAATCGGTCCGTGTCGCGCCCGGCAGCACCACCTGCACCTTCACCTCCGTACCCGCGACCTCGCGGTGCAGAGCCTCGGTGAAGTTGACGACATAGGCCTTGGTACCGCTGTAGATGCCGCCGAACGAGGTCTCATAGGCGAGCACCGAGGCGATGTTGACGACCGCACCTCGGTTGCGCGCCAAAAACCCCGGCAGCACGGCACGGGTCAGCCGCGTCAGGGCGATGACATTGACCTTGATCATGCGTTCGGCAGCGTCCGCATCGGCGGTTGCCACCACGGACTGGCCGCCAAGGCCGGCATTGTTGACCAGCAGCGTCACGCTGTCGTCGCTGGCGATCGCCTGTTCGACGCGGCGGACGTCGCCGTCGTTGGAAAGGTCGGCGCTGATCACGCTGACCTTGCGGCTGTAGGTCTGGCGCAGCTTCCCGGCCAGTTCCTCCAGCCGGTCGGCGCGCCGCGCCACCAGCACCAGATCGTAGCCCTGCCCCGCCAGCCGGTCGGCATAGACCGCGCCGATGCCCGACGAAGCACCGGTGACGACCGCCGTGCCCTTGTTGCCCTGTCCACTCATTGTCCTGTTCCTTCTTCGACTGATCTGGTTCGTTTCGACTGACCCGGCGCCGTGGCATCTGCCGCGCTACCGAAAGCCGCGTGATTGATTTAGTGGCATATACCACTAATTGGGAAGTAGGTATATGCCACTATCTTGTCAATGATACGGACGGGGATTATTTGAGGGGTGCAGCCGGGCCTCATTCGCCGGCGCCAAGGACCATCATGTCAAAGGGCAGCTTGCCCGGCCTCACGCTCTGCAACAACGCCGCGCTGCGCCGCGCGGCGCGCAAGCTCGGCAAGTTTTATGATGATGTGGTGGAGCCGTCAGGCCTCAAGGCGACACAGCAGGGCCTGCTCTACCAGATCCATATCGGCGACGAGCCGGCGATGGGGGCCATCGCCGCGTCGCTGATCATGGACCTGTCGGCGCTCGGCCATACGCTGAAACCACTGATCCGCGACGGCTATGTCGAGACCTTCGCCGACCCGGACGACCGCCGCGTCAAGCGTGTGCGGCTGACGCCGCAGGGGCTGGCCAAGCTCGAGGCGGCGATGAAACTGTGGCAGATCGCCCAGCAGCGTTTCGAGGATGTCGTCGGCAGGGACAAGGCTGAAAAGCTGCGCGCAGCGCTGGATGACATCGCCGCGCTCGATTTCGATCTGCCGCCGGCCAGCTGAAGCCGGCCGACGGCTTTCAAAGAGGATTACTCGGCAGGCATCTCTACAGGCCGAGCCGCCCGGCGGCCGGCCACCACGATGCCAAGCCCGATGATCGGGAAGATCGCGGCGACCAGGCCGAGATCGGCCGGCGCGCCGTAGCGCAGCACGGCACCGCCGACCACCGCGCCGAGTGCGACGCCCAGATAGAGCGCCGAGGCGTTGAGCGACAGCACGATCGGGGCGGCGTCGGGCGCCAGCTTGATGATGCGGCTGGCCTGCGCCGGCGGGAAGGCCCAGCCGACGATGCCCCACGGCACCATCATCGCCATCAGCGCCGGTCCGGCAATATGCGGCGGCAGAAAGGTCGGGATGACCGACAGCAGGACCAGCATGCCGGCACTCAGCGCCAACGACCAGCCGACGGTGCGGGTCGCGCCGAACCGGTCGGCAGCCTGGCCGCCGCCAATGTTGCCGATGACGGCGCCGACGCCGAAGGCGAGCAGCATGCCGGGCAGCGCGATCTGGCTGAGACCGCCGCCCTCGATGGCAAGCGGCGCGACATAGGCAAAGACGGTGAAGGCGCCGATCAGCGCCAGCACTGTCGTCAACAGGATCGGCATCACGCCGGGACGCAGCGCTGCCGCCAGCCTGCGCTTCAAGGGCAGCCTGGTGCCAACGATGCCCCGCGGCAGCCGGTACCAAAGGATCGCGCCGGCAAGCGCGCCAAGGCCGGCGATGGCAAAAAAGGTTCCGCGCCAGCCGGCAACGGTGGCAACGAGCGCGCCCAGTGGCGCACCCAGGGCAACGGCCACCGTGGTGCCGCCGACGACGACGGCGATGGCACGCGCCCGGTGATGGTCATCGACCAGCGCCACCGCGGTGCCTTGCGCGGTTGCGGCGAACAGGCCCGACGACAGCGCCATGACGATGCGCGCGATCAGCAGCAGTTCGAAGGAGGAACTCAAGGCAGCGGCGATGTTGCCGAGCACGAAGAACACCAGCGTCCACAGGATGACGCGGCGCCGGTCCCACTCGCCTGTCAGCGTCGCCAGGATCGGCGTGCCGATCGCATAGGCGAGCGCGAAGGCGGTGATCAGCGTGCCGGCCAGCGGAATGGAGATGCCGGCATCCGCCGCGATGTCGGGCAGAAGGCTGGAGATGACGAAGCCTTCGGTCGAGATCGTGAACGATCCGAGCGCGAGCCAGAAAAGGCGCTTGTCCATGGCGGGATGTCCTTAGTTCAAAAGTTATTGAACAATTGGACACAGTAGGGCATCATGTCAATGAAGCCAGGGAAAAATAGCTGAACCTTCCTGACAGCCCTGTGTCAGGACAGGTCGGAAGCATCGGCGCCAGACGGAGAAAGCTCGCGTGCGGGCCAACAATGATGGATGCGTTGAAATCGGACCCGACTGTGCTTAGTTTCGAGCCATGACCTTGCCACACCCCAATACGGACCAGATCAGCCTGCCGATCGTGCTTGGCGTGCTCGGCGATCCGACCCGGCTCGCCATCGTGCGCTATCTCGCCAGCAAGCAGGGCGTGCCGCTGAACTGCAGCCAGTTCCTCGATTTCGGCTCGAAGACCAATCTGAGCTACCACCTGGCCAAATTGCGCGAGGCCGGCGTCACCCGCGCCGAAGTGGTCGGCACCAACCGCATGATCACACTGCGCCGCGCCGATCTCGACGCCCGCTTCCCCGGCCTGCTCGACAGCGTCATCGCCGCCGCCGGCGACGATCCGGCACTGCCGGCGGTCGGCGGCCACGACATCGAAACCCACGCCTGACCTTGCAGAACTTGGGTTCCTCGCCCCACGGACGTGGGCAAAAGGAAAAGCGGCGTCACACAGGAGCCTCCCGAAAATGCGCATCGCCGTCCTCGCCGATATCCACGGCAATGTGCTGGCGCTGGACGCCGTGCTTGACGATCTGAAGCGGCGCGGCGGCGCCGACCTGACCGTCAATCTCGGTGACAGCGTTTCCGGCCCGCTCTGGCCACGCGAGACGTTTGCGCGGTTGGAGGCGCTGAACCTGCCGACGGTGCGCGGCAACCACGACCGCCGTGTTGCCGCCGACCCCGCTGATGACACCATGTGGCCCTCCGACGTCTACGCGCAGGAGCGGCTGACCGAGACGCAGCGCCAGATGCTTTTCGCCCAGCCGCTGACGCTGGAGATCGCACCCGCAATCATCGCTTTCCACGCCCGTCCCGACCATGACGAGAAATATCTCGCCGATACGATCGTCAATGGCCAGCTGGTGCGCGCGCCGCTGGCGGCGATCCGGCGCCGGCTGAAGGCGCTCGACCCGGCTTGCCGCATCGCGCTGTGCGGCCACAGCCACCGCGCGGAACTGATCCGCGTCCCCGATGGTCCCGTCATCTTCAATCCGGGCAGCATCGGCTGCCCTGCCTATGACGATTCCACACCGCCGGCGCATGTCTCCGAGCAGGGCTCGCCGTATGCGCGCTACGGCATCGTCACCTTGGGCAGCAACGGCCAGCCCGACCGCTTCGAGGCCATCGCCGTCGACTACGACCACGAGGCGGCCGCCAGGCAAGCCGAACAGGCGGGCCGGCCGGAATGGGCTCACGCGCTCAGAACGGGCTTCATGCCCCTGCCCGGCTGAACGCTCTTGCGTTCATGCCCGGCTGAACGCTCTTGCGTTCATGCCCGGCTGAACGCTCTTGCGCGTTCACGCCCGTCCAGCTGAGCTGCCTCACGGCCCGGCGGTCCGGGTTGAGGCTGGCGAAACGGCGAGCCGAATTTTCGGGCTTACATGGCGCCACGTCGTCCCTTATAAAACCGGCCGGGCTTGCGGCGGGCTCGATCCGCCGCGGCACGGTATCAGCGCACGGCCAAACGATGAGGCGCACAGTTACGCTCCGAACAACCCTCCATGCGCTGATTGCGGCTCCGCTGTTGATGACGGCGTGGCCGGTGATTGCCCCCGCTATGGCTGAAGAGATGGCCCAAGAGGCGCCGGAGCTCGTCATCTCAGTCGTCACCGGCCTGGCGCCGGACGACCTTCTCAAGGTCCGCACCACCGCGTCGCCGGTCGCTACGGTCGAGGCGCGGCTGAGCAGCGGCGACATGGTCACCAATCTCGGCTGCAACGACATCAACGGCTACAAATGGTGCAAGGTCGAAAGCACGGGCAAGGAGAAGCTGAGCGGCTGGGCGCCGGCGCGCTATCTCATCCCCCTCAATCCGGCCCCCTATGTCGAAGGCGAGACAAGACCGGCCGATGCGCCGGTGGTTGCCTCCACCGGCAGCGCCAATGACGCCGGGCACGCCTCGGCGCCGGATCAATCCCACGCAACCGGCTCGGCCAACAGCGCGCCGGTCCCGCCGCCCGACCTGACAGCGCGGCTTGGCGGCGCCGGTCCGGCAGCCGAAAGCACGCCAAAATCCGCCGCCGAAATCGGCCGCGCCGCGATGCAGGATGCGTACGTACTGGCGCTGGCGGCGCCCGACGTCTCGCCGGATCCCGAGATTCCCTGCGCCCGCTATGTCGGCCAGCCAATGGAGCGCTGCAAGGTCAACGTCGTACGCACCGCCGACAAGGCAGACGTCACGGTCACCTGGCCCGATGGCGGCACGCGCGTCATTTCCTTCCGCGGCGGCCGGCCGGCCAGCTCCGACGCGCCCAGCAATTTCCGCTTCACCCGCGAGGGCAGCCTCAACATGATCCGCATCGGCGACGCCGAGCGGTTTGAAATCACGGATCAGCTGGCGCTGGGGAATTAGAATTTATGGGAGTAAGGGAGTAGGGGAATAAGGGAGTATGTTTGGAATGCCTTCGAACCCACCCTACTCCCCTACTCCCCTACTCCCCTACTCCCCTACTCCCCTACTCCCCTACTCCCCTACTCCCCTACCTCGCATTTTCGGGGTTACATCAGTCAGAACTCTTCCCTATAAGGCCCTCCTAGCCTGATACCAGAATCGCGAGCACAACCGGCCGGGTCTTCCCGTCCCGGTTTTTTGTGCAAGCCGCCCGCCGAACGGACCTTTGACATGCCAAGACGCACTGACATCAAGTCGATCCTGATCATCGGGGCCGGCCCCATCGTCATCGGCCAGGCCTGCGAGTTCGACTATTCCGGCACGCAGGCCTGCAAGGCGCTGAAGGAGGAAGGCTTCCGCGTCATCCTGGTCAATTCCAACCCGGCCACCATCATGACCGACCCGGAACTGGCCGACGCCACCTATATCGAGCCGATCACGCCTGAGGTGGTCGCCAAGATCATCGCCAAGGAGCGGCCCGACGCGCTGCTGCCGACCATGGGCGGCCAGACCGCGCTCAACACCGCTTTGTCTCTGCGCCGCATGGGCGTGCTCGAGCGCTACAATGTCGAGATGATCGGCGCCGACGCCACGGCCATCGACAAGGCCGAGGACCGCGCGCTGTTTCGCGAGGCAATGAAGAAGATCGGCCTGGAAACGCCGAAGTCGATGCTGGCCAACGCCACCGACGTCAAGAACACCGACCGCAAGACGCATGAGGCCGAGCGCGCCGCCGTCAAGGCCGAGGCCCCGGCCGATCTCGACGCCGCGCTCGACGCCTTGGAAACCCGCTGGAACCTCGGCGAAGGCGACCGCAAGCAGCGCTACATCAGTCATGGCATGGCGATCGCCGCCCAGGCGCTCGACCATGTCGGCCTGCCCGCCATCATCCGCCCGTCCTTCACCATGGGCGGCACCGGCGGCGGCATCGCCTACAACCGCGCCGAATTCTACGAGATCGTCCAGTCCGGCCTCGACGCCTCGCCGACCACCGAAGTGCTGATCGAGGAGAGCGTGCTCGGCTGGAAGGAGTATGAGATGGAGGTCGTCCGCGACAGAGCGGACAATTGCATCATCGTCTGCTCGATCGAGAACATCGACCCGATGGGCGTGCATACGGGCGACTCGATCACTGTTGCCCCTGCCCTCACGCTCACCGACAAAGAATACCAGATGATGCGCAACGCCTCGATCGCGGTGCTGCGCGAGATCGGCGTCGAGACCGGCGGCTCCAACGTCCAGTTCGCCGTCAACCCGGCCGACGGCCGCCTGGTGGTCATCGAGATGAACCCGCGCGTCTCGCGCTCGTCAGCACTTGCCTCCAAGGCGACCGGTTTCCCGATCGCCAAGATCGCGGCAAAGCTCGCCGTCGGCTACACGCTGGACGAGCTGGAGAACGACATCACCGGCGGCGCCACGCCAGCCTCCTTCGAGCCGTCGATCGATTACGTGGTGACAAAAATCCCGCGCTTTGCCTTCGAAAAATTCCCCGGCGCCGAGCCGGTGCTGACCACCGCCATGAAGTCGGTCGGCGAAGTCATGGCCATCGGCCGCACTTTTCAGGAATCGCTGCAGAAGGCACTGCGTGGACTTGAAACCGGCCTCACCGGTTTGGACGAGATCGAAATCCCCGGCCTCGGTTCCGCCAACCATGCCGACGACCGCAACGCCATTCGCGCCGCGCTGGGCACGCCGACGCCCGACCGGCTGCGCATGGTGGCGCAGGCGATCCGCATGGGCACCTCGCTGGAAGACGTGCACGCCATGTGCAAGATCGACCCGTGGTTCCTCGAACAGATCGCCGGCATCGTCGCCATGGAAGCCCGCATCCGCGAGCACGGCATTCCCGAGGATGCCGTCAATTTGCGCATGCTGAAGGCCATGGGTTTCTCCGATGCCCGCCTCGCGTCGCTGACGAAGACCGACGCCGAAGTGATTCAGAAAGCTCGCGAAAAGCTCGACGTTCATCCTGTTTACAAGCGCATCGACACCTGCGCGGCCGAGTTCGCCTCGCCCACCGCCTACATGTACTCGACCTATGAAGTGCCGTTCGCCGGCGCGCTGGCCAACGAGGCGCAGGTCTCGTCGCGCAAAAAGGTCGTCATCCTCGGCGGCGGGCCGAACCGCATCGGCCAGGGCATCGAGTTCGACTATTGCTGCTGCCACGCCGCCTTCGCGCTGCGCGACGCCGGCTATGAAGCGATCATGATCAACTGCAACCCGGAGACGGTCTCGACCGACTACGACACCTCGGACCGGCTCTATTTCGAGCCGCTGACGGCCGAAGACGTACTGGAGATTCTGCGCGCCGAACAGGCGTCCGGAGAGCTGGTCGGCGTCATCGTCCAGTTCGGCGGCCAGACGCCGCTGAAGCTGGCGGATGCGCTGGAGAAGGCCGGCATCCCGATCCTCGGCACCTCGCCCGACATGATCGATCTGGCCGAAGACCGCGACCGCTTCCAGAAGCTGCTGCACAAGCTCGGCCTCAGCCAGCCGAAGAACGGCATCGCCTATTCGGTCGAGCAGGCCCGCCTCGTCGCCGGGGAACTCGGCTTCCCGCTGGTGGTGCGCCCGTCCTATGTGCTGGGCGGCCGCGCCATGCAGATCATCCATGACGAGGGCATGCTGCAGACCTATCTGCTCGACACCGTGCCCGGCCTGGTGCCGGAGGACATCAAGCAGAAATACCCCAACGACAAGACCGGCCAGATCAACACGCTGCTGGGCAAGAACCCGCTGCTGTTCGACACCTATCTCTCTGGCGCCATCGAGGTCGATGTCGACTGCCTCTGCGACGGCAAGTCGACCTTCGTCTCTGGCATTCTGGAGCACATCGAGGAGGCCGGCATCCATTCGGGCGACTCGGCCTGCTCGCTGCCGGTGCACTCGCTGCCTTCCGACCTGGTCGACGAGCTGGAGCGCCAGACGGCGGCGCTGGCCCGCGCACTCAATGTCGGCGGGCTGATGAACGTGCAGTATGCGATCAAGGACGGCACGGTCTATGTGCTGGAGGTCAATCCGCGTGCATCGCGCACCGTGCCCTTCGTCGCCAAGACCATCGGGCGTCCCATCGCGAAAATCGCCGCCCGGATCATGGCCGGCGAAAAACTGGAAGACGCCTTCGCCCATTACGGCGCCATGCCCGACCCCAGAAACCCCGGCCACATCGCGGTCAAGGAAGCCGTCTTCCCCTTCGCCCGCTTCCCCGGCGTCGACATCCTGCTCGGCCCGGAAATGCGCTCGACCGGCGAGGTCATGGGCCTCGACCGTGATTTCGCACTCGCCTTCGCCAAAAGCCAGCTCGGCGCCGGCGTCGACCTGCCCCGCTCCGGCACGCTGTTCGTCTCGGTGCGCGACGAGGACAAGAAGGGCATCTTGCCGGCGGTCAAGCGCCTCGCCGGCCTCGGTTTCAAGGTGCTGGCCACATCAGGCACCGCCCGCTTCCTCGCCGAAAACGGCGTCGACGCCCAGAAAATAAACAAGGTGCTGGAAGGCCGCCCCCACATCGAAGACGCCATCCGCAACCGCCAGGTCCAGATCGTCTTCAACACCACGGACGGTCAGAAGGCGGTGTCGGACTCCAAGTCACTGAGGCGCGCGACGCTGATGCAGAAGGTGCCGTATTACACCACGCTGTCGGGCGCGGCGGCCGTGGCGGAGGCGATTGCGGCGCTGAAGGCGGGGAGTTTGGAGGTCAGGCCGCTGCAGGAGTATTTTGCTTGAGGACTGGCGAAGCTGCCGTGAGAACTACGAAGCCTGTCGGCTTCGCCGGGCCACTCGCGCACTCGCTTGCGTAGGACTTCGCTTCTTTACCAATGCGATAGGCAAAGACGCCTCATCCTCGTTCTCTATGTATGAGGCGGTCCGATCCTCGATTCTAGGCATTGGGGCTCCCTCGTACCAGTCCATAGATTTTCCTTCGCCATCCTTCCGTTTGCCTTTCTCAAATATGTCGCGATATCTCCGAGGCGATATACCAAGGAACGGTTCGAATAAAACTTTCTGATGAGATTCGCCCTTCTCAAAGGTAATTGAATCATAGTGCAGTTTTTGCGCATAACTCTTCGGGTAAGGCTCAAGGAATACAACCCTATTTATTCCCGACGAAACGATGTGCTTGGCGCACATATGGCAAGGGAATGTAGTCACAAACATCGTCGCATCTTTGACGGATTTTCCTGTTCGCGCCGCATCGGTAATCGCCGACATCTCAGCATGTATTATCCGGCCGAATTCAATAATATCCATCAACTTCGATTCTTTAATCGCTTCATGCTTTATAAGCGACTCTATAAGGCGTCCAGAATCCAAATCCTTTTTGTACTTCTTCAATAAGAATCCTTCTTTATCAAGCCTTTCCAAAATATCCTTTATTATGACGGTTTTTCTAAGTTGATTTGCGTCGAGACCCTCCTCAAAATCTCTATGCGTCTGATAGACTTCTCCCTCCCAGTAGGTTCCGCCGAACGCCTTAGGCACTTCGTTGCAACCCATTGTGAGCACCTCGGCCTCAGGTGAGAATATGGCCGCCCCAACCTGCCTTGATAAATCGATAGAGCGAAGCGAGGCAGCTGCAGCAGCATACATCCCATACTCGGCCTTTGTTGGGGACACCCCATTGTACCCAAAGAGCGCGCGCACGAAACGACGTATCGAAGCTTCGACAATAGATTTGTTGCCGCTATCTACAAATAAATCACCTCTGTGAAATATTTCAGATACCTCTTGCCCGTAGCGCTGATCTACCTCACTCGCATCTATTTGAATTAGCTTAATCGCCTCCGTCTCACAATCTACATCCGTTTTAGTGGATGCCTTGTATTCTCCAATTTTCTTCGTGAGCCAATCTCTTCGAGAGGCCTCATCGAGGTAAATTGAGATCTGTATAAATTTTCTTCCATAGGTTTTTCTCATAAGGTCTATTTCTTTTTTTCTTTTAAACTGCCTTACGACATATGCACGTCCAAGGTCAGGGCTATTTATATTGCCGGTAGATTTTTGGCGCTCCTCTCTTATCTTCACAATAGCCAGCTTCGCTAAAAAATCCCTCGACGAGAATTTCTCGCAGAGCTTGTCAGCACCAGATATCAAAGATTTATACCGATTGAAATAAGACGAATTGTCGACGCTAATATTAAAAGGAGGCATTTCAAGTATTGAAGTGATTTTTATCGGAGTGACTCGGTATCCGACATTCGTTAACTCGCTATTCAAGCTGTCCATAACCAGATCTATATTTACACCTATTGGCGCAACTATTCCAAAGACGAGTTCCGGGTTAGAAACTGTGTCTATGTTCTCTATTTGTTTCTTTTTCATACAAAACTTTACCGTTTCTTAACCGTTAAAAAGCGTTAATGGGTGTACGATTGAAGCGCATTGGATTACGTTCGGTAACGATTCGGAATGGTCCAGAAGGGGAGGTTTTCGTGAGAAAACGCGGACATGCTTCGATGCTTTCAGACGAAAGTAGTTGGGTCAGCAAACAATGGTCGCTTTCTATCGAAAACCTTAAGGCGCGCCCCCAAAACCGTCGTGGTGCCTTGCTAATAACCGACGAACAGTTAGATCAGATGGAAGAGTCCCTTTTCCAAAAGCATGATGTTAATCTGTTACTAATATCTCGTCAAACGTCAAAAGCCGCCTAAATTTTACTTGGGTTTCTGCACTAAACGGTGTCGGTAGCGCGGTGGGCCAATGCAGTAGGCGGCCCACATTGGCTCGTTCTTTAGTTTCCGCCTCGCCGAACAATTATTCCTATTCCCTCAATTGGTGATGGATGATCGCGGTTCAGCGGGGAAGGCTATCGTTTGGCTTTAGGCTTCAAACGCCGTGAGCTGGCGAGGGTTGATCACGCCACCGCCACGCACTCAATCTCAATATCAAACTCCATCGGCCACGACGCCACCGGCACAAAACTCCGCGCCGGCGGGTTGACGCTGAAATACCTGGCATAAACCCGGTTGATGGCGTTGTAGAAGCCGGAATTGACGGCGTAGATGCGCACCATCACGACGTTTTCCAGCGAGGTGCCGGCCGCTTCCAGGCAGTGTTTCAGCGCCTTCAGCGACGCCTCGGTCTGCACCTCGATGTCGCCGCGCACCATCTCTCCGGTCACCATGTCCACCGGCGGCGTCGCCGAGATGAAGACGAAGCCGTTGGCCCTCACCGCTGTCGAACACGGCAGGCCGAGCGCCCGCACCTTGGCCGACATGACAGGCACTTCGATGATTTCCTTCTTCATGGCAAATCTCCCTCTCCTGCATTTGCAGGGAGCTTATCCCTGCACTGGCGGAACGCCAGCGCCGTTCTTCCCTTCTCCCCCTGTGGGAGAAGGTGGATCGGCGCGATAGCGCCGAGACGGATGAGGGGTGGTCCAGCGGAGTGAGACGTCGGCGTTCCCTGGAACACCCCTCATCCGTCGCCTTCGGCGACACCTTCTCCCACAGGGGGAGAGGAAGATGCGGCGCTAAAGAAAACCGATGAACCGTCCGGCGAACAGCACTGATGTCCACAGCAGTATCGAGAGCACAGCCAGGGTGGCGCTGCCGGCCGGCTCGTCACCGCCTCTGGCGAAGCGCAGGAAGGTGAAAAAATTGACGCCGGCGAGAAGGATGAGCGCCATCTTGGCTAGGAAAACCGGCATAGCCGCATAGGTGCTCGCCTTGACCGAAAACAGCAGCGAGCCAGTGACGAGCGCACCCACGAATGCCGCCAAAGCGGTGCGGCGCAGCAGCGCGACGAACGCGGCGTATGGCAGCGAACGGAGGGCGCCGCATATCCTGAGGTCCATGAGAACGACGCTGGTCAGCAGCGCGCCGATCGACATGATGTGGAGCGCATTGACCACGGGGTAGGCGATGAAGGAAGCCTTCAGCCACCGCGCCAACGCAAGGTGCTCGATGCCGGCGAGGAGCTCGGCCATTTACGCCGGCGGCACGCGGTCGGGATAGACATCATATGTCTTGCCGCCGACGATGACGCGGACTGCTTTCATGCGCTTTTCAGTCTCGTCGACCGAGCGGTTGCCGATCGCGGTCACCTCGTCGCCGACCTTGGCCACCTCCTCCGTGAAGCCGGCGGCGATCGTGCGGGAGGGCGGCGCCATCTCCACCCGCCAAGCCTCGCCCTCGGCGTCGACATCCAGCGTGGCATGCGGATTGCCGATATAGATGGCCGTGATCTTGCCCCTGAGCTCGAAAAACCCGTCCTGCGTCCACGACCAGCCATGATGGGCATAGGCCGCGGTGCCGGCGGCAAGGATCACGGCCGCCGTCAGCGCGACGCTGCGAATTCCATTGAAAGGCGACCGCATCACTCGTCTCCTCGGTTCGTCCACCATGCATTCGAGAGTAGGACACGGCGCGGCAACGTCAAATCACATCGGCCAAATGACCGGAACCGCCAAGCACCCCGCTCAATCGCCGGCGTGAACGATCCGGCCTTGCTAAAGACATCCATGCACGCCACTCTCGCCTTCCCTGCCCGCTTTTCCCTTGGGCTGAAGATCGGACTCACATCGAACGAGGCAAACCATGAGCAGCATGAGAGACCGTCAGGAAGGCTTCGAAAAGAAGTTTGCGATGGACGAGGATACGAAGTTCAGGGCCATGGCGCGCCGCAACAAGCTGCTCGGCCTCTGGGCCGCCGAAAAGCTTGGCAAATCTGGTGCGGACGCCGACGCCTATGCGAAGGAAGTGGTGCACGCCGACTTCGAAGAGGCAGGCGACAACGATGTCTTCCGCAAGGTACGCGCCGATTTCGACGCGGCGGGCATCGCCCAGTCGGATGCCCAGATACGCACCGCCATGGAAGAGCTGCTGGTGACCGCGGTCGAGCAGATCAGGTCGACCTGAGCGCCGCTCAGCCTTGATCGGGATAGGGCGTGCCGTCCTTGAGGCACAGGGCCACATTGTGGTGTTGGTTTGCCAGCGGGCTGACTTCCATCGTAGCGCTCTACGGCGCCCCCCTCTGTCCTGCCGGACATCTCCCCCTCAAGGGGGGAGATTGGCAGCTTTGGGGCCGGCCTTCACCTTGCAACGTTGAAAATTGGCGAAAACAGTGACGACGGCCAATCTCCCCACTTGAGGGGGAGATGTCCGGCAGGACAGAGGGGGGCGCCATAGAGCGTCGACCTTGAACCGCCCTCACCCCTGATGCGCTGCGGCTAGTTCTTTCACGTGTTTTTCGTGCATCTGCAGCGTCGGCAGGGTTTTCTTGGCGAATTCCTTCATCGCCGGGTCGTCGCCGGATTGCGCATAGCCGCTGAACAGCGCGACGGCTTCCTTGTGGGCGTTGGTCTGCATCTCGATGTATTTGGCCTGGAACTGATCGCCGCTGGCGCCCTTCAGCTCATCGAGCATCTTCTGCTCCTTGGGCTGCAGGGCCGGACCTGACGGCGCGGTGGCCGAGGTTGTCTGGCCCTGGGCAAGCGCCGCCTTGAATTCCTCGCCGGCCTTGGTGTGATCGGCGATCATCTGTTTGGCGAAGGCCTTGACGTCGGCATCGGTCGCCTTCTGCTCGGCGAGCTTGCTGGACTCGATCTCGAACTCATTGGCGCTCGGCACCGTCTTGATGAAGGTCGAAGTGTCGACCTTCGTCGTCGTAGCGAGCGGCGTGGTCGTGGCGGTCGTGTTCGACTGGGCAAAGGCCGGCGCGCCGGCAAGCAATGCTGCTGCGGTCAGAAGGGTAAGCGTTTTCATGGCATGTCTCCGGTTGGAATTGTCCCTCGGACATCCAACGTCGCTTGGGCACTCCGGTTGCAGATCATGAGCAAGAAGCCTGCGCATCTCGCCTCGATCGCCCCGCCGTATATGTGGCTTGCTCGAACGCTCGCCGATGCCCTCGTTCGAGCCAGCCCATGGGACTCATGTTCCGAAAACTGAAACGCGGCGGCTGGCCAGAGCTGCCTTTCAGTGGCAACACGCCTCGCCATATTGCAGCTGCTCGTTCCAGTTCGGGCGGCCTTCCGGCGTGAAATCCATCAGGTTCCACAGCGTTTCGCAGGTGCCGAGGCTGCGCGGATCCTGGCCCGGCTCCGTCGGCGCGAAATCCAGTTCCGAACTCCAGAAATGGCGTATGCCGTCGGCATCGCGGTGGAACACCGACAGCAGCGGGATCTGTGAGCCGTCGGCCGCCTCCGCATTGTAGTCGCGCTTGAAGCTGTTGGAGGCCGAAGACACCAGCCGCATGTTGCGCCAGCCCCTGTCACGGCCGAGCGTGACCAGGTTTTCGAGCGCGGTCTTGCCCACCACGGCGAAATTGAAGCCGGCCGCCTGGAGATGGCCGACCGCGCCGTCGAACTGGTCGAGCAACGCGGTGCAGGACGGACATGGCTGGTCCTGCCGGGCGAGCTTCGCCGTGCCGCCGCTGGTCGCCACATCGCGCTTCTCCTGCGGATGGCGCGGGAACATCATGTTGTAGAGGATCAAGCTGTCTTTGCCGGGCGCGAACAGCTCCGACAGTCTTGTCTTCGCGGGCTTGCCCTGGGCATCCAGTGCGTCGAATTCATAGTCCTGGCGGATCAGCCCGCCCGGCGGCAGCGCGCGCCGGGCCTCGGCGACCTCTTCCATGACGCGGCGCAGCTCGATTTCCTTCTTCAGCAATTTTTCGCGCGCGGTGCGGTATTTGGCGGATTCATTGGGAAAGGTGATCATGATCGGCTCCTTCAAGTCGCGGCGCCGGCGTCCCGGCGCGGTTGCTCTGCGACCCAAGGACGTTTGGCAGCGATCGGTCCCGACATTTATTGCGCATCGTAAGATGTCGTAATACCTGTTGGGCAGCGTGATCCGGGGAACAACATGCACGACGGCGAGATCGATCTGCGCTGCCCGCTAGTGGTGGCCGACAATGCCGCCAAGGGCCTCAGGCTGCGCGGCGAGTTCGGCCGCGGCGGCACCGAGATCGGCGTCGCCCGAGCCACCGAGCTGAAGAACCGGGAAAAGCTCGCGCCCTCCACCATCCGCCGCATGGTCAGCTATTTCGCCCGCCACGAGATCGACAAGCGCGGCAGGAACTACGGCAATGAGCAAAACCCTTCGGCCGGTTATATTGCCTGGCTGCTGTGGGGCGGCGACGAAGGCCGCGCCTGGGCGCTGGAGCTCAAGCAGAAGATCGGCAACGCGCCGGACATCTGAGGACTCGTCCCTCACCCCTTGACCCCGCCCGCGGTGAGGCCGGAGACGATTTTGCGCTGGAAGATCAGGACCAGCACCACCAGCGGCACCGTGACGATCACCGAGGCGGCCATGATGTTGCCCCATGGGATCTCAAACTGCGAGTTGCCGGAGAGCAGCGCGATCGCCACCGGCACGGTCCGCTGTGCGTTGTTGGAGGTGAAGGTCAGCGCAAACAGGAACTCGTTCCACGCGCCGATGAAAGCCAGCAGCCCGGTGATCGCCAGCGCCGGCCACATCAGCGGCAGGAAGACCCGCGTGATGATGATCCACGGCGTCGCGCCGTCTAGGATCGCCGCCTCCTCGACCTCGACCGGCAGGTCCCGGACGAAGGTGGTGAGCACCCAGACGGTGAACGGCAAGGTGAAGATCATGTAGGAGAAGATCAGCGCGAACAGCGAATTGTAGAGGCCGAACATGCGGACCAGTTCGAACAGCCCGGCCAGCAGCGCCACCTGCGGGAACATCGAAACCGACAGGATGATGAACAGCAGGGCCGAGCGGCCGCGGAATCGAATGCGCGCCAGCGCATAGGCTGATGTGACGCCGAGCAACAGCGAAAGGGCAACCACCGCGCCCGAGACGAAGAGCGAGTTCAGCAAGTTTCGCACGAAGCTGCCTTCGGTCAGCACATTCCGGTAATTGGCGAGACTGAGCGTCGTCGGCCACAGATCGGTCCGGAACAGGTCGGTCCCCGATTTCAGGCTGGTGACGATGGCATAGTAGAACGGGAACACGGCGACGAAGACGATGACCGCGACCAGCAGGTAAAAGGCCGTGCGCTTCACGATCCACATGTCAGCGGCCTCCGTCCAAGCTGATCCGGCCGATGCGGATGGTGACGATGGTGAGCAGAGCGAGGATCAGGAAAAGCAAGGTCGAGGCGGCGGAGCCATAGGCGAACTTGTCGAACTCGAACAGGTTCTCGCGGGCGAACACCGACATCGACTTGGTGTGCACATTGTTGGGCGTCAGCACATAGATCAGGTCGAAGATGCGCAGCGCATCGAGCGCGCGGAAGATCACGGCCACCATCAGCGCCGGGCGGATGAGCGGCAAGGTCACCCGCCAGAAGATCTGCCAGGGGTTGGCGCCGTCGAGCCTGGCGACCTCGATGATCTCCCTCGGCAGCATCTGCAGCGCAGCCAGGATGAGCAGCGTCATGAATGGTGTCGACTTCCAGATATCGACGATGAGGACGGCCGCCATCGCCGTGTCGGCGTCGGCCGTCCAGGCGATCTTGGTGCTGATCAGGCCGAGGTTGAGCAGCACGACATTGATGATGCCGAACTGGTCGTTGAGCATCCATTGCCACATCTTCGCCGAGACGATCGTCGGGATCGCCCAGGGGATCAGGATCGCTGCCCTGACGACGCCGCGGCCTCTGAATTCGGCATTGAGAACCAGGGCAACGATCGTGCCGAGGATGGTTTCGCAGGTCACCGAAATCACCGTGAAACGAACCGTGTTCCAGACGGCACGCCACCAGACCGGATCGACGAGCAGCCCGTCATAGAGGGTCCGGCCGCTCGGCATGTGCAGCACCGAGAAATAATTGCCGAAGCCGACCCATTGGCGCGCGTCGAGGTCGGCCAGCGAGGCGTCGGTGAAGCTGAAATAAACCGTGCGGGCAAGCGGCCAGCCGGCCGCCGCGGCGAGCACCAGAAGCATCGGCGCCAGGAAAAGCCACGCCGAGCGAACGCGCTGTGCCGTCAACGGCGATGGCCGACGGCGAACAGCCTGTGTCTCCGACGCCGCACGGGCGTCGGTCCCTGTCGGCACTGTGGTCACCAGCCGTTGCCCTTCAGCTTGGTCAGCGTCGCTTCGAGGTCGGCCAGATTGTCGGCGGCGGTGCCGTCGCCCGACAGCGTGTTGTGAACGGCGTTCCAGAACTGGCTCGACGCCTCGTTGTATTTGATCCTGGCCGCGGCCGAGGGGCGCGGCACCGCATTGAGAAATATCTGCTTCCAGCGCGGAATAATCGGCTGCTCCCTGGCAATGTCGGCATCATCATACAGCGCCTGGATGGTCGGCAGGTTGGACGTCTTCAGCGCGCGGTATTTCTGCATCGCGGGCGAGGCGATGAACTTGACCAGCTCGATCGCGGCATCCGGATGTTTCGAATATTTGGAGACGGCGAGGTTCCAGCCGCCCAGGGCCGCGACCGGTCGGGCGCCTTCGCCCGTGCCGGCCGGCAGCGGCGCCACGTCGAACTTGCCCTTGATCGGCGAGCCCTCGCCGTTGCCGAGCGCATAGGCATAGGGCCAGTTGCGCATGAACACCGCATTGCCGGTCTGCCACACGCCGCGCGATTCCTCTTCCTGGTAGGCGAGCACGCCGGGTGGCGCGATGGTCCCGACCCAGCCCTTGGCCATGTCGAGCGCCGCCGCCGCTTGACTGTTGTTGACGGAGATAGTGCCGTCCGGCTCGATGATCTGGCCGCCGCCATTCGACATCACCCATTCGAGCGCGTTGCAGGTCAGCCCTTCATAGGCGTTGCCCTGGAAGACGAAGCCCCAGATATCCCGATTGCCAGCCGCACGCTCCTTGTCCATGACCAGCCTGGCGGTGTCCGCCAGTTCCTTCCAGGTGGCCGGCACCTTGGCGCCATATTTGTCGAGGAGATCCTTGCGGTAGTAGAGCGCCGGCGCATCGGTGAAGATCGGCAAGGCGACGAGCTTGCCGTTGACGGTCTGTGACTGGATGATCGATGGGAAATGCTCGCCACGACGTCCTTGGTCGCTGCGGTCAGATCCACGAGCTGACTGGCGAGCTGCGGTGCCCAGATCACGTCCGTCTGGTAGACGTCGATGTCACTGTTTCCGGCGGCGAGCCAAAGCCGGTACTGGCCGAACTGGTCGGTGCCGGACGTCGGCATGACGACGATGCTGACCTTGTTGCCGCTGTCTTTCTCGTAACGGTCGAGGATCTCGCGCAGCACCTTGATGCCGTCGCCGGTATCGCCCGACACCATCGACAGCTCGACGCCCCGCGCCGGCGTGCCGACCAGAATGGCAGCGACGCCAAGCGCCAGAAATGCGTGAAAGAGTTTCATGATGGTGGATGTCCCTCCGCAGCCGGCCACGGAAAATCCTCCCACCCGCCGGCAGCTTGTCAGGCCCTCACCTCCCATTGAATGCGAAGCGGCGCTTTGGGTTCCCAAATCGCGCCGTTCCTGCGTGAGGCGACACCCATCAGGGTGTGTTGAGATTCAGGTCAGGCCGAGTCGAAAATGGTGGTTTCCGAGAACCGGAGCGGAGCGTACTTTCGGGTACGTGAGCACCGGAAGCGCAGGAAGCCATCATTTGCAGGCCGGCATCGCCTGAATATCAGCACACCCTAGCCTTCCCAGGCGACAGGCATCATGCCCAGCCGCTCATAGAGCCGGACGGCGGCGGGATTCTCGACCGTGTTGGTCTTGAGGTCGACATGATCGGCGCCGCGTTCGCGAAAAACGGCGAAGGCGTGCCACATCAGCGCTTCGGCAACGCCCTTGCCGCGAGCCTCGGGATGAACGGCTAGATCCTTGACGAAGGCGCGGGTCCAGCACAGTGCCGCTGCCGCCAGCCGGCCCTTGGCGTCGATGACGAGGAAGCACAGTGCCGGGTCGAATTCGGGATCGTCGGCGATGCGCGGCCACCACTCGTCGAACGGACCGTCGGCGCCGTCGTCGAACACTTCGGTCAACAGCGCATGCAGGGGCAGCGCGTCACCGGGCTCGAAGCTGCGCATGACAAAGCCGTCGGGCCAGTGCGGCGGAACCAGCGTCTCGTCGAGGATTTTGCGCAGCCGGATGTCGTTGAGAGCCGGTGGGCGCGGTTCAGGCATCGCGCTCAGGCGTCGGGCTGCAGGCGACGGCGCTGGCGGTCGCGGCCAAGGCCGGTCGCCTCGAGCAGGCCCTTGCGCTTGGCGTCGTAATAATAGCCGGTCTGGTAGAGCCAGTCGGCCTTCTTGGCGTTGCCGCCGGCCACCAGCCAGGCGCCGCGCAGATATTTCACCGCGTATTTCAGATTGGTTTCGGCATCGAACAGGCCCTTGGCCGGCCCGTCATAGCCCATGCCGCGCGCCGTCGCGTGTTTGATCTGCATCAGCCCCCAATGGCCGTTGTTGTAGGCTTTCGGGTTGAAGGTGCTCTCGCGGTTGACGACATGGCGCACCAGATCCACCGGCACCTGATAGATCGCCGCATATTTCTCGATCAGCCGCTCGACATCGCCACGCACGCCCGTCGCGTGTTCTTCTTGCACGGGCCCTGCCGGGAACTGGACCAGGGCCGCCGGGTTCTGCGGCACGACATAGGCGACTTGCTGGACGCCGGGCATGCGATCGCCCTTGGCGGTTGCCGGCACGACCAGCCCCGCGGTCGTATAGGTCTCGGCCGCCTTGACCGGCTTGCTCGCATTTGCCGGCGGCGGCGCCTGCCAGGCATTGGCGGTCATCACCGCGGGCACGGCTGGTGCCGCCGGTGTGGATCCGGCAAAAGCGGCGGTCGCGGCAACCGGCTGTGCGGCGGGATCGAGCGGCAGCTCGGCCGTCTGAACGGGGGCGATCCCTGATGATTCCGGCAGCACCGAAACCGTCTCCGGCAGCGGCACGGTGAAACCGGCGTCAGTGCCGGCGACGGTCGCTGTTTCGGTGAGAGCAGGCGCGGGCTTCATCTGCGAGGTCGACGTGCAGCCGCTGATGCCGGCGGCGGCCAGGATCACGCCGATCGCGATAAGGTTGAGTTTTGCTGGCAAGCCGCGCTCGGGTCCGGTTTGTCGGGTTGTTAAGAAATTCCTTACACCAGCGATTCAGGCCGGGCAATCGGGGCGCTCAGGTGGTTTTCGGGTGGCGAGAGGCAGGCGGTGGTGCCATATTGTTCCGGATATGTACCGGAACGAATCCCGGATTTCGCCACTTTGCGGGAAGGAACGCATCATGGTCACGACAGCTTCGATCACGGCCGGCCACGCAGTGTTAGAAACAGTGATCGGTTTCATGGGTATTGCGTGGAGCGAAAAGGGCCTGACCCGGCTCTGCCTGCCCGAACGCAGCCGCGAGGCGGTGGAGCGGCGCCTGCTGCGCCATGGCGGCGTTTCCAGTGCCACGGCGCAGCCGCCATGGGTGGTCGAGCTGATCGCGGCGATCAAGGCCTATGCGGCGGGCGAGGACATCGATTTCTCCGCCGTGCCGGTCGATCTCGACGGCGTCGACGATTTCCGCCTCGCCATTTACGACGCGGCGCGAAAACTCTCCTTCGGCGAAACCACCACCTATGGCGAGCTGGCCAAAACCGCCGGCCATGCCGGGCTCGCCCGCGAAACCGGGGCCGCCCTTGGCTCAAATCCGGTGCCGCTGGTCATCCCTTGCCATCGCATCCTTGCCGCCGGCGGCAAGATCGGCGGCTTCTCGGCGCCCGGCGGATCGATCACCAAGGAGAAGATGCTGGCCATGGAAGGCGTGCGCGTCGGCCCCCCGCCACCAGCGCAGGTGTCGTTCGGGTTCTGATGTAGGCAGGTGCCTAGTTGTTGTGGAAGAACCGCCGGCGGAAATGCCGGTCATTGTCCGGCCGCTTGCAGTTGTAGACCGGGCAGGACTTTGTGTCGGCGCTAGGCACGTAGGCCCGTGTCCTCACCTCGCCCATGCTGCAGAATCGCTGGCTCTGCACATAGCGGTCGTAGAGCGGCAGTCCAGGCACCCGCTTCGACTGGTAGCGCAGGATGACCGCCCCCTGCCGGGCGATCGTCGCCTGAACCTTGCCGCAGCTCATACGCGTCGGGTCGTAGCGCGAGATCGCCTGAGCCTGAGCGGCGACAAGCGTCAGGCAGGCGGCAAGCAGAATGGTTTTCATGGTCCTCTCCCCCAAGATCCCCTCCCAAGCGGGTGCGGATCGAGCGCCCACAGGCTCCGATCATCGCGACGCTCTCACGCGATTGGGGCGGCCATTGGGCGGCGCCCTCATCACGGCTTTCTCACGCAGTCTTGTTTTTCGTGCGAAAGCAGCCTATATGCCTTCCATTGATATTTCGGCCGATCGATCCGGGCCTCGCGATAATCGCGTTTGCTGACGTCTATCTCCAAAATCTCGATGCACACCGGCTGGACCTCGGTCCGGTCAATCTAAAGCAAATGTGAAGGACTATCTAAATGGCAACTGGAACGGTCAAGTGGTTCAACGCCACCAAGGGCTTCGGCTTCATTCAGCCTGACGCGGGCGGCGCGGACGTTTTCGTCCACATCTCCGCTGTCGAGCGTGCTGGACTGTCGACCCTGGTCGAAGGCCAGAAGATCAACTTCGAGATCGAGCAGGACCGCCGCACTGGCAAGTCGTCCGCTGGATCTCTGAGCAAGGCAGCCTGATTTTGCGATAGCGCGCGCCGGGCGAGAGCTCGGGGCGCGCGGCAAGTCACGGATGTACTGACAGTCGCGCGAGAAGCGCGCTGGAGCGGAAAGACCCGACAAGCTGGATCAGCAGATAGCTGCCAGCCCGGACCGGACGTTCCCGATCAGGCTACCAAGCATGGAAGGCGGGATTTAATCCCGCCTCAGACTGCTGACAAACCCCTGGCATTTGCTGGGGGTTTTTGATTCACTGGGTCATGTTGAAGCGACCCGCCCCTGAACAGACCGC
>NZ_JAMYUI010000017.1:0-178177 GCF_040322895.1 Mesorhizobium sp. M0088
TGGAGTTCGCCAATGCAACTTGACACCACAGATAGTCGCTCATTGCCCTGCCGGGCATTTCTCCCCGTATAGTGACGGGGAGAAAGGTACTGGCGCGACGCCGGCGCCTTCTTTGCAGCGTTGGCGATTGGCGAAAGCAGCAGTCACAGCGTCCTTCTCCCCGTTCACGGGGAGAAGATGGCGGCAGCCAGATGAGGGGCGGCGCAGACCTGTCGAGCGACAGGCTTATACGTCCGCCTTGAACGTCTGCTTCTGCTGGCCCAGGCCCTCGATGCCGAGCTCAACCACATCGCCGGCCTTCAGGAACACCGGCGGCTTCATGCCCAGCCCGACGCCGGGCGGCGTGCCGGTGGAGATGATGTCGCCGGGATGCAGCGACATGAACTGGCTGAGATAGGAAACCAGATATTTGACGCCATAGACCATGGTCTTGGTCGAGCCGTTCTGCATCGTCTTGCCGTTGACGGTCAGCCACATTTTGAGGTTCTGCGGATCGGCTACCTCGTCCTTGGTCACCAGCCATGGGCCGGTCGGGCCGAACGTGTCGCAGGATTTGCCCTTGGTCCACTGGCCCTGCCGTTCGGCCTGGAAGGCGCGTTCGGAGACGTCGTGGGCAACGCTATAGCCGGCGACATAGTCGAGCGCGTCGGCCTCGCTGACATATTTGGCGGTCTTGCCGATGACCACGGCCAGCTCGACTTCCCAGTCGGTCTTGTCAGAGCCGCGTGGAATCAGCACGTCGTCATCAGGCCCGACAATGGCCGAGCTCGCCTTCATGAAGATGATCGGCTCCGGCGGCACGGTGGCGCCGGTCTCGGCGGCGTGGTCGGAATAGTTGAGGCCGATGCAGATAAACTTGCCGGTGCCGGCAACGCAGGCGCCGAGGCGCGGGCTGCCGGAAACCGCCGGTAGCGACTTGGGATCGAGCTTGGCGAGTGCCGCCAGCGATGCCGGATCAAGTGCCTTGCCGCCGATGTCGGTGACGTGAGCGGAGAGATCACGAATCGTGCCATCCGCATCGAGCAGACCTGGGCGCTCGCTTCCCACCTCGCCATAGCGCAGCAGTTTCATCTAAAATCCTTCTCCTGATTGCGGCCTCATGGCCTTTTGCAAACTTGCCGCCAAGGCGATGGCTCCTTCGCGGAACCGGCGGACCGTACCCATCGACCTGTTCCCGGACAAGCGCGATCGCCATACAAAATAGCCGGCGCGCGGGATTTTCAGACTCTTCGATCCCCTGGTAAACGCCGGGAAGAGGTTCTGGTCAGATCGACCAGCCGCCATCGATATTGTAGGCCTGCCCGGACGTGTAGGTGGCGCCGGCCAGATAGACGGCGAGATCGGCGATCTCCTCCGGCGTGCCGAGCCGGCCCATCGGCTGGCGGGCGATGAAGGCGGCACGGGCGGCATCATAGTCGCCCTGCGCGTGCATGCGGTCCTGCAGCGACGGGCTCTCGACCGTGCCGGGGCAAATGGCGTTGCAGCGTATGCCCTTGCCGACATAGTCGGCGGCGATCGCCTTGGTCAGGCCGATGACGGCGGCCTTGGTCAGGCCGTAGACGAAGCGGTTGGGCACGCCCTTGGTCGAACCGGCCAGCGAGGCCATGTTGATGATCGATCCGTCGCCGCGTTCCAGCATGCCGGGCAGCACGGCCCGGCTGGTGCGGATCATGGCGCGAACATTGAGATCCAGCGCGAAATCGAGATCGGCTTCCTTCATCTCGAGGATCGAGCCGGAATGGACGAAACCGGCGCAATTGAACAGCACGTCGACGACGCCGATCTCGGCAAAGGCGGCGTTGACGGCTTCGTCGTTGAGTACGTCCAGCTTGCGGGTCTTGATCCCCGGCGTCCTGGCGAGTTCCGCCAGCAGTGCCTCGTTGATGTCGGTGGCGTGGACGATGGCGCCAGCTTTTGCGAACGCCAGTGCGCTCGCCTTGCCGATGCCTTGCGCCGCTGCCGTGACGACAACGACCTTGCCTGCCAGATCCGCCATGCTGTTCTCCTCGTCCGCTGGGATAGTCCGGGTCTACCTGCGGCTGGCCAAGGCGTCATGTGCCAGTCACGCGTGATCGTGCAGCCTGCGCCGCTGACCGTTCACTGATAAAGATGTTTTTTCTCGTTAAAGAACATCTGTCCGTGCGTCAACCCCGAACCGTCTCAACGGCGCGGCGGGACATCAATCGCCGTAAGGCACCCAGACATTCTTGACCTCGACGGCGCGGCGCAGGAAGGCGTCGCCGGCGGCTTCGTCGGATGCCCAGTCGAGGCTGCGGCCATTGCCGCTCCAGACGCGCTTGAGGTTGCCGATGGACTCTGCCTCCGCCTTGGCGCAGGTCTCTGCGTCGGCGAACACCCAGAGCCCGTCGACATCGTCATGCTTGGCCAGCACGCCGGCGAGTTCGGCGCTGCGACCGGTGACGATGTTGATGGCGCCTGAGGGAATGTCGGAATATTCGATGACCTGGTAGAGATCGGTCGCCAGCAGCGGGTAGCGCTCCGACGGCACCGCGACCACGGTGTTGCCCATGGCCAGAGCCGGTGCGACCAGCGATATCAGGCCGAGCAGCGGCGAGCTATCGGGGGCGACGATGCCGACGACGCCGACCGGTTCATGAAGCGCCAGCGTCACGGCACGCGCCGGCGGCTGGTGCACGCGGCCCTCGAACTTGTCGGCCAGACCGGCATAGAGGAACAGCCGTTCGAGGGACTGTTCCACCTCTTCCCGCGCGGCCTTGGGCGTAGCGCCGGTCAATTCGGTGAGACGGGCGGCGAACTCGCCGGCACGGCCGGAAAGATTCTCGGCCAGATAATAGAGCACCTGGGACCTGTTATAGGCGGTCGCCTCCGGCCAGGCCTTGGCACCGCGGGCGGCAGAGACGGCATCGCGGATATCCTTGCGGCTGCCGAGCCCAACTTCGCCGGCAAGCTTGCCCTTGGCGGTGGCGATGGCGAGCGAATAATTGCCGTCCGGCCGAACCTGCTTGCCGCCGATGAACAGCTTTGCGGTGCGGTCGATTGCCGAGCCGTCGGCCTGCTCGACTGGCTGTGCGGAGGTCGTCGCCGGCTTGATGACCGGGCCGAGCGGCAGCTTTGCCGTGAGATATTCGAACATGCCCTCGCGCCCGCCCTCGCGGCCGAAACCGCTCTCGCGGTAGCCGCCGAAGCCACAGGCGGCGTCGAACATGTTGGTGCCGTTGACCCAGACCACGCCGGCCTTCAATTGCGGCGCGACGTGCAAAGCAAGGTTGACGTTCTCGCTCCACACCGAGGCGGCGAGGCCATAGCGCGTGTTGTTGGCTAGCTCGATCGCTTCCTCGGTGTTGCGGAAGGTCATGGTCGCCAGAACAGGGCCGAACACCTCTTCTTGTGCCAATATGTTAGCCGGCGAAACACCTGTGGCGAGCGTCGGCAGATGGTAGTAGCCGGAAGACGGCAGCGCCGCATCCGGCTGCCAGCAGACGGCGCCCTGCCTGGCACCTTCGGCAACCAGGCCCTTGACGCGGTCAAGCTGGGTCAAGTCGACCAGCGGGCCGATATCGGTGTTCTTGTCGAGCGGGCTGCCGACGCGCAGCCGGCTCATCCGCGTCTTGACCTTGGCGATCAGGGCGTCGGCGATGCCTTCCTGCACCAAAAGCCGCGAACCGGCGCAGCAGACCTGGCCCTGGTTGAACCAGATGCCATCGACCAGGCCTTCGACGGCGCTGTCGAGATCGGCATCCTCGAAGACGATGAAGGCCGACTTGCCGCCAAGTTCCAGCGACAGTTTCTTGCCCGAGCCGGCGGTGGCTTTCCGGATGATCTTGCCGACTTCGGAAGAACCGGTGAAGGCGATCTTCTGGACGCCGGGATGGTTGACGATGGCGACGCCGGCCTCAGGGCCGCCCTGGACGATGTTGACGACGCCTTTCGGCACGCCGGCGCGCTCGCAGATCTCGGCAAACAGGATTGATGTCAGCGGCGTGAACTCGGCCGGCTTCAGCACCACGGTGCAGCCGGCGGCGAGCGCCGGCGCGATCTTCCAGGCCAGCATCAGCAGCGGAAAGTTCCACGGGATGATCTGGCCGACCACGCCGACACCCCTGTGGCCGGGGAAATCCTTGTCCAGCGCCTGTGCCCAACCGGCATGGTGTATGAAGTGGCGGATCGCCAACGGCACGTCGATGTCGCGGCTTTCGCGGATCGGCTTGCCATTGTCGATGGTTTCCAGCACCGCGAACAGGCGCTGGTGACGCTGCATGGCGCGGCCGATGGCATAAAGCACCTTGGCGCGCTGATAACCCGAGGCTGCCGACCACTTCGGCAGCGCCTTGGTGGCCGCCGCAACCGCCGCGTCGATGTCGACGGCGTTGGCGTCGGATACGTTGGCCAGCAGCTTGCCGGAAGACGGCTCGCTGGTTTCGAAGGTCTTGCCGCCGGACGCGGCTTTCCAGTCGCCGCCGATGAACAGCGCCCTGCCGAAATCGCGCGCGGCAAGCCAGGCGTCGGCCTCGTTGCGGGCTTCCGGCGCCGGGCCGTATTCCATGGCGTGGTAGCGGTCGAGAATGTTCATTGGGTGCCTCCTTCACCCCTCCCACTTGTGGGAGGGTCGATCGGCTTGCCGATCGGGTGGGGGTAAATCTCTCAAGCCATCGCGTGGCGATGATTGGCCGAATAGTGTCCGGTCAGATGGTGCTCGAGCTGGCGCTCGATGTCGGTCAAGAGGCTCGACGCACCGAAGCGGAACAGGTCCGGCTCCAGCCATGGCCGGCCGAGCTCTTCCTTCATCAGCACCAGCCAGTCGAGCGAGGCCTTGGCGGTGGAAATGCCGCCGGCCGGCTTGAAGCCGATGAGATAGCCGGTTTCCTCGAAATAGGCCCTGATGGCGCGCACCATGGCGAGGCCGACGGGCAGCGTCGCATTGACGCTTTCCTTGCCGGTCGAGGTCTTGATGAAGTCGGCGCCTGCCATCATCGCCACCATCGAGGCCAGCATGACATTGCGCAGCGTGGCGAGGTCGCCGGTGCCGAGGATGACCTTCAGATGCGCGTCACCGCAAGCGGCGCGCATCGAGACGATCTCGTTGTAAAGCTCCCGCCACTTGGCCCCGAACACCAGGCCGCGCGGGATGACGACGTCGATCTCGTCGGCGCCGTCGCGGACCGAGGCCTCGATCTCCTGCAGGCGGGTCGACAGCGGCGTAAGGCCATGCGGGAAGGCGGTGGAAACGGCGGCGACATGGATGCCGGTGCCGCGCACCGCATCGACGGCGGTGGCAACGAAGGGATGGTAGACGCAGACGGCGGCCGGGCGGATGGTTTCACCCGATATGCCAAGGCCCTCGACGATGTCGCGGCGGAACGGATTGATCGCCTTGGCGCAGAGCCGGCGCACGCGCTCCTCGGTATCGTTGGAATTCAGCGTCGTCAAATCCATGCAGGCGACGGCGCGCAGCAGCCAGGCCGCCTGGTTGTCGGCCTTTATAGAGCGCCGCTTGGTCAAGCTGGCGACGCGCCGTTCCAGCGCCGAGCGGTTGACGCTGCGCACCGATTCCATGAAGCCGAGATCGAGCTTCATGCCGGGATTGCGCGCAATGCGATGGTCCGGTGGAACGGCTGTGTTGGCGGCGGCACGCGCCGGCAGCGGCGTCACCTTGGACGAGCCAACATCGGCTTCGCGGATTGTGCTGCTCATCTCCTGCCCTTTCATTCAGCGACGTGTGCCGAAGATAGCCCGTGAAGTCGTACTTCACGAGTCCTGCAGACGATGATATCCGAAAAAGGCGGCGAAAGCAGCAGTTTTTGACCGTATGGTCAAAAACGCAGACTTCGAGATGTCAGGTGCGGCTCAGCCGACGAAAGCGCGCTCGACCACGAAGGTCGCCGGGTGGCTCAGCGAACCTTCCTCGAAGCCGAGGCTTTCGGCCAGTTCCTTGACGTCCTTCAGCATATGCATCGAGCCGCAGATCATGATGCGGTCGGTTTCCGGGCTGAGCTTGTCGATGCCGAGATCGCTGTAGAACTTGCCGGAGCCGATCAGCGCGGTGATGCGGCCCATGCGCGCTGAGTCCTCGCGGGTCGTCGAATTGTAGAGCGTGACGCGTCCAGTGGTCAGTTCGCCGATCAGCGGGTCGCTTTCCAACGCCGCGACCAGCTCCTGGCCGTAGGTGAGTTCCGCATTGTCGCGGCAGGTATGGGTCAGGATCAGCTGATCGAACTTGTCGTAGGTGTCGGGGTCGCGCAGCAGGCTGGCGAAAGGCGCGATGCCGGTGCCGGTCGAGATCATGAACAGCCGCTTGGCCGGCGTCAGCGCGTCGACCACCAGCGTGCCGGTCGACTTCTGGCGCATGATAACCGTGTCGCCGACCTGGATCTTCTGCAGTTCGGAGGTCAGCGGACCGTCCGGCACCTTGATCGAGAAGAATTCCAGCTCCTCGTCCCAGGCCGGGCTCGCCACCGAATAGGCGCGGTACACCGGCTTCTCGGCATTGGGCAGGCCGATCATGACGAACTCGCCGGAGCGGAAGCGCAGCGACTGCGGACGGGTGATGCGGAACGAGAACAGCCGATCGGTATAGTGCTTCACCGAGACGACGGTTTCGGCATAGACGTTGGCCGGAATCGGGAACTGCAGCAGTCGGGCGCCGGCGGTGTTGAGAGCGGATGTGGTGTTCATCAAATCCAACCTTCTGGCCCAACCGTGGACGCGGGCGCCAAACTTTCACCTGCACGCCCGGACCATTCAGATCCCGGCGGGCTGTTCGCACACTGCAAAGCGGCAAGCTCTTGTGTCCGGAATTTATTAGTATACAAACGATATTTGCGTCAAGATGCTCCCTTAAAACAGCTTTCCAAACTGGCGCATATCCGTAGTCCGCGCATTTCGGGTTTCGACGATGGAAGAGAATATTTCGGCGCAAGCGCGCAATTCCCGGGGAAATGTCGTCGCCGGTATCGATGTCGGCGGCACCTTCACCGACCTGCTCCTGATCGACGGAAGCGACGGCGGCCGGGTGTATCTGGCCAAGACGCCGACCACGGTGGACAACCAGGCTTTCGGTGTGGTTTCGGCACTCGGCGCCACCGGATTTGCCATCGATAGCATCGACCTCATCGTGCATGGCACGACCACCACCACCAATGCGGTGCTCGAACGCCGGCTGGCGAAAACCGGCATGATCACCACGCGCGGTTTTCGCGACGTGATCGAACTGGGCCGGCGCACGCGGCCGCAGGCCTATGGCATGACCGGCAGCTTCGTGCCGATCATTCCGCGCAATCTCAGGCTCGAAGTCTCGGAGCGCGTCGAAGCATCGGGCGCGGTGCGCACGCCGCTCGACGAGACCGAGATGCGCGACGCAGTGCAGACGCTGATAGCGGCCGGTTGCGAATCCCTGGTCATCCATTTCCTGCATTCCTACGCCAACCCGGCACATGAGCGGCGCGCCGTCGAAATCGCCACCGAACTCTGGCCGAACGGCTACATCACGGCAGGCCATGCGCTGCTGTCGGAAGCGCGCGAATTCGAACGCGGCGTGACCGCTTCGGTCAACGCCTCAGTGCAGCCGATCCTCGAGCGCTATGTCGAGCGGCTGCGCAAGGAATTGGCCGCCAAAGGCTATGCCCGCGACTTCCTGATCATGAACGGCAATGGCGGCATGATCTCGGCCCGCTTCGTCACACGTGAATCGGCCAAGACGGTCATGTCCGGCCCGGCCTCGGGCGTCATCGCCGCCGCCTATACGGGAAAACGCGCCGGCTTCGAAAACCTCGTCACCTATGACATGGGCGGCACCTCGACCGACGTGGCGTTGATCCGCAATGCCGAGCCGGCAGTGTCGAACGAGATCGAGATCGAATATGCGATGCCGATCCATGTGCCGATGGTGGCGGTGCACACGGTCGGCGCCGGCGGCGGCTCAATCGCCCGCGTCGATGCGGCCGGCCTGATCCAGATCGGTCCGGAAAGTGCCGGCGCCAATCCCGGCCCGATCTGCTACGGACGCGGCGGCCTCGAGCCGACCATTACCGACGCCAATCTGGTGCTCGGCCGGCTGGCGCCGAAGAAGCTGCTGGCGGTCCAAAATCCCGTCACATCAGAGCGCGTCACCGGCATTTTCGAAGACAAGATCGGTAAGGCGACCGGCCTGTCCGGCGTCGAGGCGGCGGGCGCGGTGCTGCGGCTCGGCAACATGAAGATGGCCGGCGCCATCCGCATGGTCTCGGTGTCGCGCGGCCATGACCCTCGCGATTTCGCGCTGTTCGCCTTTGGCGGCGCCGGCCCGCTGCACGCAACGGCCCTGGCGCGCGAACTCGGCCTGCCCCGGGTGCTGGTACCGGCGCGTCCGGGCATCACCAACGCACTCGGCTGCGTCGTCGCTGACCTGCGCCATGACTTCGTCAACACCATCAACCAGCCGGTGGCGGTGCTCGACGAAACACAGCTTCACACTGTATTGGAACGCCACCGAAACGAAGGTGAAGAGCTGATAGGTAAGGAAGCGGTGAAGCCGGAGACGATCCGCGTCACGCACTCCGCCGACATGCAGTTCGTCGGCCAGACCCACATCATCAACGTGGCACTGCCGTCTTCCTCGGTGACGCGGGGAACGCTGCAGCAGCTTTTCGAAAAGGCCTATTTCGCCCGCTTCAAGGTAGAGCTTCCGGAAATCCGCGCCAACCTCGTCAATCTCAACACCTCGGTGACCGGCGTGCGTCCGGCGATCGACCTGTCGCGGCTGATCGACCCGGCGGGGCGCGCGACAACGCTCGACGAGGCGCGGCGCGAGATCCGGCCGGTCTGGTACGCCGGCCAATGGCACGACACGCCGGTATACGCGCGCGAAAAACTGCCGCTCGACGCTGAAATCGAAGGGCCGGCGATCCTCGAACAGATGGATGCCACCACCGTGCTCGAGCCCGGCGACCGCGCACGCAGCGACGCCGACGGCAACATCATCATCGACATTGGCGAGGCCTGAGATGCCAAATCTTGATAGGGCAAAGCTCGACGCCATCACCCTTTCGGTCCTGCAGGCGGCACTGCAGCAGGTCTGCGACGAGATGGACCTGACCTTCTCGCGCGCCGCCTTCTCGCCTGTCATCGCCGAGGCCAATGACCGCTCCGACGGCATCTATTCGGCCGTCGATGGTTCGCTGATCGCGCAAGGCAGCCAGGGCCTGCCGGTGTTCGTCGGCGTCATGCAATATTCGACCAGGACGGTGATCGAGATGATCGCCGATGGCCGCTGCTTGGCCCCGGAGCCGGGCGACATCTACATCGTCAACGATCCCTATCTCGGCGGCACGCATCTGATGGATGTGCGCTTTGCCATGCCGGTCTACCGGGACGGCAAGATTTTCTGCTGGCTGTCCAATACCGGCCATTGGCCCGACATTGGCGGCTCGGTGCCGGGCGGATTTTCAGCCTCGGCGACTGCCGTGGAGCAGGAAGGCCTGCGACTGCCGCCCGTAAAACTGTTCAAGAAGGGCGTGCTCGATCCGGAGATCTACGCCATCATCTGCTCCAACATCCGTGTCGCCGACCAGCGCATCGGCGACATCCGCGCCCAGGCTGCGGCACTGCTGATCGGTCAGGACAGGCTCAATGGGATCCTGGATCGTTACGGTGATGAAACGGTTGTCGAGGCGATCGCCGAACTGCGCCGCCGCGCGGCCGAGCAGATGCGCGCCAACATCTCAGCCATTCCCGACGGCACCTACCATTCCAAGGCGTTTGTCGATTCCGATGGGGTGGTCAACGAGCCGCTGACCATCGCGCTCGCGGTGGAGAAACAGGGCAATACGCTGACCTTCGATTTCACCGGCTCGTCAAAGCCCTGCGCCGGGCCGATGAACAGTGTGCTGGCGACGACCTTGTCCTCGGTCTATCTCGCCATGCGCCACATTTTCCCTGATGTGCCGATCAGCGCCGGTGCCTTCGAACCGCTTGAAGTCAAGCGGCCGGAAGGCACTTTCCTCGACGCCAGATATCCACGCCCGGTCTCGGGCTGCGCGGCTGAAGTGTCGCAGCGCATCGCCGAAGCGGTGTTCGCGGCCATGGTGCAGGCGTTGCCGGACAAGGTGACGGCGGCGCCCGCCGGCTCCAGCGGCAATTTCGCGCTCGGCGGCAACGACCCGGCGCGCGGTCGCGATTACGTCATGTACCAGATCTCCGGCGGCGGTTACGGCGGAAATTCAGGCCATGACGGACTGACCAATGGCTGCTCGACCATCGGCATTTCCAAATCGCCGCCGGTCGAGATCATGGAGCAGGCATTCCCGGTGCTCTACCGCCACTATGCCTTGCGCGAAGGTTCAGGCGGCGCCGGCAAGCATCGCGGCGGTTTCGGCCTCGCCTATGAGGTCGAAATCCTGCGCGGCGACGCCCGTGCTTCTTTCGTCATGGATCACGGCCGTTTCGGCCCCCAAGGCGCACTCGGCGGCAGGGATGGCGCGGTCAACATGGTGACCGTCTTCCGCAACGGCGAGGAACATGTACCGCTGCACCTTTCGAAGGAGCAGGACATTGCGCTCAAGGCCGGTGACCGCGTGCGCGTCGGCACGCCGGGCGGCGGCGGCTACGGCGATCCGCTGCAGCGCGATCCGGATCTGGTGCTGCGCGACGTGGCGCTGGGGTATTACACATCAGAAGAAGCCGCCGAAAAGTTTGGCGTTGTCCTCTCGGCCGGGGAGTTGGCCATCGACCGGACGGCGACCAACAAGCAGCGCGCCGGGTAACGCACCACCGATCGCCTGGCCTGGATCGCCCGCCGCGCCGCGATCGCCGCAGCGCATGTCGTTTCCGTCTCCGCCACACGCCTGGAAGACCGTAGACTTCCCGCTTTCAACGGGGAACTCGAACATGCGTCTTTTCGGTCGTTTCGTGCTTGCCGCTTCCGTCGCTCTCACCCTTGCCACGGGCGCCGCCTCCGCCCAGGACAAAAAACTCAGGATCGGCACCGAGGGCGCCTATCCGCCCTTCAATTACGCCAGTGCCGACGGCACGCTGGGCGGCTTCGACATCGACTTGGGGAAGGCGCTATGCGCCGAGATGAAGGCCGAGTGCGAGTTCAGCGTGCAGGATTTCGATGGTTCCATCCCGGCGCTGCAGGCCGGCAAGTTCGACGCCATCATCAACATCACCATCACGCCCGAGCGGGCCGAGAAGGTCGAGTTCACCCACAAATACTACCAGACGCCGCCGGCCATCGCCGTACCGAAGGATTCGACCATATCAGGCACCTCGCCGGACGACCTGAAAGGCAAGGCGCTCGGCGTGCAGACCGCGACCATCCACCAGAAATTCGCCGACCAGAAGTATGCAGGCTCGACGGTCAAGGCCTATCCGACGGGCGACGATGCCCGCACCGACATGGCCAATGGCCGCCTCGACGCGATGATGGACGGCTCAATCATCCTGACCGAGTGGTTGAAGAAGCCAGACGGCGCCTGCTGCAAGCTGCTCGGCACGCTGACGGCCGATCCGGCCATACACGGCCCCGGCGTCGGCATCGCCCTGCAGAAGGGCAACAAGGAGTTGGCCGACAAGCTCAATGCGGCCATCGACGCGCTACGCGCCAATGGCAAGTACAAGGAAATCAACGACAAATACTTTTCCTTCGACGTCTACGGCAGCTGAGAACGACAACAAATGCCTTCCGGCAGCGCTGCCTGGCGCTGCCGTTTTCTTGAATGATGGAGACTTCCTTGGCTGAGCGGCGTTCCCCTTTCTACAGCAGCATCGTCGGGCTGGGCGCGACCATGGGTCGTGTCGGGGGCGATTTCATCTCGGCCAAGACTTATTCCGGCATTGCCGACGAGCACCTGAACACCCGCAGGAATGTCGGCGTGCAGGATCTCAGCACCATGGGCAAGATGGATATCAAGGGGCCGGACGCCGAGGCGCTGGTCAACCATGTCATCGTCAATAATGCCGCTGCCATGAAACCGGGCCAGGTCCGCTATTCCACGGTCTGCCGCGAGGATGGCGGCATCATGGACGACCTCACCGTGTTTCGGTTGGGCCCGGAGCACTTCATGCTGGTGACCGGCTCGGTCAACCGGCTGAAGATGCTGCCCTGGCTGCAGCATCACGCTCAGGGCCGCAAGGCCTATGTCACCGACATCACGGCGGCCATCGCCTTCCCGACCATCCAGGGTCCGCGCTCGCGCGAACTGCTGAAAGCGTTGATCGCGGATGCCGATCTGGATGGACTGAAGCGCTGGTCGTTCACGTCGGGCCATATCAACGGCACGAGAGTACTGATCTCGCGCACCGGCGTCACCGGCGAACTCGGCTTCGAACTGTTCGTGCCGGCCGACGAGGCGGCCTCTCTCTGGGACGCGCTGATGCGCACCGGCCGTGACTTTGGCCTGAAACCCTATGGCGTGCTGGCGATGTTCACGCTGGGCCTGGAAAAGGCCTATCCGGCGCACGGCATCGACATGGACGAGACCCGCACCCCGTTCCATGTCGGCCTCGACCGCTGGATCAAGTTCGACAAGGGCGATTTCATCGGCCGCGAAGCTTTGCTCAAGGTTCGCGACAAGGGCCTCGACGAGCAATGGGTCGGACTGATCCTCGACGGCGACAAGCCGGCCGCGGCCGATGCCAGGATTCTGGCCGATGGCGAGGACGCCGGCATCGTCACCTACAGCGACCACGGCTATTCCCTCGGCAAGGTGCTGGCCACCGCGCATCTGCGGCTGCCCTTCACGGCTGTCGGCACCGAATTGAGCATTGATATCGGTGGTAAGCCGACGCGTGCGGTGGTGGCTCCGATACCGTTCTTCGATCCGGAAGGGGCGAGGTTGCGAGGTTAGCTGACCCCCCTTCGGGTGTTTCGGCCATTTCCAAGGTATGCGGGGCCGTCAACCCAAGCGACCGTCGAAACTTCTGAGGTAGCCGGAACGATCAGCTCTCGCCGTCGATCAGCGTCTCCAGCAGATCGAGCAACTGCTTGAGCTTTTCGTGGCCGAAGCGCTGTTCGATGTCGTCATAAATGACGCGACGCTCCGGCGACAGGGCGTCGATCAGGGCGGAACCGGCGGGCGCAATGGTTAGAACGACGCGTCGGCCGTCGCCTTCGGCCTTGTTGCGGGTGATGAATTTGCGGCCCTCGAGCGCCTTGATGATGCGCGTCAGGCTGGGCGGCAAAACCGAGGCGCGGTCGGCGAGTTCCGTCGCCTCGACCGGGCCGGCTTCGCTCAGCACGCGCAGCACGCGCCATTGCTGTTCGGTCACGTCATGCGCCGCAAGCATCGGCCGAAACCGCGCCATCACCGCTTCGCGGGCATGAAGCAGCGCCATTGGCAGAGAACGACGGGTGTTTTCAGGCAGCAAGAAAAAGAGCCTCCCACGCTTGCGATCGAAAACAGGCCTTCCCTCAGCCGAATCCGCCTGCCAGGGCCCGTTCCTGCCATCCCGTATCGTTGCGCCAAGGCCGATGCAAGACTTGACTTCGTCGGCGTTGCATGTAATTAACGCGTTAACTACAACAAAAGCAATAGACCAGGGAAACGCCGTGCCTCACTTCTCCATCGAGTATTCAGCCAATCTCGATGCCAAGGTCGACATGGGCGAATTGTGCGCGCTGGTGTTGCGCACCGTGCTGGACACCGGGCTGTTCGAGACCGGCGCCGTGCGGGTGCGGGCCTTTCGCGCCGAGGCTTACGCGATGGCCGACAGTCTGCCGGAAAACGCTTTTCTCGACATGTCGTTTCGCATCGGCACCGGCCGCAGCCCTGATGAGAAGAAGCGGACCGGCGAAGCCGTCTTCGCGGCGGTGAGCGAATATCTCGCCGGGCTGTTCGAGACCCCGCATTTCGCCCTGTCGCTCGAGATCCGGGAAATCGACCCGGAGCTGAGTTGGAAGAGAAACGCAATCCACCCGCGACTGCGCGGCAAGTGACGGAACCCGACATGTCCGACCTGCAAGGCAATCTGAACAAGGCCGAGGCCTATATGGACCGCTTCAGGCGCGATGGCGTGTTGAACCAGATCGGCGGCGAGGCGGTACCGGCGCTCGACGGCGCGACGTTCGAAACGCTGTCGCCGGTCGACCTGAAGCCGCTGGCAAGCGTCGCGCGCGGCGGAGCCGCCGACATCGACCGCGCCGCCAGGGCAGCCAAGGCTGCGTTTCCGGCCTGGGCCGCCATGCCGGGCGAAGCGCGCAAGAAGCTGCTGCACAGAATCGCCGACGCGATCGAGGCGCGTGCCGAGGAGATAGCCTTCGTCGAATGCATGGATACCGGCCAGGCGCTGAAGTTCATGGCCAAGGCGGCGTTGCGGGGTGCCGAGAATTTCCGCTTCTTCGCCGACCGTGCACCCGAAGCCCGAGACGGCGAGACGCTGCGGACGTCCGGCCAGGTCAACGTCACGACACGCGTTCCGATCGGCCCGATCGGCATCATCACGCCGTGGAACACGCCGTTCATGCTGTCGACCTGGAAGATCGCGCCGGCGCTGGCGGCCGGCTGCACCGTGGTTCATAAGCCGGCTGAATTTTCGCCGCTGACCGCCCGCCTGCTGGTCGAGATCGCCGAGGAGGCCGGTCTGCCGAAGGGTGTGTGGAACCTGGTCAACGGCCTGGGTGAAGATGCCGGCAAGGCGTTGACCGAGCATCCCGACATCAAGGCGATCGGCTTTGTCGGCGAGAGCCGTACCGGCTCGATGATCATGAAACAAGGCGCCGACACGCTGAAGCGCGTGCATTTCGAGCTTGGCGGCAAGAACCCGGTGATCGTCTTTGCCGACGCCGATCTCGAACGCGCCGCCGACGCCGCCGTATTCATGATCTATTCGCTGAATGGCGAACGCTGCACCTCGTCGTCGCGACTGCTGGTCGAAGCTTCGATCTATGAAAGCTTCACCGCCAAAATCGCGGAGAGGGCGAAGCGCATCGTCGTCGGCCATCCGCTCGATCCGAAAACGGTGGTCGGCCCGCTCATCCATCCGGTGCATGAGAAGAAGGTGCTATCCTATATCGACATCGGCAGGTCGGAGGGGGCCACGCTCGCCGTCGGCGGCGGCAAGGTCGATGGGCCGGGCGGCGGCTGTTATGTCGGCCCGACACTGTTCACCAACGTCACCAACGGCATGCGCATTGCGCAGGAGGAGATTTTCGGGCCGGTGCTGAGCGCCATTCCCTTCAACGACGAGGCCGAGGCGCTTGCGCTGGCCAACGACACGCAATACGGCCTGACCGGCTATCTCTGGACCTCGGACGTCACCCGCGCCTTCCGCTTCACAGACGCGCTCGATGCCGGCATGATCTGGGTCAATTCCGAGAATGTGCGCCATTTGCCGACACCGTTCGGCGGCGTCAAGAATTCCGGCATCGGCCGCGACGGCGGGGACCATTCCTTCGACTTCTACATGGAGACGAAGAACATAGCCTTTGCGACGACGGCGCACGCGATCCAGAAACTCGGCGGCTGACCGGAGGAAATCAGATGCCCTTGCCCAAGCCCAATCTCTACCCCGCCTTCAACATCGTGCGCCTCAGCCATGTCGAGCTGGCCGTCACCGACCTCGCCCAATCCCGCGCCTTCTATGTCGATACGCTCGGCCTGCAGGTCACCGACGAGACATCGGACACCATCTATCTCAGGGCGCTGGAGGAGCGTGGGCACCATTGCATCGTGCTGAAGAAGGCGGCCACGGCAGAAGCGCGCGACCTTGGCTTCAAGGTCTTCTCGGATGAAGACCTCGACAAGGCAGTGCATTTCTTCAAGGACAAGGGCCTGCCGGTGGAATGGGTCGAGCGGCCTTACCAGTCGCGCACCTTCCGCACCCGCGATCCGCACGGCATTCCGCTTGAATTCTACGCGGAGATGGAGCGGCTGCCGCCGATCCACCAGAAATATGCGCTGTACAAGGGCGTCAAGCCACTGCGCATCGACCACTTCAACTGCTTCTCGCCGAACGTCGATGAATCGGTGGCGTTCTACAACGAGCTCGGCTTCCGGGTGACCGAGTATACCGAGGATGCCAGCAGCGGAAAGCTGTGGGCGGCGTGGACGCACCGCAAGGGCGGCGTGCACGACATCGCCTTCACCAACGGCATCGGGCCGCGCCTGCACCATGTCGCCTTCTGGGTGCCGACGCCGCTCAACATCATCGACCTGCTCGACCTGATGGCAACGACGGGCTATCTGCCGAACATCGAACGCGGCCCCGGCCGGCACGGCATTTCCAACGCCTTCTTCCTCTATGTCAGAGACCCGGACAATCACCGCATCGAGATCTACTGTTCGGATTACCAGACGGTCGATCCGGACCTCGAGCCGATAAAATGGGACCTCAAGGACCCGCAGCGCCAGACGCTGTGGGGCGCGCCGGCGCCGAAAAGCTGGTTCGAGGAGGGCAGTGTGTTTGCCGGAGCGAAGGCACGCCAGCCGGATTTGGCGGCTTCGCCGATCATTGCGCCTTAGACGGGAATTCAGAGATGATAGCGTTCCGTCACGCCCCCCTCTGTCCTGCCGGACATCTCCCCCTCAAGGGGGGAGATTGGCCAGGCCCATGGTCAGCGCCTCTCTTGCAGCGTTGGAAATTGGCGAAGGCAGAGATGACATCCAATCTCCCCCCAAGAGGGGGAGATGTCCGGCAGGACAGAGGGGGGCGCCGTAGAGCGCCAACCTGGTCCATATCCAGCAAAACGAATGCCGGAGCCGCAGCATGACCCCCCCACGCCTCGCCACCTTCACCGTCGGCGGCAAGGCGCGCTATGGCGCGATCACGAGCAAGGGCGTCATCGACCTGTCGGCTCGTTACGGCCAATGGCCGACGCTGCGTGAAGTGATCGAGGCCGGCGCCTTGCGGCGGCTGGCGGAAGCGGCCGAGGCCTTCGCCGCAGATTTCCCGCTCGACGCCATCGCCTATGAAATCCCGATCCCGTCACCGGAAAAAATCATCTGCGTCGGCGTCAACTATCCGGACCGCAACGAGGAGTACAAGGACGGTCAGGCGGCGCCCTCCAACCCGTCGCTGTTCATCCGCTTTCCCCGCTCGTTCGTCGGCCATGGCGCGCCGCTGGTGCGGCCGCCGGAATCACCGCAGCTCGACTATGAGGGCGAAATCGTCATCGTCATCGGCAAGGCTGGCCGGCGCATTGCCGAGGCCGACGCGCTTGGCCATATCGCGGCGCTGTCGCTGTGCAACGAGGGCACCATCCGCGACTGGGTGCGGCATGCCAAGTTCAACGTCACGCAAGGCAAGAATTTCGACCGCAGCGGCTCGATCGGCCCATGGCTGGTGCCGTTCAGCGAAGAGGCGCAGATCGCCGATATCGCGCTGACCACCCGCGTCAATGGCGAGTTGCGCCAGCAGGACAGCACCAGCCGGATGATTTTTTCCTTCCGCAAGATCATCAACTACATCTCGACCTTCACCACGCTGGTGCCGGGCGATGTCATCGTCACCGGCACGCCGACGGGCGCCGGCGCCCGCTTCGAGCCGCCGATCTGGCTGAAGCCCGGCGACGTGATCGAGGTGGAGGCCGAAGGCATCGGCGTGCTCAGAAACGGTGTCGTCGACGAGGCAGCGCAATGACCCCGGAGCAAGTGGAAGACGCCGCGGCACGGCTGTTCGAGGCCGAGCGGTCGCGCCGCCAGATCCGTCTGCTCAGCCTCGATTTTCCCGATGCGACGATGGAGGACGCCTACCGCGTGCAAGCGGCGCTGGTGACGCGAAAGATCGATGCCGGGCTGAAGCCGAAGGGCTGGAAGATCGGGCTGACATCGAAGGCAATGCAGTACGCGCTTGCCATCGACACGCCGGATTCGGGCGTGCTGTTCGACGACATGTTCTTCCATGACGGCGCGACGGTGCCGGCCGGCCGCTTCATCCAGCCGCGCGTCGAGGCCGAGATCGCCTTCGTCATGAAGGCGCCGCTGAAAGGCCCCGGCGTGACCATCTCCGACGTGCTCAACGCCACCGACTACATCACCCCGTCGCTGGAAATCCTCGACACGCGCATCGAGCGCGTCAATGCGGAGACGAAGAAGGTGCGCACCTTCTTCGACACGATTTCCGACAATGCCGCCAATGCCGGCATCGTCATCGGCGGCCGGCGGCAACGTCCTGATGAGGCCGACATGCGCTGGATCGGTGCCATCGTCTCGCGCAACGCCGAGGTCGAGGAAACCGGGCTCGGCGCCGGCGTGCTCAACCACCCGGCCATGGGCATCGCCTGGCTGGCGGACAGGCTCGCCCGCTACGGCATGTCGATCGCGGCTGGCGAGGTGGTGCTCTCGGGATCGTTCGTGCGCCCGGTCGAGGCGCGGCCCGGCGACACGATCGTCGCCGATTTCGGCAGTTCGGGCACGGTCAGCATCCATTTCGCGAAGGGCTGACGACCCGCCAGTTCTTATTGATCGGCCCTATTCGCCACGCAGATAGGCAATCACCACATCGGCTGCGATGGCCGACATACGCTGGCCGACATCCCTGGTGATGTCGCCTTCGACGCGGCTCTGCACCCAACCGAGGAAAGCAAAGGCACGCAACGCCGAAAACAGCGGCAGCGCGGCGATGTCGCGCGCGGTCAGTGCCCGCTCCTGCCGATAGCCGTCGAGCAAAGCGGCCTCGATCAGCGGATAGATCGCCTCATCGCGGTTCTGGTAGAGCGCGACGGCAAGGTCGTACATGTGCCAGCCATAGCCGCAATCGTCGAAGTCGATGATGCGGATCGCGCCGTCATGGACGAGCACATTCTCGCGCACCAGATCGGCGTGGATGATGCCGAAATTGCGGGCGCTGCGTTCATGCTCCGACAGCACCTTCACGGCCTTTTCCCGCGCCTGGAAAACCAGCTCGCGATGAGGGCCGTCGAGGAAGGGCGAGGTCTCGAAGCGGCCCCAATTCGGGTTCGCGCCGAAGAAGCCATCGAAATCCCAGGCATGGCGGGCAAAGCCGGCGGGCGGCGTCCAGGCAGACGTGACATTGTGCATGTGGGCGATGGTTCGGCCCATCGCGGTAAAGACCTGTCTAGCCTGCTCGGGCGTAAAATCCAGCGGCACGCCTCGCGCGCCGACGGCGCGACCTTCCAGCCAGCTCAAGCAATCGACTTGCCGGGGTTGCATTGAGGCGTTGGCGCTGACAAGCACGAACAGATCGCCGGCCGGCGTGGCGACCGCAGATGGCGTGGCGATGCCGGCCGATTGCAGAAAGCCCATCCATTGCAGTTCCGAGCGCAGGGCGGCATCCGTGTGATAGCCAAGCCGATGAATGCGCATGGCGGCCGGCTGGCCTGTTGGCAAGATGACGCGAAACACCGCGTTCTCACGGAATTTCAGCAGCTCCGGCTCACCCTCACGAATACCCCAATGGGCGAGCGCACGCCTGGCAAGCTCGGTGACATCGGCTGCCGTCTCGGGCTCGGATTGCGTGGAAACAGCGTTCACGCCTTCACTCCGCCGACTTCACCCAGCACCTCGTCGAGGACGCCGATCAGGACGTCGGCATTGTCGCGCGAGAACGGCATGGGCGGGCGGATCTTCAGCACATTGCCGTGGATCCCGGTCTTGCCCATGAGCACACCGCGGTGGCGCATGCGGTTGGCGACCTGCTCGGCAATGTCGGGCGCCGGCTCGCGCGTCTCGCGGTCGTGAACCAATTCGGCGCCGAAGAACAAGCCGGCGCCCCTGACCTCGCCGATGCATTCATGGCGCTCGGCCAGCGGGCGCAGCAGACCGAGCGCACAGGCGCCGACGTCACGTGCGTTGGCGACGAGATCTTCCTGCTCGATGACGTCGAGGACGGCATTGGCCACCGCGCAGGAAACCGGATTGCCGCCAAAGGTGTTGAAGTAACGGAAAGCGTTGCGGAAGGTCGCCAATGTGTCCTTGGTGGTGACCACCGCGGCGACCGGATGGCCGTTGCCCATCGGCTTGCCCATGGTGACGATGTCGGGCACGAAGCCGGCGCGCTGGTGGCCCCAGAAATGGCTGCCGGTGCGGCCGAAACCAGGCTGCACCTCATCGGCGATGACCAGTCCGCCGGCGTCACGCACCGCGCGCATCGCGTCGTCGAAAAATCCGGACGGGAGCGTCGGAAAGCCTTCATTGGCGAGCAGCGGACACAGGATGATACCGGACAGGCCGATGCCATCCTGCTCCAGCGAGGCGATGGCTTCGCGCACCGCGTCGCCAAAGGCTTTGCCGTTGGCCATCGCATCCGGATGGCGATAGCTGTCAGGCGCCGGCACCAGCCTGACATTGCGGGCGCGGCCGCCGACCGGCGGCATGCGGGTGCTGAGCTGCGAAACCGCCGTGGTGTTGCCATGGTAGGTGGCGTCGGTGGCGATGATGCCCATGCGGCCGGTTGCGGCCTGCGCCATGCGCAGCGCGATGTCGTTGGCCTCACTGCCGGTGCAGGTCAGGATGGCGGACGACAGGCTGGCATTGAAGGTCGCGGTCAGCCGCTCGACATAATCGAGGATGGCGGTGTGCAGATAGCGTGTGTGGGTGTTGAGCAGGCTTGCCTGCCGGCACAAGGCCTCGACCACATGCGGGTGGCAGTGGCCGACATGCGCGACATTGTTGTAGGCGTCCAGATATTTGCGGCCGTCGGCATCGTAGAGCCAGACGCCTTCGCCGCGAACCAGATGCACGGGCTCGTCGTAGAACAATTGCGATTTCGCGCCGAGCAGGCGGGAACGCCGGCTAACCAGTGCCTCTTGTGATTGACTCATTGCGTCTTGAAACTCCGTTGTGGCCAGCTAACCGTCAGGCCTTCGATAGGCCTGCATCCAGCGCTTCGCCAATCTTCGTCACATCGGCGGCGGTGATGATGAGCGGCGGCGACAGGATGATGGTGTTGCCCGACACACGCAGCATGACGCCGGCCTCATAGGCGGCCTCCGAAACCACGGCCATGGTCTTCTTGTCGGCCGGCTTTTTCGTCGTGCGGTCCGAGACCAGCTCCAGCGCCGCCATCAGGCCCTTGTACCTGACATCGCCGACGATCGCATGCCTGGCCTTCAGCCCCTCCAGCGTGGCCGCGAGTTCGACGCCCCGTGCCGCCGCGTTCTCGTTCAGGCGAAGCCGTTTGGTCTCGGCAAGCGCCGCCAGACCCGCCGCGCAGCCGACCGGGTGGCCGGAATAGGTATAGCCGTGGCCGATCGCACCAAAACTGGTCTTGTCGGCCTCGAAGACATCGGCGACTTTTCCGCCGATCAAGGTCGCGCCGAGCGGGAAATAGCCTGACGTGATCGCCTTGGCGATGGTCATGAAATCCGGCTTCACGCCGGACAGACGCGAGCCCGACCATGCGCCGGTGCGGCCGAAGCCCGTCACCACCTCGTCGGCGATCAGCAGGATCTCGTGGCGGTCGCAGATCTCACGCACCAGTGGCATGAAGCTCTCATGCGGAACGATGACGCCGCCGGCGCCGAGAACCGGCTCCATGATGAAAGCGGCGATGGTGTCGCCGCCCTGGAAGGCGATTTCGTCCTCCAGCGCCTTGGCGCACAGTTTCGCCAGCCGCGCTGGGTTGGTCTCATCGAACGGGTTGCGGAAGGTCCAGGGCGCGGGAATGTGGAAGACGCCGGGCAGCAGCGGCTCGTAGTTGCGACGGAAATTGGCGTTGCCGTTAACCGACGCGCCGCCGAAATGCGTGCCGTGATAGCCCTTCTTCAGGGCGAGGAATTTTGTCCGGTCGGCCTGGCCGCGGATCTTCCAGTATTGCCTGGCCAGCCGAAGTGCCGTTTCTACTGAATCCGAGCCGCCCGAGGTGAAGAAGGTCCGCACCATGCCTTCTGGCTCGAACCATTCGCAGAGTTCGTAGGCGAGTTCTATCGACGGCCCGGTCGAGGTGCCGCGAAAGCCGGAATAATAGGGCAGCGCCGAAAGCTGGTCGGCGATCGCCTGCTTGATCGGGTCGCAGCTGTAGCCGAGATTGACGTTCCACAGGCCGCCGACGGCGTCGAGCACGGTGTTGCCGGCGATGTCGGTGACCATCACACCCTCGCCTTTCATGATCACCTTTGGCGGGTTGGCCCGCATCTCGGCCGGATGCGCCATCGGGTGCCAGATCGGCTTGGCGTTGGTTTCGGTGAGAAAATTGATGTCGCGCATAGAGGACTCCGCAAAAAAATCTCAGGCAACTGGGACGAGGCCGAAATGACCGAGGGCCTCGGCATAGGAATGAGCCGGGCGAGCGACGTCGAAATGGACCGTGCGCATGCCGGCAGCAGAGCCGCCATCGACATTGCGCTGCTGGTCGTCGACGAAGACGCAAGCGCCGGCAGGCAGGCCGAGCGCCTCGGTGACCAAGGCATAGGCGCGTGGATCGGGCTTGAGGATGCCGGTATAGGTGGCGTCGACGATGAGGTCGAACAGGCCGAGCAACGGCAGCCGCCGGCGGAAATCGGCGCCGTAGAACAGGTCGAGTTCGTTTGACAGGATCGCCAGCCGAAAACCCGCCGCATGCACCGTGCGAATGGCGCTGTCGGCCTCGGGCCGCACCACCTTTTCCGGCTCGGCGCCGCGCGCTCGTTGGACGAAGGTCTCCATCGCCTGCCAGTCCTCGCCGACCAGCCGACCGACCTCACTGGTGCGGGAGCGCCAGTAGTCGCGCTCGCTGATCTCGTCGGCCTGCATCGCGCGCCACAGCGGATCGCTGTCCGGATCGAACGGCCCGCGCCATTGCAGCGTTCCCGGCGCAAGGCCGAGCGCCTGTTCGGTCAAGGCATGCGTCTCGAACAGCGTCCGGGTGACGACGCCGCCGAAATCAAGGACAAGCGCCTGGGCGGGAACAGCGCTCACGCTGCCACTCCCTTGGCCGGCTTGCCGCGCGGGACGATGCCTTCCTCGACCCAGCGGTCGAATATCTCGAGCGCCTTGCCGACGAAGTCGTCGCTGTTGATGTGAGCGTCGATCTCGTGGAACTCGACCCCGGCGGGAATAGCCCTGCGCATTTCATCTGCGAAGGCCGCGAGAGCCTCGGGTTCATAGAGCGGCTCGCCCTGCACGTCCCATTCCTGGATGCCGCCGGTAGGCAGGATGAAGGCGGAGCGGCCTTTCGCGGCGCCGAGCTTGGCGGCGATGGTCCTGGCGACCTGCCGACGATCGTCGGCATCAACGGTGATCGACGCGATCAGCCTGTTGTGGGCATGAAAGGGCCGCGTCGAGAATTTAGCCGGCAAATCCTGCCAGGTCGGCAGATCGACCATGTCGACCGCCCCGGGTGCGGCGATCTGCGGAATGCCGCGAGCGCCGGCGTTCTCCAGCCGGTCGGTACCGGAACTGACGACGGAACCCGCGAGATGATTGGTGATTTCCTGCAGGCTGAAGTCGAACACCGCGCAAAAATGGTCCTGACCGGCAATCGATTCGAAGGCGCGGCCGCCCATTCCGGTGGTGTGGAAGACGGCAACGTCATAGCCGCGCCGTTCCAGCGCCGGCTTCAGCGTCTTCATGTAGCGCAGGCAGCTGCTGCCGAGCGAGGTCATGCCGATGGTCGGCCCGATTGCCGGAGCCGACATGCGGGCCTCCAGCACAATCCTGGCCGCGCCGACGACCGCCCCACAGGCCTGTGACAGGACCAGTTTGCAGATGCTGTTCAGGCCGTACAGCCCGCCCGCCCAGAGGATCATCATCAGGTCGGGCGCGACGCGCTCGGGCGGGATGAGGTGCGAATAGGCGATGGTCGAGACGACGAATTTCGGCACACCGAGCGGCAGGCAAAGCGCCACGTCGAGCGCCAGATCTGTCCCCATCGAACCGCCGATGGCGATGAAGGCGTCGATCTCGCCGTTTTGATGGAGCTTGCGCACCAGCTGCACCGCGCCGCCGGCCATCAGCGTCATGGCGGTGTTCTCATCACCGCTCGAAACGATCTCGGCGATCGTCACATCCACCGCCCGTGCCACGGCGTGCTTGTCGTGGTCCGGGCTGTAGGGCGGGTCGCCGAGCACGCTGACATCCATCATCACGGCGCGGCCGCCTGACTGCTCGATGCACTGTTTCATGAACAGCAGCTCTTCGGCCTTTGTGTCGCCCGTGCCGATGACCAGGATGCGGGGCGCTGTCTCCGAGGGCATCAGGCCTGCCTCCTCAAGATTTGCAGGTTTTCGCCGTTGAGGCGCATGGAAATCTCCCGTGCCGCCTCCCTCACGGCAAGTCCCCGCTCTGTGATCGCGGCTGCCGTCGTTCTGGCCTTTGGCGCCGCCACCGCGATGGTGCCGAGCGCAAAGCCATCCGCCCCGCGGATTGCCGCCGCGACGCTGATCACACCTTCCTCATAGCCCTGGTCGCAGATCGAATAGCCGCGCTCGCGCGCCTCGCTCATGCATCTTGAGATGGCGGCCGGCTCGATCAGCGTATGGGCCGTGAAAGCGTCGAGGGAACCCGTCAGGCACGCCTTGACGGTCTCGTCGCGGGCGAAGGCCAGATAGGCGATGCCCGACGCGGTCGAATGCAGGGGCAGCAACTGACCGATGTCGATGTTGACCCGGTTCGCCCATGCCGGATGCTCGACATGGACGGTGACCAGCCTGTCGACGCCGAATTCCGACAAATGCACGGTCTCGGCCGTCGATGCTGCCAGGTCCCGCACCAGCGGAACAGCTGTCTGCAGGAAAGGAAAGCGCGCTTCGCGGATGCGCGCCAGCCGCGACAGGCCGGCGCCGAGGCGATAGTGCCGCGTGCCGATATCCTGCTCGACAAAACCATGGCCGGCCAGCGCAACCAGCAGCCGCCGTGTCGTCGCCTTGTCGAAGCCCGAGCGGCGCGCCAGATCGGACAGGCCGAGCTCGGGCTCGTCGACGCTGAACAGCTCCAGAAGCGAGATCGCTTTTCCGACCGTACTCAAATTTGCCTCCCGGTTCGGGACAATCATTTAACGTGTGAATTAACTTGACAGGCATCGGCATTGTTTGCAAGTCTATATTCAAAATAACGGTTCAAATAACGAACCAACCGCCAGAGTGCATGGGACAGGCCATTCGGCCGGCGAGCCTGAGGGTTTGCAAACAGGAGGGATCGATGACAGCAGTTGCAGAACAGGCGCCGGCCAACAGGCTGCGCAAGAACAGTCTTGGCGTCGGCGCCATCACCTTCATGGTGATTTCGGCGGCCGCCCCGCTCACGGCCGTCGCCGGCGGCACGCCGCTCGGCATGCTGATGGGCAATGGCGCCGGCTTTGCCGGCACCTATCTGATCGTCACCATCCTGCTGCTTTTGTTCGCGGTCGGCTATGTCGCCATGTCACGCCATGTCGGCAATGCCGGCGCCTTCTATGCCTATGCCGCGCGCGGCCTCGGCAGCATGGCCGGCGGCGCCACGGCGCTGATCGCCATCCTGTCCTACAATGCCATGCAGATCGGGGTCATGGGCCTGCTCGGCGCCGCGACGTCAGGCCTGTTCGCCGGCTGGGGCATCAACCTGCCCTGGTGGGTGTGGAGTTTCATCGCCATCGCGCTGGTCGCCGTGCTCGGCTATCGGCAGGTCGACCTCTCCGCCAAGATCCTAACGGTGCTGGTGCTGTGCGAATATCTTGTGGTTCTGGTCCTCGACATCGCCATCCTCAAGACCGGCGGCGATAGCGGCCTGTCGGCGGCGCCGTTCAGCTGGAGCCAGATCACATCGGGCTCGCCGGCCATCGCCATTCTGTTCTGCTTTGCCGCCTTCATCGGTTTCGAGGCGACGACGATCTATGCCGAGGAAGCCCGCGATCCAAAGATCACCATTCCGCGCGCCACCTATTTTTCGGTCGTGTTGATCGGCGTCTTCTACATGCTCACGGCATGGCTGATGGCGGTCGGCGCCGGTGTCGACAAGCTGCTGCCGACGCTGCAAGGGCTGCAGGATCCGACGACCTTCCTGTTCGGCCTGTCGGATCGTTACGCCGGCACGATGCTGTCGCAGGCGATGAGCATCCTGTTCGTGTCGAGCCTGTTTGCCGGCGTGCTGGCGTTCCACAATGCGGTTGCGCGCTATATCTATGTCTCGGGCCGCGAAAAACTGTTGCCGCAGACGATTGGCGTGACGCATGCGGTGCACCAGAGCCCGCATGTCGCTTCCGTCATCCAGAGCGTGCTCGCTGCGGTCGTCGTCGGCCTGTTCGCCGTGCTCGGCCTCGATCCGGTGCTGGCGCTGTTTTCGTGGCTGACCAATGTCGCGACGCTCGGCGTCATCGTGATGATGGCGGTGGCCTCGCTGGCCGTGGTGATGTTCTTCCGCGCCAACCCGGCAGCCCAGGAGAACGCGCTGAAGACCACCATCCTGCCCGGGCTGACCTTCATCGCTTTCGTCATCATCATCTACCTGATCGTCATCAATTTCGGCAGCCTGTCCGGGGCCGGCGGTTTTCTCGGTGTGTTCCTGCCGGGGCTGGTGCTGATCGCCGCGATCGTCGGCCTGTTGCTGGCCAGCGCGCTGAAGAGCCGCGATCCCATAGCCTTCGAAAACCTCGGCCAGCCGCTGAAAGATTGAGAAAAGCAAGGGGCGCCGTGCCATGCCGCCCCTTACACCACAAGGGGAGTGGCGGATTTGAGCTTTGCCGAAAATATAACCGTCGAGGCATTGGAAGCCGATCCCTATCCGATCTATGCAGAGCTCAGGCGCAGTGCGCCTGTCGCTTTCGTGCCGGCGGTCAACCTGTGGTTCGTCACCCGCTGGAAGGATGTCGAGAGCGTCGCCAAGTCGCCCGACATCTTCTCCGCCGTCGTCGGCTCATCGCCGGTCGAGCGCTCCTTCGGCAAGCCGACCATCCTGACCACCGATGGCGAAACGCATAAACAGCTGCGACAGGGCGTTGATCCGAAATACCGGCCGCGCACCGTCGCCGCCTATGCCGGCGACCTCGTGCGGTCGATTGCCGAACCTTTTCTCGACCGGATCGTCAACCAAGGCTCCGCCGAGCTGATGGCCGATTATTTCGAACCGGTGTCGACGCTCAGCCTGGCGCGCTCGCTCGGCCTTGCCGACATCGACATGCCGACGCTGCGCCGCTGGTTCTATGGCCTTGCCCAGGGCGCCATCAATTTCGAGAACGACCCGAAGCGGCAGGAGATCGCCGACGCGATCAGTGCCGAGGTCGGCGACGCCATCTTGCCGACGCTGGAAAGGCTTGTCCACGCGCCGGATGATTCCGCGCTGTCGCATATGCTGCACGACGGCATGCCGGAGGGCACGACGCGGCCAATCGATTTTTTGATGCCGAGCATCAAGGTCATCCTGCTTGGCGGCATGCAGGAGCCCGGACATGGCGCCGGCTCAATCCTGGCCGGTCTACTGGCCCATCCCGAGCAGATGCGGCAGGTGCTCGCCGATCCCGAGACCTTCGTGCCCAAAGCGGTCGACGAGGGCCTGCGCTGGGTGGCGCCGATCGGCACCCAGACGCGGCAGACGACACGGGCGGTCGAGCTTGGCGGCGTGACGATCCCGGCCGGTGCCGCAGTTGCCGCACTTGTCTCCTCGGCAAGCCGTGACGAGAGCCGCTTTGCCGATCCAGACCGCTTCGACATCAACCGCGACGAAGGCAACCATGCCGCTTTCGGCTTCGGCCATCATTTCTGTTCGGGTCGGTTTTTCGCACGCGAGCAGATGTGCCTTGCGGTGAGGCTGTTGCTTCTGCGCTTCCCCCATCTCAGCCTTGTGCCTGGCAAGGAGCCGGTGTTTCGCGGCTGGGAATTCCGCGCGCCAACCACATTGCATGTTTCCCTGGGAGTCCGTCACCCATGATCAGTCAGAATGCCATCGACACGCTGCGCAGGACGGAGATCGGCGCACGGGGCCTGTTCATCGATGGCGTGCAGATCGAGGCAACAAGCGGCGCAAGCCTGCCGGTGACGTCGCCGATCGACGGCCGACCTTTCGCCAGCATCGCCGACGGCAACGCCGCCGATATCGACCGCGCCGTGAAGTCGGCGCGCAAGGCGTTCGAGAGGGGCTCGTGGTCGCGATCAGCGCCGGCCTTTCGCAAGAAGGTGCTGACGAAGTTCGCCGAGCTGGTCGAAAAGCATGCCGACGAGCTCGCCGTGCTCGGCGTGCGCGACAACGGCACCGAGATCGGCATGGCCTACAAGGCCGAACCGCTGTCGGCGGCAGGCACCATCCGCTATTATGCCGAGGCCATCGACAAGGTCTATGGCGAGATCGCGCCGACGGCCGACAATGTGCTGGGACTGATCCACAAGGAGCCGCTCGGCGTCGTCGGCGTCATCGTGCCGTGGAATTTCCCGCTGATGATCGGCGCCTGGAAGATCGCGCCCGCACTTGCCGCCGGCAATTGCGTGGTGGTCAAGCCGCCGGAAATCGCTTCGCTGACGCTGCTGCGGTTGGCCGAATTGGCAAGCGAGGCCGGACTTCCCGCCGGTGTGCTCAATGTCGTCACCGGCCGTGGCGCGGTCACCGGCGAAGCGCTCGGCCTGCATATGGATGTCGACGCCATCGCCTTCACCGGCTCGGGGCCGGTCGGTCGACGGCTGCTCGAATATTCCGCTCGCTCCAATCTGAAGCGCGTCTTCCTCGAACTCGGCGGCAAGTCGCCCAACATCGTCTTTGCCGATGCTCCCGACCTGAAACAGGCGGCCGTCCTCTCGGCCAACGGCATTTTTCGCAATTCCGGCCAGGTCTGCGTCGCCGGCTCGCGGCTTCTGGTCCAGTCAGCGGTCTATGATCGGTTCATGGACGAACTTGTCGCGGCAACCACGCGGCTCAAAGTCGGCGATCCGCTCGATCTCACCAGCGATGTCGGCGCCGTGTCGAGCGCCGAACAGCTGGACAAGAATCTCGGTTTCGTCGCCAGGGCCACCGAAGAAGGCGCCCAGCTGGTCACCGGTGGCGAGCGGATTCTGACCGAGACCGGCGGCAGCTACATGGCGCCGACGATCTTCGAGAATGTCACGCAAGACATGCAGCTTGCGCGCGAGGAGGTGTTCGGGCCAGTGCTCGGCGTCATGCGCTTCGAGACCGAGGAGGAGGCGGTGCGGCTTGCCAATTCGACCGTCTACGGGCTCGCCTCGGCGGTGTGGACCGCCAACCTCTCCACAGCACACCGCATGGTGCGCGCCATCAATGCCGGCGTCGTCCACGTCAACACCTATGGCGGCGCCGACATCACCGTGCCGCTCGGCGGCGTCAAACAGTCCGGTTTCGGCCGCGACAAGTCGCTTCACGCGCTGGAGAAATATTTGGAACTGAAGACGGCGTGGATCGCGCTTTGAGCCTGGCGTCAGCGCCGGTTTTTCCGAGAGTCCGATCTTACTTCCGAAGCGCAGCGGATCGCATCGTAGCCCGCGGCGATCGATTCAATGGCGTCTCGTTCTCACTCACGCGAAAATTTTGAGAGAATATTCCCGGCTTTGGCGAGAACGGCGAAAGGCGTTCTTTGATAAATTTGATAGAATTTCTGAGGATGTGACCAAGGCTAGGCAATCCGCCTCGCTGCCATGACTTCACAACCACAGAGATCAATCATGTCCGACTTCAAGAACACTTTGCCATCTTCCCCGGGGTCAACCGTCAACCGGCGCAGTGGCCTTGCTCTGCTGTTCGCCTCGGCCGTGGCGATCGGCAGCCTGATGGCGCCCGGCGCATCGTTCGCCGAGGACAAAAAGGCGATCAAGGTGGGTATCATCAGCGGTGAGGACGAGGATGTCTGGCGAGTCGTCGTCGCCCAGGCCGCCGAAAAGGGCCTCTCCATCGAAACCGTGGTGTTCAACGACTACACCCAGCCCAATGAGGCGCTGGAGCGCGGCGAAATCGACGCCAACGCCTTCCAGCACCAGCCCTATCTCGACAACCAGATCAAGACTCAAGGGTATCATATCGTGCGCGTCGGCTATACCGGCGTGTGGCCGATCGGCCTCTACTCCAAGAAGTACAAAGCAGTCGCCGACCTGCCCGAGGGCGCGGTCGTCGGCGTGCCGAACGATCCATCCAATGAAGGCCGGGCGCTGCGCGTGCTGCAGAACGAGGGCGTGATCAAATTGAAGGACGGCACCGGCATTCTCGCCACCACCGTCGACATCGCCGAGAACGCGAAGAAGGTGGTGATCAAGGAACTGGACGCCGGCATTGTCGGCCGCTCGGTCGAGGATCTCGACGCGGCCGTGGTCAACACCGACTGGGCGCTGAAAAGCGGCCTAACGCCGGAAAACCGCATCGCACAGGAGCCCATCGCCGACAATCCCTACCGCAACTTCATCGCGGTGAAGGCCGGTAACGAGAACGAGGCCTGGGTGAAGACGCTGGTCGCCTCCTATCAGAACGAGGCGGTGAAGGCCGAGTTCGACAAGGTCTACAAGGGCACCGGCCTCAGCGCCTATTGATCCGGTCGACCGGAAGCCCGGTTCGATAGCAACAGCGGTCCGCGCTCAGGCGCGGGCCGCGATTGCGTTTTCGGGAACAGGAACATTCATGAACCAGCATATCACGGCATCCGGAGAAACCGCCGATCCGATCCATGCCCGGCCCGACGCGTCTCAGGACGTCGTGCGCCTTGTCGACCTGAAGCGCCATTTCGGTGTGACGGCGGCGCTCGACGGCGTCTCGCTGACCGTGCGCAAGGGCGAGATCCTCGGCATCATCGGCCGCAGCGGCGCTGGCAAGTCGACGCTGATCCGTTGTTTGAACGGGCTGGAACGGCCTGATTCCGGCGAGGTGTTCATAGAAGGCCGCGAGATCAGCCGGTTGGGCGAGCGCGAGTTGCAACCGCTGCGGCGGCGCATCGGCATGATCTTCCAGCACTTCAACCTGCTGTCGGCCAAGACCGTCGAGGACAATGTGGCGCTGCCGCTGAAGATCGAGGGCCGCCCGAAAGCCGAACGGCTGCGACGCGCCGCCGAACTGCTCGATCTCGTCGGCCTATCGGAGAAAGCAAAAGCCTATCCGGCGTCGCTGTCGGGCGGCCAGAAGCAGCGCGTCGGCATCGCCCGGGCGCTTGCCGCGCGCCCGGCACTGCTTTTGTCGGACGAAGCCACTTCGGCGCTCGACCCGGAGACGACGCGGTCGATCCTCGCGCTGCTCAAAGATATCAACCGGCAGCTTGGCCTGACCATCCTGCTGATCACACATGAAATGGAGGTGATCCGCTCGATCGCCGACCGCGTTGCGGTGATCGACGCCGGGCGCATCGTCGAGCAAGGGCCGGTCTGGTCAGTGTTTGCCGACCCGCGCTCCGACATCACAAGAAGCCTGCTCCGCGCCATCCGGCCGCGGCTGCCGGCCGAACTGGCAGCCCGGCTGCTGCCGGCGGCCGGCGCGGAGACGATCCTGCGCGTGGACGTGGCCGGCGAGGCGGCAAGCGGCCCGCTGCTGTCCGACCTTGCCGTGGCTGTTCCCGGCTCCTTCCGCCTCGTCCATGGCGGCATCGACCATATCCAGCAGCAGCCGGTCGGGACGCTGTTCCTTTCGGTTCCCGGCAGCGATGCAAATCATCTCGCTGACATCATCACATTCCTGAAGGCCCGCCAGGCGCGGGTGGAGGTGCTTGGCCATGTCGCCAATCCTGTTTGAGCTTCTGCCGCGTTCGATCTGGGAGACAGTACTGATGACGGCCGCCTCCGGCTTCATCTCGCTGGTCTTCGGCCTGCCGCTCGGCCTGGCACTGATTGCCACCGAACTCGGCGGTATCGCCGAAAGCCTGTGGGTGAACCGCGTGCTCGGCGCCATCATCAACGGCTTCCGCTCGGTGCCCTTCATCATCCTTCTGGTGGCGCTGATCCCGGTGACGCGGCTGATCGTCGGCACCTCGATCGGCACATGGGCAGCCATCGTGCCGCTGTCGATCGCCGCCACCCCCTACTATGCGCGCATCGCCGAAGTGTCGCTGCGCGAGGTCGACCGCGGCCTGATCGAGGCAGCGCGCGCCATGGGCGGCAACCGCTGGACGATCATCCGCGAGGTCCTGGTGCCCGAAGCCCTGCCCGGCATCGTCGCCGGCTTCACCGTGACGCTGGTGACGCTGATCGGTGCCTCGGCCATGGCCGGTGCGATCGGCGCCGGCGGCCTCGGCGACCTCGCCATCCGCTACGGCTATCAACGATTTGAGACGTCCGTCATGATCGCGGTGGTCATCGTGCTGATCATCCTGGTCTGCGGCATCCAGTGGGCGGGGGACCGGCTGGTGGCGAGGCTGGATCGGCGAGGGTGAAAGACTGGCTGATGGCACGGCCGCGTACGGGATAGGCGGAGGCCTCCCCGCCACCAAACCGTCTGACGCCCGGCTTCACCCGCCAAAGCTGCCCAGCCGCGTCGGCTGCGTATAGCTGCGGTCGACATAGAGCAGGGCCGAGCCGCCGCTGCCGTGCCGGACGTCGATGACGCGGCCGATAATGACATTGTGCGTGCCGACGACATGTACAGTCTCGATCTCGCAATCGAAATTGACGATCGCATCCGAGAGTGCTGGCGTGCCGGAGGTCAGCGTCTGCCAGCGCGCCGAGGCGTAGCGTGCCTCCATGTCCCTGGCCGCGCCAGCGAATTTTCCCGCCAGATGCATGTGGTCATGCGTCAGCACGTTGACGCAGAAGCGCTGGTTGGACAGGAACATGGCGGCCTGCGTCGAGCGCCCGTTCATGCACACCAGCAGCGTCGGCGGCTCGTCGGAGACGCCGCACATGGCGGTGGCGGTGAAGCCGCCGCGCCCTGCCGGGCCATCGGTGGTGACGATGTTGACCGGCGCGCAGACCCTCGCCATGGCGTCGCGGAAATCGGCTTTCGAAATCTGCGTGGCCATCTGGTTTCACTCGGCCGTTGAGACAAGCGGATTGAACCAGGTATCGCCCGTCCAGCCATTCTCGTCATAGTCGGCCATGCAGGTGTCGACGAGCTCTTCCATCGCCTTCAGCCGCCCGCCGCGTTCAGCTCCTTTCAGCACCTGCAGCCGCACCTCTTCCGGCGCGCCGGCATAGTTGAGCTCGTAGAGCGCGTGGCGGCCGCCGAACTCGGTGCCGGTCGCGTCCCACAAAAGCTTCATGATCTTGATGCGCTCGATGTGGCCCATGTCGTTGGAGCCACGCACATATTGCGCCAGATATCTGTCGATCTCGGGGTTGTTGAAGTCGCGCACCGACGACGGCAGGTAGATCAGCCCGGACGCGATTACCCGGCGCACGGTGTCGATGACGCGCGGATAGGCTTCCGACATGAAGGTGCGGTAGGCGAGCGCGGCTTCCAGATTGGGCAGCACCGCGCCATTCGCCCACGGGATCGGGTTGTAGGCCATGGCGTTGGAAAAGCTCCAGAACATGTGCCTGAGTGCGATGACCTCGCCCAGTGCCGCCTGGTTGCCGCGGAAAGCATCGCCGCCCGTGGCGCGCAGCGCCTTGGCCAGCAGGCCGGCGAGGAAATCGAGCTTGACGGCGAAACGCGTGCAGCCCTGGAAGCAGTAGCCATGCATGAAGCCGGATGCCGGATGGAAGGACAGGATTTTCTGCGCGTCGCGCAGCACCAGAACGTCCTCCCAGGGGATGAAGACATTGTCGAGCACCAGGATCGCGTCGTTCTCGTCGAAGCGTGACGACAGCGGATAGTCGAAGGGCGCCGCCACCGTGTTGGCCGTCTGCTCGTAGGAGACGCGGCAGAACATCTTTATCCCCGGCGCATTCATCGGCACGATGAACATCACCGACAGCGACGGATCCTCAGTGATCGTCGCCGAGCCCTGCGCCAGAAAATTGTAGTGGGTCAGCGCCGAGGACGTCGCCACCACCTTTGCGCCGGAGACATAGATGCCGGCATCCGTCTCCTTGGTGATGTGGACGAAGACGTCCTTCACTTGTTCGGCCGGCTTGTGGCGGTCGATCGGCGGATTGACGATGGCATGGTTCATGAACAGTGCGGCTTCCTGCGCACGTTTGTGCCAAGACAGAGCATTGTCCTTGAACGGCCCGTACCAGTCGGCATTGGCGCCGAGCGTGTTCATCAGCGCCGCCTTGTAGTCGGGCGTGCGCCCCATCCAGCCATAGGACATGCGCGACCACTCGGCGATCGCCGTCTGCTGGGTAACAAGCTCAGCCGAGGATTTGGCAACCCGGAAATATTTGTGGGTGTAGCCGCCCGAGCCGGTGTCGGTCGGCGAGGTCAGCGTGTCCCGTCGCAGGGGATCATGCAGCGCATCGTAGAGGCGCGCCAGCGACCGCGCCGAATTGCGCATCGACGGGTGCGTGGTGACATCGGCAATGCGTTCGCCATTGATATAGACCTCGCGGCCGTCGCGCAGGCTCTCCAGATACTCGGCCCCGGTGAACGGCCGTGCCTTATCAGTGCGGAAGTCTTCTGATCGCATGATGGTCCTCCTCTTGAGTCGCAACACTAGCGCCTTGGGCATGCATCGGTTATGGACGGAACGGCAAAACCGATTGGACTTTTTCAGGCACCATGAGCCAGAATTCCATTCCCGACTTCTTCGTCTATGGCGAGCCGGTGAGGCCGCTCGATGTCGGTTTCCTGCATGTCGAGACGGTGCTTGCGCGCAGCAATATCCATCTTGGTCAGGTTGCGGCGCACAAACATCCGCAGATGGGCCAGATCACCTACTGGACCAGCGGCTCCGGCACCTACCGTATCGAAGACCGATCCTGGGACTTTTCGGCGCCTGCCGTCAGCTTCGTGCCGAGCGCTGTCGTGCATGGCTTCTCGATCGGACCCGGCACCGACGCCATCGTCGTCTCGGTCGCCGACGGCGCGCTCGCGGCCATCGCCGCTCACAGCCTGCTGCCGCTGGACAGGCCGGTCTTTGCCGACGGTCTGCCACGACACGCAGCGTGGGCGAGACTGGCGGCGGTGCTGGAGATGATCGCCGCCGAATATGCCGAGGCGCAAGCCGGCAATGACAGGGTCCTGCCGGCGCTGATCGCAGTCGCACTCTCCCACATTGCGCGCCTGAGCCCCGGCGTGACCGCCTCTGCCGCCTCTTCCGATGCTTCGCTGGCGCGGGGCCTGCGTCGGCTCGCCGACGCGCATTTCCGCGACAACTGGCCGGTCGATCGCTACGTCGAGGCGCTGGCCACCACGCCGCATCTTCTCGACAAGGCTGCCCATGCGGTTCTGGGTGCCGGCGTCAAGCGGGTCGTCAGCGAAAGGCGGCTGCTGGAGGCCAAGCGCCTGCTGCTGTTCACCGTACGCACGGTGGAGGACATCGCCTACGAGATCGGCTTCGACGACCCGGCGTATTTTTCACGGTTCTTTCGCGCGCGGGTCGGCGAAGCGCCCGCCGCCTGGCGCCGGAAGCACTTGCTGGACCATTGATCCTGCGCGAATGCAGACCCCGTGACGCGCAAATCCTTGATGTTGCAGCCACAGCCACTTTTTCGTGAAGCCGAACGGGTTGATCCCTTCGCCTGTCTGCCTAGGTAGAAAGGAGCGGCGGGCGCCACGCAAATCTGACATCGGACCAATCTGACGGTCGGCATGATATTTTCCTGCATTCAAAAGCTTGCCCTACCTGTTCTCTTCGTTGGCATCCAGTCTTCCTGCGTCGTTCCCGACGATGCGTCGCGTATCGCCAAGGTTGATCCAACGGCGGCGGCCGCCCGCAAGGAGATGGTCGGCCTCAGCGAAGCCGATGTTCGAATGTGCGCCGGGTTTCCGACGGCCACCGCCGACGCCGGCCGATCGGGCCAGATCTGGACCTACAAGCGCATCGTCCAGCGCGGCAATCTCAGCATTGTGGTTCCGACTCTAGCGGTAGGCGCGATCCCGGCGGTCGGCGGCTCCGTCAATGTCGCTCCCGGCGGTTATTGCGACACGCAAATTCGCATGGTCGACGGCCGCGTCGCCGAAGTTGCCTATGCCGGCGACAACAATTTGCCGAACAGGCGCGACGCGCTTTGTGTCAGCACGGTGGACGCCTGCGTGACCTATGCGCGTCAACACGGTCAGAGGCCGGCGGCCAGATCGGCCAGATAGCCGGCGGCAGCGAAACGGCGATGACGGTCACGCAAATACCGTTGAGGGCTTGACTGACCCGCCGGACAGAATACGCTAGCGCAAAATACCGGCTCTGATCGCCGGGCGGCAAGAATGCCTCGTATGCCTCGCCCTTCCGGCGCTGGCTGCGAGGCATTGTCATTTTGGGGATCTGTTTGAAACGGCGTATCGAGATCGGCATCCTGTATTCCCGCTCGGGGAGCTATCAACTCGTCTCCGATGCGTGCCGCATCGGCGCCATGCGCGCCATCGCCGACATCAACGCCGATCGCAGCTCAGGCATCGAACTGGTGCCGGTCGAGCGCGATCCGCAAAGCAATGCGGACCGCTACGCGACGCTGTGCGAGGATATTTTCAGGACCAGCAGCGCGCGCCATGTCGTCGGCTGCGTCACCTCGTGGAGCCGCAAGGAAACCATTCCGGTGCTCGAGAAGGCGGGCGGCATGCTCTGGTACGCCTGCCCCTATGAGGGCTTCGAGGCCAACGAGCACGTCGTCTACATGCACGCTTGCCCAAACCAGCATCTGGTGCCGTTGATGGCGCATGTCGTGCCGCGTTTCGGCGCCAATGGCTTCCTGCTCGGCTCGAACTACATCTGGGGCTGGGAGATGAACCGCGTCGCCCGCGACCTGATCGCCGATGCCGGCGGCAAGGTGCTGGGCGAACGCTATCTGCGCATCGGCGAGACCGACGTGTCGCGGCTGATCGCGGAGATCCGCGCCACGCGGCCGAACTTCGTCCTCAACAACCTGATCGGCACCTCGTCCTACGCCTTCCTCGCGGCCTATCGCGACCTGGGTCACGAGGATGCCGCCTTCAGTCCCGAGACTTGTCCCGTCATCTCCTGCAACCTCACCGAAGGTGAGCTGCCGGCGATCGGTGAATCCGGCAAGGGACATCTGTCGGTCGGGCCGTATTTCGCGCCGCGGCCGGCCGCCTTCGCCTCGTCTTTCGAGGCCTCCGCCTATGCCTCCGTGCAGGTGATGGCCGACGTGCTCTCCAGCAATTCCGAAGCCGGTCCGGCGGAATTTTCCAGAGCCTTCGCAGAACGCCGCTTCTCCACCCGGCTCGGGCCGATCGCCATCGATGCGCATTCTCAGCACGCGACGCTGCCGGTGATCATCGGGCGCATCGCGGATGGCTTCTTCGAGGTCGTCAGCCGCGAGGACGAAGTCGCACCAGACCCGTATCTGTCGCGCTACGACCCGGCAAAAACATTCGGCCGCCCGCGCCTGAGGGTGGTGTCGTGACGAGAACCCCACGCATCCCCAATCTCGGCGGCGCCAGGGCCTTCATCCTGCACCGTCCGCACCCGACGGTGCAGGCGATCACCAGGCAATTGTCGGCCATCGGCCTGATCACGCTGGACTGCTGGCCCGAACTACCGCCCGAGGCGCTGGCGGCCGATTTCGTCTTCTTCGACGCCGATCTCGGCTTCGACGAGCAATTCCCGTGGAAGCCGGGCGAAGCGCCGATGCCGCTGGTGGCGCTGATCGGCTCCGAGGCGCCCGGCCGCATCGAATGGGCATTGTCGCACAAGGCCGACGCCCAACTCTTGAAGCCGGTCGGCAATGCCGGCGTCTACAGCGCACTGCTGATCGCAAGGCAAAGTTTCGAGGCGCGAAAACACCTGGCCAGCGAAATCGCCTCGCTTCGCCAGCGCGTCGCCGAGCGCCAGACCATCGTGCGCGCGGTGACGGCACTGGCGAAAGGCGCCGATGACGGCCGCGCCTATGCGCAGCTTCGCTCGCTGGCGATGAGCTGGCAGATCAGCGTCGAGGATGCCGCGCGGCGGATCGTGGCCATGACAAGTGAAGAAGCAACGGGGGAAGAAGGCGGCGATGACCAGTCCCATCGCGCCTGATCTCACCGCGCCAGGGCGCATGCCGGTCAAGCCGCGCGCCGGCGTCTGGCGCCGGCTGGTCAGGCGCCGTCTGGCACTGCTTGGGCTGGTGATCGTCGCCATTGTCGTTGCCGGCGCCGTGCTGGCGCCATGGCTGACAGGCTACGATCCCAACGATCAGATGTTCGACGGCCTGACCATCGAGGGCTCGCCCTTGCCGCCGGATGCAAAATTCTGGCTGGGCACCGACCTGCTCGGCCGCGACCTGTTGACCCGCATCCTCTACGGAGCCCGCACCTCGCTGATCATCGGCATCGTCGCCAATGGCGTGGCGCTGTTCATCGGCACGCTGGTCGGTGTTACCGCGGGTTATTTCCGCGGCTGGATCGGCAGCGCGCTGATGCGTTTCACCGATTTGATGATGGCGTTTCCGGCACTGCTGCTCGCCATTTGCCTGGCTGCGGTGTTCGAGCCGAGCCTGTGGATCGTCGCTATGGTCATCGCCCTGGTCAACTGGGTGCAGACCGCCCGCGTTATCTACACCGAGACCTCTTCGCTCGCCGAACGCGAGTTCATCGACGCCGAGCGCACCATCGGGGCGAGCGCACCGCGCATCCTGTTTCGCCACATCCTGCCGCATCTCCTGCCGACCATCATCGTCTGGGGCACGCTCGGCATTTCGACCACGGTGCTGTTGGAGGCGACGCTCTCCTTCCTCGGCATCGGCGTGCAGCCGCCGACCGCGTCCTGGGGCAACATCATCTTCGAGAACCAGACCTACTTCCAGGCAGCACCCTGGCTGGTGTTCTTTCCCGGCGCGGCGATCCTGGCGCTGGCGCTGGCCTTCAACCTGATCGGCGACGCGCTGCGCGACATCCTCGATCCGACGCAAAGGGGCCGGGCATGATCGCCTATCTCGGCCGCCGCCTGATCCAGTCGCTGCTGATCCTGCTCGGCGTCTCGCTGATCACCTTCGCGCTGCTCTATCTCTTGCCGGCCGACCCGGTGCGCCAGATCGCCGGCCGCAGCGCCACGCCGCAGACGGTCGAGAACATCCGCCAGCAGCTCGGTCTCGACCAGCCCTTCATCGTCCAGTACTGGCGCTATCTTACGAAGCTCATCAGCGGCGATCTCGGCCGCTCCTACATCCAGCGCTCCGAAGTCACCGAGCTGATCGTCTCGCGGCTGCCGGCAAGCCTGTTGCTGATGGTCGGCGCCATCCTGTGCGAGCTGCTGCTCGGCCTGAGCATGGGCCTGATCGCCGCCGTCAAGCGCGGCACCGCCACCGACCAGACGCTGATGGTCGCCTCCTTCGTCGGCGTCTCGGCGCCGCAATTCGTCGTCGGCTTGCTGCTGCTTTACGTCTTTGCCGTGCGGCTGAGCTGGTTTCCGATCGGGGGCTACGGCACCTGGCGTCATCTCGTGCTGCCGTCGCTGACCATGGGCATACTCGGCGCCGGCTGGTACGCCCGCATGATGCGCTCGTCGATGATCGACGTGTTGCGCCAGGATTACGTGCGCACCGCCCGCGCCAAAGGCCTGGCACGCGGCACCATCCTTTTCCGCCATGCTCTGCCGAACGCCATCCTGCCGGTCATCGCCATGATCGGCATCGACATCGGCATCTTCATGGGTGGCATCGTCGTCGTCGAAAGCGTGTTCGGCTGGCCTGGCATTGGCCAGCTGGCGTGGCAGGCCATCCAGCGCGTGGACATCCCGATCATCATGGGCGTCACCCTGGTCTCGGCCTTCGCCATCGTGCTCGGCAATCTGCTGGCCGACGTCATCGCGCCCTTCATCGACCCCCGCATCAAGCTCAGATGAAAATGAAAACCAGACAGAGAAAGGGAACATAAAAATGAAAAAGTTTCTCGCATCCACGGTAGCGGCATCGGCGCTGGCGCTGATGCTCGGCATGACAAGTGTTCGCGCCGAGGACACCGTCGATCCGAACGCCAAACAGGGCGGCGCCATCACCATCACCTACAAGGACGATGTCGCCACGCTCGATCCGGCGATCGGGTATGACTGGCAGAACTGGTCGATGATCAAGAGCCTGTTCGACGGGCTGATGGATTACGAACCGGGCACCACCAATTTGAAGCCCGACCTTGCCGAAAGCTACGAGATCGCACCCGACGGCAAGACCTTCACCTTCAAGCTGCGCCATGGCGTGAAATTTCACAATGGCCGCGAGATGACCGCCGACGACGTGAAATATTCGCTCGACCGCGTCACCAATCCCAAGACCCAGAGCCCCGGCGCCGGCTTCTTCGGCTCGATCAAGGGCTATGACGATGTCGCCGCAGGCAAGGCCGAGAGCCTCTCGGGCGTCACCGTCGTCGATCCCTATACGGTCAAGCTCGAGCTGACCCGGCCCGACGCCACCTTCCTGCATGTCATGGCCATCAACTTCTCGCATATCGTGCCGAAGGAAGAGGTCGAGAAATACGGCGCCGATTTCGGCAAGCATCCGGTCGGCACCGGCGCTTTCAAGCTCGCCGAATGGACACTCGGCCAGCGCATCGTCTTCGAGCGCAATGCGGACTATTGGCACAAGGGCCTGCCGCATCTGGACAAGATCACCTTCGAGATCGGCCAGGAGCCGATCGTTGCGCTGCTGCGCCTGCAGAAGGGCGAGATCGACGTGCCCGGCGACGGCATTCCGCCGGCAAAATTCCAGGAGGTGATGGCCGATCCGGAGCAGAAGGCACGCGTCGTCGAAGGCGGCCAGCTGCACACCGGCTATGTCACCATGAACACCACCATGGCCCCGTTCGACAATGTGAAGGTGCGCCAGGCGGTCAACATGGCGATCAACAAGGCGCGCATCATCCAGATCATCAACGGCCGCGCTGTGCCGGCCAACCAGCCGCTGCCGCCGTCGATGCCGGGCTACGACAAGGAGTACAAGGGCTATCCCTATGACGTCGCCAAGGCCAAGGCGCTGCTTGCCGAGGCCGGTCATCCCGATGGTTTCGACACGCAATTGTTCGCCATGAACACCGATCCCAACCCGCGCATCGCCCAGGCGATCCAGCAGGACCTGGCGGCGATCGGCATCAAGGCCAGCATCCAGTCGCTGGCTCAGGCAAACGTCATTGCCGCCGGCGGCGACAAGGCCGGCGCACCGATGATCTGGTCCGGCGGCATGGCCTGGATCGCCGACTTCCCGGATCCGTCGAACTTCTACGGCCCGATCCTCGGCTGCGCCGGCGCGGTGCCGGGCGGCTGGAACTGGTCGTGGTACTGCAACAAGGATCTCGACGCCAAGGCGGCCGAGGCCGACTCGGTGGTCGACCCGGCCAAGGCCGGCGAGCGCGACAAGATGTGGAGCGCCATCTACGACAAGGTGATGGAAGACGCGCCCTGGGCGCCGGTCTTCAACGAGCAGCGCTTCACCATGAAGTCGGCGCGCATGGGCGGCGCCGACAACCTCTATGTCGACCCGGTCCATATCCCGATCAACTACGACAATGTGTACGTAAAAGATGTGCAATAACTGCGACTACACCATCCACGGGCGCCAACATCATTTCGGCTGGGACAATTCGTTTGTCCCGGCCGAGCGGGTGGCGCCCGGCTCGACCATCGAGTTCCAGTGCCTCGATTCCTCCGGCGGCCAGTTTCAGGCCGACAGCACGGTCGCCGACGTCGCCCGGCTCGACTTCGCCACCGTCAATCCGGTGACTGGGCCGATCTTCGTCGAGGGCGCCGAGCCGGGCGATGCACTGAAGGTGACGATCGAGATGTTCAAACCATCCGGCTTCGGCTGGACGGCCAACATTCCCGGTTTCGGGCTGCTCGCCGACGACTTCAAGGAGCCGGCGCTGAACATCTGGAAATACGACGCCGTCTCGCTCGAGCCGGCGCTGTTCGGCAAAAATGCGCGTGTGCCGTTGAAACCCTTCGCCGGCACCATCGGCAACGCGCTGGCGGAAAAGGGCCACCATTCGGTGGTGCCGCCAAGGCGCGTCGGCGGCAATCTCGACATCCGCGATCTCGCCGCCGGCACCACGCTGTACCTGCCGGTGGAAGTGGCGGGCGCGCTGTTTTCGGTCGGCGATACCCATGCCGCGCAAGGCGACGGCGAGGTCTGCGGCACGGCGATCGAAAGCCCGATGGACGTCGTGCTCAAGCTCGATCTGGTCAAGGACGCCAGGCTGAAGACGCCGCGCTTCACCACGCCAGGCCCGGTGACGCGCCATCTCGATGCCAAGGGCTATGAGGTGACGACCGGCATCGGTCCGGACCTGATGGCCGGCGCCAGGGAGGCGGTTGCCCAGATGGTCGACCTGCTCGCCGGCCGTTACAAGATCGACCCGGTCGAAGCCTATATGTTGGCCTCTGTCTGCGGTGATCTCAGGATCAGCGAGATCGTCGACATACCGAACTGGGTGGTGTCGTTCTACTTCCCGCGCTGCGTGTTTGAATGATGTCAAGTCGGCGCTGCACCCCCCTCTGTCCTGCCGGACATCTCCCCCTCAAGGGGGGAGATCAGATGTCACTTCGGCTTTCGCCAATCTCTAATGTTGCAAGGGGGAGCGCCGGCCCACGTGACGGCCAATCTCCCCCCTTGAGGGGGAGATGTCCGGCAGGACAGAGGGGGGCGTGCCGGAATAAACCTCTCAGAACTTTGCCTTTGCAATGACCTCAACCCCCGAACCCGTCCTCGACATCGCCAACCTCTCCGTCAGCGTGCGCGGCGAGGATGGCGAGCGCGAGGTCGTCTCCGACCTGTCGCTGACTTTGGCGCGTGGCGAGACGCTCTGCATTGCCGGTGAATCCGGCTCCGGCAAATCGATGACCGCACTGGCCATCATGCAATTGCTGCCGCAGCCGGCGGCGCGCATATCGTCTGGGAAAATCCATCTGGGCGATACAGATCTGACGACTCTCGACGAGCGCCGGATGCGGCGCATTCGCGGCGACCGCATCGCCATGATCTTCCAGGAGCCGATGACCTCGCTCAACCCGGTGCTGTCGATCGGCCGGCAGCTCACCGAATCCATCGAGGCACACACCAGCCTGTCGCAGGGCGAAGCTCGTCAGCGCGCCATCGAGGCGTTGAAGGCGGTGCGCATTTCGGAAGCCGAAAGCCGGCTAAAGCAGTTTCCGCACGAACTGTCCGGCGGCATGCGCCAGAGGGTGATGATCGCCATGGCGCTGGCGCTCAAGCCGGACGTGCTGATCGCCGACGAGCCGACGACCGCACTTGACGTCACCGTGCAGGGCGAGGTGCTGGAGCTGCTGCGCGACCTGCAGCGCCAGCACGGCACCAGTGTCATCCTGATCACCCACGATATGGGCGTCGTCGCCGAAATGGCCGACCGCGTCATCATTATGCGGCATGGCCGCATGGTCGAAGAGGGAAAAACCGCTGACATTTTTGCCAGGCCGCAAGCCGACTACACGCGCGAGCTGCTGGCCGCAGTGCCGCGCATCGGCAGCGGCGTCGGCCGCCAAAAATCCAGGGATGTCGAGACGGCGCTGCCGGCCAATGTCGCCGAAGTCACCGACCTGCATGTCCGCTTCGACCTGCATGGCGGCTTCTTCGGCCGGGTCACCCGTCGCGTCCACGCCGTCGAAGGCGTCAGCTTCTCGATCGCGCCCAACGAGACGCTGGCGCTGGTCGGCGAATCCGGTTGCGGCAAGTCGACCACCGCCAAGGCGCTGGCCGGACTGGTGCCCTACAGCGGCGACATCGCGGTTGGCGGGCGCAATCTGTCCGGCCTTGGCCGCGACCAGCGTAAGGCGGTGCGCCGCGACGTGCAGATGATTTTTCAGGATCCCTACGCCTCGCTCGACCCGCGCATGCGTGTAGGTGACCTCGTCGCCGAGCCGCTGCTGATCCATGGCATCGCCTCGAAGCAAGAGCGCAGTGACCGTGTCGCGGCGCTGTTCGAGCGCGTCGGCCTGTCGGCCGATCAGATGGAGCTCTATCCGCATGAATTCTCCGGCGGCCAGCGCCAGCGCGTCTGTATTGCACGCGCTCTTGCGCTGCGGCCGAAACTGATCATCGCCGACGAAAGCGTCTCGGCGCTCGACGTTTCGGTGCAGGCGCGCGTGCTCGATCTGTTGAAGGAATTACAGCGCGAATTCGGCGTCGCCTATCTCTTCATCTCGCACGACATGGCTGTGGTCGAGAACATCTCCGACCGCGTCGCCGTCATGTATCTCGGCCAGATCGTCGAGATGGGCACGCGCGACCAGGTCTTTTCCAACCCGCGCCACCCCTACACCAGACGCCTCATCGAAGCCGTGCCGGTGCCCGATCCAGCCAAGCGAAGAAGCCGCTTCGCCCGCCTGGACCAGGAGATCCCGAGCGCCACCCGCAGGATCGGCGAGGCGCCGCTGAAACTGGCGCTGAGGGATGTCGGCAACGGCCATCTCGTCGCCGCCGAGGGCTGAGCCGGCACTGCCGCCGGGCGGTTCACGTGTTTGTGTCTCTATCTCGCGCTCAAGGCTCGCGTTCCGCCGCCAAACGGTATCGCTTCGCACACGAAATCCCTAACGGCCTCTTGCCCTCTGTCCCTATCTTCCTCATGTTCAATACCATTGCGATGATCGATCGTAGGAGGGTCGGTCGGATTCATCGCTATGGGAGGAAGTCAACCATGAAGGTAAGCCTTTTCGTTTCCGCGGCACTTCTCGCCGCATCCGCGATCCCCGCCTCGGCCGCTGAAATTTCCGACGGCAAGGTCAAGATCGGCATTCTCAACGACCAATCGGGCGTCTACGCCGATTTCGGCGGCAAGTGGTCGGTCGAGGCGGCCAAGATGGCGGTCGAGGATTTCGGCGGCAAGGTGCAGGGAGCGCCGATAGAAATCATCAGCGCCGATCACCAGAATAAGCCCGATATCGCCTCCAACATCGCGCGGCAGTGGTACGACACCGAACAGGTCGATGCCATCATGGAACTGACCACCTCTTCGGTGGCGCTCGCCGTCCAGGGGATCTCCAAGGAAAAGAAGAAGATCGACATCGTCACCGGCGCGGCAACCACGGAGCTGACCGGCAAACAATGCTCGCCCTATGGCTTCCACTGGGCCTATGACACTCATTCGCAAGCGGTTGGGACAGGCGGCTCTCTCGTGCAGCAGGGCGGCGACAGCTGGTTCTTCGTCACCGTCGACTATGCATTCGGCTATTCGCTGAAGGATCAGACCACCAAGTTCGTCGAGAGCCATGGCGGCAAGGTGCTGGGCGAAGTGCGTTATCCCTTGGGATCGACCGATTATTCGTCCTTCCTGCTGCAGGCGCAATCGTCGGGCGCCAAGGTCATCGGCCTGGCCAATGCCGGCCTCGATACCTCCAACTCGATCAAGCAGGCGGCCGAATTCGGCATCGCGCAGGGCGGTCAGCGTCTTGCCGCACTCCTGTTCACGCTGGCCGAGGTGCATGGGCTTGGCCTTCAAGCGGCGCAGGGCGTTGTGCTGACCGAAGGCTATTATTGGGATCGCGACGACAAGAGCCGCGAATTCGGGCAGCGCTTTTTCAAGCGCACCAACCGCATGCCGAACATGATCCAGGCCTCGACCTATTCGGCGGTGACGCAGTATTTGAAAGCGATCGACAAGGCCGGTACGGACGAGACCGAAGCCGTCGCCAAGCAACTGCATTCGATGCCCGTGGACGACGCCGCCATCACCAACGGCAAGGTGCAGGCGGACGGCAACATGGTCCACGACATGTATCTCTATCAGGTCAAGTCGCCAGCCGAGAGCACCAAGGAGTGGGACTACTACAAATACCTGGCCACCATTCCCGGCAACGAAGCCTTCCTGAGCGAAAAGGAAAGCGGCTGTCCGACGGCCGGCCAGTGATCGGCGCGGCCGATGGCGCCGACTGACCTGAACGCGAACGAGCCGCCTGTGGTGCTTTCCGCCCGCGGGTTGCGGCGCGACTTTGCCGGCTTCATCGCCGTCAAAAACGTCGATCTGGACGTCCGCCATGGCAACATCCATGCCCTGATCGGACCCAACGGCGCCGGCAAGACGACCGTCTTCAACCTGCTCACCAAGTTCCTGGCGCCGACCAGCGGCAGGATCGAGCTGCTTGGCCACGACATCACCCGCACCTCGCCGGCCAGGGTCGCGCGGATGGGCCTGGTGCGCTCGTTCCAGATATCGGCGATTTTTCCGCACCTCAGCGTGCTCGACAATGTCCGCGTCGCCCTGCAACGGCCGGGCGGGCTCAGCGTCCAGTTCTGGCGCTCGCTGGCGGCGCTCGACCGGCTGACGCCGCGCGCCGAGGAATTGCTGCGCTCGGTCGGTCTCGACGACGTCAGGAACAGGCTCGCCGGCGACCTTTCCTATGGCAGGAAACGCGTGCTCGAGATCGCCACGACCCTGGCGCTCGATCCGAAAGTGCTGCTGCTGGACGAGCCGATGGCCGGCATGGGGCACGAGGACGTGGCCACGGTTTCCGACCTTATCCGTTCGGTGGCCAGGGATCGCGCCGTGCTGATGGTCGAGCACAATCTGACTGTCGTGGCCGACCTTTGCGACTGGATAACGGTCATGCAGCGCGGCGAGGTGCTGGCCGCCGGCGACTACGCCACGGTCAGCCGCGACGAGCGCGTCAAGATCGCCTATATGGGCACCGCCGATGACTAGTACCGCACCTCTGCTTGCCGTCAGCGGCCTCAACGCCTGGTATGGCGAGGGCCATGCGCTGCACGGCGTCGATCTGGAAGTGTATTCCGGCGAGACGGTCACACTGCTCGGCCGCAATGGCGTCGGCAAGACGACGACGCTGCGCGCCATCATGGGGCTGATCCGCAAGCGAACCGGCGGGATCGCCTTCGACGGCCAGGATCTGATGCGGCTGCCGCTGCACCGCACCGCGCATCAGGGCATCGGCTTCGTGCCGGAGGAGCGCGGTATTTTCGCCACGCTGACCGTCGACGAGAACCTGGTTCTGCCGCCGGTCGTGGCCGAGGGCGGCATGAGCGTCGAGGAGATATTCGATCTGTTCCCCAATCTGAAGGAGCGGCGCAACAGTCCCGGCACCAGGCTGTCGGGCGGCGAACAGCAGATGCTGGCGATCGCGCGCATGTTGAGAACGGGTGTGAAAATGCTGCTTCTCGACGAGCCGACGGAGGGGCTCGCTCCCGTCATCGTGCAGCGCATCGGCGCGTTGCTGGCGACGTTGAAAAAGCGCGGCATGACGATCCTGCTGGTCGAGCAGAACTTCCGCTTCGCCAGCCGTGTCGCCGATCGTTTCTATCTGATGGAGCACGGCAAGGTGGTGGCAGGGTTCCCGGTCGGCGAACTGCCGGACCGCATGACGCAGCTCCACGAAGTCCTGGGTGTATGATGGCGCCATGACGATGATCTTCGGCATCCCCGTTCAGGCCTTCCTCGGCCAGTTGCTGGTCGGCCTGATCAACGGCTCGTTCTACGCCATGCTGAGCCTGGGCCTGGCTGTCATATTCGGCTTGCTGCGCGTCATCAATTTCGCCCATGGCGCCCAGTATATGCTCGGCGCCTTCGTCGGCTATCTGCTGCTCACCTATCTCGGCATCGGCTACTGGCCGGCGCTGATCCTTGCGCCGCTGATCGTCGGTGTCTTCGGCATCGTAGTCGAGCGCCTGGCGCTGTCGCGGCTGTACGATCTCGATCCGCTCTACGGCCTGCTCTTCACCTTCGGCCTCGCGCTCGTGCTCGAAGGCATCTTCCGCTATTATTACGGCGTCTCGGGAAACCCCTACGCCGTCCCGCCGCTGCTTTCGGGAGGCACCAATCTCGGCTTCATGTTCCTACCCAATTATCGCGGCTGGGTCGTCGTCGCCTCGCTGATCGTCTGCTTCGGAACCTGGGTGCTGATCGAGAAGACCAGGCTCGGTTCCTACCTGCGCGCCGCGACGGAGAATCCCCGCCTCGTCCAGGCTTTCGGCGTCAACGTGCCGTTGCTGCTGACCCTGACCTACGGCCTCGGCTCCGCGCTGGCTGGGCTTGCCGGAATTCTGGCAGCGCCGATCTATCAGGTGAGCCCGCTTATGGGGTCGGATCTCATCATCGTCGTCTTCGCCGTCGTCGTGGTCGGCGGCATGGGATCGATCCTTGGCGCGATCGTCACCGGCTACATGCTCGGCCTTGCCGAAGGCCTGACCAAGGTCTTCTACCCCGAGGCCTCCAACCTCGTGGTCTTCGTCATCATGGCCATCGTGCTTCTGGTCCGGCCGGCCGGCCTGTTCGGAAGGGACGCCTGACATGTCGGAAGGGACATCTGACATGTCGGAACTGACGCTTCGCGAGACATCGGCCAAAAACTCGGCACGGCTTGAATGGACGCTGGTCGGGCTCGGCATCCTGGCGCTGCTGGTGGCGCCTTTCCTGGTCTATCCGATCTTCCTGATGAAGATGCTGTGCTTTGCGCTGTTTGCCTGTGCGTTCAATCTCCTGCTCGGCTACACCGGGCTGCTGTCGTTCGGCCACGCCACCTTTTTCGGCGGCGCCGCCTACTTCACGGCGCATGCCGTCAAGGTCTGGGGCTGGCCGCCGGAAGCCGGCATTCTGCTCGGCATGGCGGGTGCGGCCTTGCTCGGCCTTGTCATGGGCTTTTTCGCCATTCGCCGGCAAGGCATCTATTTCGCCATGATCACGCTGGCGCTGTCGCAGATGTTCTTCTTCTTCTGCGTGCAGGCGCCGTTCACGCAAGGCGAGGATGGCATCCAAGGTGTGCCGCGCGGCATGCTGCTGGGCGTCCTCGACCTGAACGTCTCGCTGAACATGTATTATTTCGTGCTGGCGGTGTTCCTCGTCGGCGTCTTCGCCATCTGGCGCATCGTCAATTCGCCGTTCGGCATGATCCTGCGCTCGATCCGCGAGAACGAGAACCGCGCCATTTCGCTGGGCTATTCCGTCGCCAACTACAAGCTCGGCGCCTTCGTCATGTCGGCGGCACTGGCCGGGCTGGCAGGCTCGCTCAAGGCCATCGTCTTCCAGTTCGCCACGCTCACCGACGTCACCTGGCAGATGTCGGGCGAGGTGATCCTGATGACGCTTCTGGGCGGCATCGGCACCATGGTCGGGCCGATCATCGGCGCCAGCCTTGTCATCGGCCTGGAAAACACGCTTGCCACTTCCGGCTTTCCGGTGACCATCGCCACCGGCCTGATCTTCATGGTGTGCGTGCTCGTCTTCCGGCGCGGCATCGTCGGCGAATTTTACGCGCGGATTTTCAAGCGGGCGGGCAAGGACTGATCAGTTCAAGCTACCACCCGACTGTCGGAACCGCTCAGTTGCCCGGCTGCGTTTAGCTGTGCCATGTAAGGAGTTCGGAATCCGGAGGCCGCACGCTAATGTTGGACAACTACGCGGTGGACGGGTTTGGCGTGATCCACCAGGTCGACTTCAAACCGATCAAATACGACAAGCAGTACATTTCCTATTACGAGGACCTGAGTGACCGGACCATCAAGCTCGGGTATCAGCGACTCGGCTGGGTGCTGGGGATCACCGGCGAGATTCCTCGGTCCGTGCTGGAGATTGGATATGGCACCGGCACATTCATCGAAGCCGCGAAAATAACCGGGGTCGCCGACTGCGCCGGCTGCGACATAACCAGGTTTCCGCTGCCCAAGGGCGTGCGCTTCGTCGATTGGGATGAGGCGCTCTCCAGCTCGTGGGATCTCGTCGCCATGTTCGATGTGCTTGAGCATATCCCGGATCTGGGTTTCCTCGCGCGGCTTAAGACCCGCTACCTTGCCGTCGCCGTCCCCTATTGCCGCTGGCGCGAACTCGGCACGGAAGGCGACGCCTGGTTCCGGACGTGGCGTATGCGTCTTCCCGACGAGCACCTCCACCACTTCGACCGTGACTCGCTGGTGGCACTCCTCGCACACAGCGGCTTCGAATGCGTGACGCTGAACTGCTTCGAGGATGGGATCAGACTGCGGCCCGGTGAAGCGGGTCCGAATATTCTGTCCGGATTCTTCAGAAAACTATAGACCTCGATCAAATGAGTGCGACTGCTTGAGAGGTCTGGGGCAATCGCGACCTATCGGAACGGGTGAGCACTGCTGTGGGCAAATCGTAATGCGCGCATTCTTTCGATTGGTTGCCGTTGTGATCGTGATGTCCGGCGTAACCGGCTGCACCAGTGTTTCCTACTACGCGCAGTCCGTGCAAGGTCATCTGCGGATCATGACAGCGCGCCAGGATGTCGGAAAACTGATCGAGAATCCTTCGACGCCGAAGGCATTGCGCGCCCGAATGGCATCGGCGAGCGCCATACGGCAGTTTGCAACGGATGAACTGGCGCTGCCCGACAACAACAGCTATCGCAGCTATGTCGATATCGGTCGGGACTCAGTGACATGGGCCGTCTTCGCCGCGCCGGCATTTTCGCTGACGCCGCGGACATGGTGCTTTCCTGTTTTCGGCTGCGTTCCCTACCGGGGATATTTCTCCCAGAAGTCCGCGACTGAAACCGCTGTCCAACTTCAAGGACAGGGCATGGACGTCTATGTGACGGGCATCACCGCATATTCCACGCTTGGCTGGTCGAGCGACCCGCTGCTCAGCACGATGTTCGGCCAGGATGAAACCTATCTCGCAGCGCTGGTGTTCCATGAACTGGCCCACCAGCGCGTCTACGTGCACGACGATTCCGCATTCAACGAGGCGTTCGCTGTCGCCGTTGAAACGACCGGCGTGAAAAAGTGGCTGCGCGCGACTGGCGACACCGCCGCATTGCGCCGTTACGAAGCCGCCCGGAGGCGCAAAGCTGAATTTCTTGTGCTGGTGTCGCAGACCCGGGACGAGCTGGCGCAAGTCTATTCCAACGCCGGCACCTCGGAGCAAAAGCTGGCCGCAAAGACGGCCGCGATTGAACGGCTGCGGATGCGCTACCGACATATGCGCGACAGGCGCTGGGGCCGATACCGGGGATACGATGCCTGGTTCGCGTCCCCGATCAACAATGCAAAGCTCGCCGCGACCTCCGTCTATAGCGACCGGGTGGCCGCGTTTCTCCGGCTGTTCGACTTGTGTTCGGGTGACTATGTCAGGTTCTATGCATCGGTCCGGCGGATTGGCGCGCTGGACCAAGCTCACCGCGCCGAAGCACTTGCGGCGGCAGATCGCTGTTATTGAGTCAGCCCGGGAGGCGTCCACGAAACAACGTGCAGCCGTCCGTCAGGCGCGACCTGGAGATATCCCGGAATCCAGCCTCGGTCATCCACGCACGATATTGACCTTCCGTGTACGATTCGCCGTGGCGATAGAGATTCAGGAAAGTGAGATTGAGGAAGACACCCTCGGACGGGCCGAGGCGGTCGTCGTCGACGACACCCCACCCCGCAATTGCGATCTCGCCTCCGGGGGTGAGGCAACGCGCCGCGTTCAGGATCGAATTGCGCGCCTGGTCCGGCGGAAGCACCTGGACGACGGCCTTCAGGATCGCCAGATCGTGCCGACCGACCGATGGCGCGACGGTTATGTCCCCCTCTTCGACAACCACGTCATCGGCACCGTATTCCGACAGGATAGCTGGCGCGACCGCTGCGACCGTCGGGAGTTCCATCAGCGTCGCCGCAATGTGCGTCCACCGCTCGCGAAGCCCGACCAGTATGGTCCCGGCACCCCCGCCGATGTCGATCACCGAACCGACCGCCGAGAGGTCCATCTCCTGGGCCAGGTGTCGGCCGAAAATCACCCCGCCCAGTGCGAGCATGCGGCTGAAGGCCGCCGCGGACTCAGGTCCCGCTTCGGAAAAATCGTGCAGCGCGGCCGGCCGGTTCTGTCGCAGCGAGTCCGCGGTCAAAAGGTCGGCTCCCCACAACTCGCGCATGAGCGCGTGGTCGCCGCCGCGATAGGTCGGCTTGGACGCATCGAGGAAGGCCGACGCTTCGGCTCCGTTGCGAAACTGACCGTCCTCGACTTCAAGGAGGCCGATGCTGGCGAGCGCGTAGAGGAGCCGCGACAGACGATCGGGCTCGACTTTGAGCGTGGCCCCGAGGCTGTCGGCAGTCACAGCACTTTCACCGAGCCGGGTGAAGATGCCAAGGTCCAGTCCGGCGCGAAGCGCCAAGGCGGGGGGCACCGCTGCGATCAGTCTGTCGATCCGATCAAAATCCACCACGTCCATCCCCCCTCCGCGATCCAGGGCCGACTTTGAAACAGCTCCGATGGATTAGAACCTGCAGTCCCGACGTCCGGATGGCGACGGACCGGCCGGGAACTCCCAACGGCGGGGTTGAGATCGCCCGCGCGCCGTTCTACTGGTCCGAAAACCTCACGCTCACGCCGCGCTGCCGAAAATAAGCCTGCATCAACTTCCGGCCCGAGCGGTTGTTCTGCGCGAGTTTGGTCGGATCGAACACCGCCTGTTTTATCCCTTCTCGCGTCAGCGCCGCCTTAAGCGCCGCGATATGTGTGTCGATGTCGGCATTGTCCGCCCGGAGCGAGGCATAGATGCTCTCGGTCGCCTCGGCCACGGTCAGTTCGCTCATTGGTGTCGTCCTTTGGTTGGTTGGGCGGCGCTTAGCACAGATTCGCGGTCCGCCGATACCGAGACCGTCAGTACACAGCGCCCGTCGCGAAAGCGAACCGTTCCTTATGGGGCTTCGTAGAGTTCCAGCGGCAATCCATCCGGGTCCCTGAAAAAGGTAAACCGTTGGTCCGTATATGGGTCGATCCGGATAGGCTCGACGGCAACGCCTGCGGCTTCCAGGCGGAAAATTACGGGCTCAAGATTAGCCACAGCGAATGCCAGATGTCTCAGGCCTGTAGCCTCTGGGTGGGATGGCCGCATCGCTGGTGCAGGGAAGGAGAACAATTCCAGTTGGGCCGACCCGATCCGCAGATCCGCCTTCCATGATTGCCGCTCCTCCCGATAGATCTCCCGGATCAGATCGAGGCCGAGGAGTTCGACGTAGAACCGTCGCGACTGGTCGTAGTCGGTGCAGATGAGCGCGACGTGGTGAATGGCGTTCAGCATGCTGCTAACTCCAGTCAAGCTGGGATTTGAGGCCAAGGTGCTCATGCCACGACTCTGATTTAACCCGTCGCTCCACCTCACCCATAACACCCGCGCTCCACCGCCAGCCGCCGCACCAGCGCCAGCACGGCATCGATGGTCGGGGTCGGCTTGTCCGTGAGCCGGCCAAGTTCCTGCACCGCGCTCACCAGCGCGTCGATCTCCATCGGCCTGCCGCGCTCCAGGTCCTGCAGCATCGAGGTCTTGTGTTCGCCGACATCGCCGGCGCCCTTGATGCGCCGGTCGACCGCTATGGGAAAACGCACGCCGAGGCTTTCGCCGATCGCCTGCGCCTCCAGCATCATGGTGCGGGCGAGCGCGCGGGTGCCATCGTCGGCGACAATCGCGGCCAGCGTGCTGCCGGTCAGCGCCGAGATCGGGTTGAAGGAGAGATTGCCCCACAGTTTTACCCAGATTTCGCTGCGGATGTCCTCGCGCACCGGCGCTTGCAGGCCGGCCTTGACCATCTCCTCGGCCAGAAGCGTGACCCGTTCGCTGCGCTCGCCGGAGGGTTCGCCGAGCGAGAAACGTTTGCCCTCGACATGGCGGATGAGACCCGGCGCATCGACCTCGACGGCGGGATAGACGACCGAGCCGATGACGCGGTCCGGTCCGATCCGCTGCCAGATCGCGCCGCCGGGGTCGACCGCGTTCAGCCTGGTGCCTTCGAGCGGCCCGCCGACGCCGTGGAAATACCACCAGGGCACGCCGTTCTGCATGGTGACGACTGATGTGTGGTCCCCGAGCAGCGGCGCGATCTGGTCGAGGGCTGGGGAGAGCGAATGGGCTTTCAGCGCCAGCACGACGTAATCCTGGGCGCCAAGCTCGTCGGCTTTGGCGGCGGCCCGGACGGGGACCGAAATCTCCTGGCCATCCTCGATCAGGCGCAGGCCGTCCGCCTTGATGGCTTCCAGATGGGCGCCGCGCGCGACGATCGAAAGATCGGTCCGCCCAGTGATGGCGAGCTTGGCCGCAAGATAGCCGCCAATCGCACCGGCGCCGAAGATGGTGATCTTCATCGTCAAAGCCCGAGTTTGGCAGCAAGGCCGATGCGCTGCAATTTGCCGGTCGCACCCTTGGGGATCTCGTCCAGGATCAGGATCTTGCGCGGCACCTTGAAATCGGCAAGCCGTGTCGCGGCATAGGTGCGGATGTCGCCCTCGGTGGCACTGATGCCTTCGCGCAGCACAACCGCCGCGGCCACCTCCTCGCCAAGCTTGTCATGCGGCATGGCGAAGGTGACGACCTGCGCCACCGCCGGATGGTCCATCAGCACGTCGTCGACCTCGAGCGGCGAGATCTTTTCGCCACCGCGGTTGATGATCTCCTTGAGCCGACCGGTGACCCTGAGATAGCCGTCTTCGTCGAGCACGCCCTGGTCGCCAGTGTGGAACCAGCCATGCGCGAAAGCCGTGGCATTGGCATCCGGGTTCTTCTCGTAACCCGTCGTGACATTGGGTCCGCGAATGACGATCTCGCCGGTCTCGCCGGCTGCGAGCAGCCGCCCGTCGGGCGCCATGACAGCCACGTCCGGACCGGCGGAGGCACCGACGCTGCCGGGCTTGCGCTGGCCCGGCGGCAGCCGGTTCGATGCCATCTGGTGGGCGGTCTCGGTCATCCCGTAGGATTCGATCACCGGGCAGCCGAAGGTCGCCTCCAGCTCGGCCATCACCTGCGCCGGCAGCGACGCCGAGGATGAGCGGATGAAGCGCAGACGCGCCGCCGCCAGCGCCTCGGTGTTGCGTGCCGCGCGGGGCAGGATCGCCTGATGCATGGTCGGCACCGCCGTGTACCAGCTCGGCTGCGCCTCGCTCAGCCACTGGAAGAAGCGCAGCGCGTTGAAACCCGGCGTGCAGTAGATGCTGCCGCCGGCAGCCAGCGACGACAGCACGGCCGCGATCAGGCCGTGGATGTGGAACAGCGGCATGATGTTGAGGCAACGGTCATCTGGCGTCAGGCCAAGCGTGCCGCCGATATGGGCAGCCGAGGCCGCAATGTTTGCATGGCTGAGCGGCACCAGTTTTGGACGCGATGTCGTTCCGGAGGTATGCAGCAGCAGCGCAATGTCGCTGTCTTGCGCCATGTCGGGCGCGGCCTGCGGTCCGATCGCTGCGCCCTCGATCATGAAGCTGCCGGCGGGTGTGGCGGGCTGCACGACAAGCCGCAGCACGCCGATGCCAAGGCGTTCGGCCACCGTCACCGCCGGTCCGGTCTCGCCCTCCGCGACAAGGATTGCCTTGGCGCCGATGTCGGTGAGGTAGAAATCGAGCTCGTCGGCCCGGTAGGCGGGGTTGAGCGGTGCCGTCGAGGCGGCGGCCGCCACGGCGACGAAGGCGGTGGCCATCTCGGGCCCGTTCGGCAGCACGATCGCCACCCTGTCGCCGCGGCCGATGCCGCGCGCATGCAGCTGTTTTGCCGTATCGGCGATCAGGCTGCGCAATTCGCCATGGCTAAGCGTCGCCCTGTCGGGTGCCAGGATGGCGGGCGCATCGTCGGCGCCGGCGGCGAGACGGCGGGAGAGATCTGCGAGGGTTTCGGTTTGGGTCATGATCACCGGCTGGATTTCGAACGACTATTGGCGGGAGCCCTTCTGACGGGCTTGCCTCGATACGGATACGCCATTGGACAACGGATCGCCTCAGTAGCCAAGCGCCAAACCATCCTTGCGCGGATCGGAAGCGCCGGTCAGCGTCCCCTTCTCCCAGTCGATCAGCACCACCTGCCCGCCGCCCAGCGGGTGATGCGGTTCGGCGATGCGGTGGCCGCGCCGGCGCAGGCCCTCGATCGCCTCGGTGGGAACGCCACGCTCGGCCTCCACGGTGTCATCATTGTAAAACACCCTCGGCGCATCCAGCGCCTGCTGCGGGTCCATGCCGAAGTCGATCATGTTGGTCAGCAGATGGACATGGCCGAACGGCTGATAGCCGCCGCCCATGACCCCGAACGGCATCACCACGCGGCCGTTCTTCGTCGCCATGCCCGGCATGATCGTGTGCATCGGCCGCTTGCCCGGTGCGATGGCGTTCGGGTGCGCAGGCTCAAGGCGAAAGCTCGAACCGCGGTTCTGCAGCACGACACCGGTCTTAGGGCCGACCACGCCGCTGCCGAACGAGTAATAGGTCGAGTTGATGAAGGAGACCGCGTTGCGATCGCGGTCGACGATGGAGATGTAGACCGTGTCGCTGCCGGGCAGGTCCACGCGCGGCAGATGCGTCATGGCGCGGTCGCGGTCGATCTCGGCGCGCAGCCGGTCGGCATAGGCGCCGGACAGCAGCTCTCTGACCGGCACCGGGACATGGTCCTGATCACCGACATAACGGTCGCGGTCGCGATAGGCCAGGCGCCCGGCCTCGATCTCCAGATGCAGGCGCTCGGCGCCATTGGGATCCAGCCCGCCAAGCTCGAAGCCCGACAGCAAATTGAGCATCAAAAGCGCCGTCAGCCCCTGATTGTTCGGCGGCATCTGGTGGATGTCATGGCCGCCATAGGAGGTGCTGACCGGCGCCACATAGTCGCCTCTGGTCGCAGCGAAATCCTCGGCCGTATGAAGTCCGCCCAATGCATTGAGCCGACTCACCATATCGTCGGCGACAGCGCCTTCGTAGAAACCGGACCGGCCATATTTGGCGATGATGCGCAAGGTCTCCGCCAGTTCCGGCTGCCGGTGGACGTCGCCAGCCCTCGGCGCCTTGCCGCCGGGCAGGAAGATGCGCGTGGCGTGCTCGTCGGCCGACAGATCGGTTTCCGGTTCGGCCCAGTCGAAGGCGACGCGGTCGTGCACGACATAGCCGTTCTCGGCATAGTGGATGGCCGGCGCCAGCACCTCGGCAAGGCCCTTGCGGCCATGGTCTTCGAGCAGGCGGCTCCAGGCATCGACGGCACCCGGCACGGTGACCGCATGCGGACCTTGCAGCGGGATGCGGTCGAAGCCTTTTTCGCGGTACCAGTCGACTGTCGCCCTGGCAGGCGCCCGGCCGGACCCGTTGAAGGCCAGCATATTGCCTTGCCCTCCGGGAGAATAGAGCACGAAGCAGTCGCCGCCGATGCCGGTCGATTGCGGCTCGACCACGCCCTGCACGGCGGCGGCGCAGACGGCGGCATCCATGGCATTGCCGCCGGACCGCAGCATGTCGATGGCGGCAAGGGTTGCAAGCGGATGCGAGGTCGCGGCAATCGCCTCGGTGGCACGAACCGGCGAGCGGCCGGGAAGCTGGAAATCACGCATTCTGTCTGGATATCCCATGGTCACTTCTGCGAATTGGTCTGGTGAAATCAATGGCGCCTGCCGAAGATCTGCGCAACCGACAACAGCACGACCGACAGCACGATCAGGCAGGTCGAGATGGCGGCGATCGTCGGGTCGATCTGGTCGCGCAGCGCATTGAACATGCGGCGCGTCAATGTCGTGGTCTCGCCGCCCGATATGAACAGCGAAACCACCACCTCGTCGAAGGAGGTGATGAAGGCAAACAGCGCGCCCGAGACGATCGAGAAGCGGATCTGCGGCATCGTCACCTGCCAGAAGGCGGCGACGCGGCCGGCGCCAAGGCTGCGCGCCACCCGCTCCTGGTTCATGTCGTAGGAGCGCAGTCCCGACAGCACCGTCAGCACCACCAGCGGCAGCGCCTGCACCGTGTGCGCGATGACCAGGCCGGTCAGCGTGTTGTTGAGCCCGATGCGCGCATAGAGGAAGAAGGTGCCGATGCCGATCAGGATCACCGGCACGATCAGCGACGCCGTCAGCAGCGCGTTGATGGTGCCGTTGAAGCGCAGCGTGCCCCGGTTGATGGCATAGGCGGCCGCGGTGCCGAGCGGCGTCGCCACCAGCACTGTCATGATAGCCACCTTGACCGAGACGATCGTGGCATCGCGCCATTCCAGCGACCCGAAATAGGTCTGGTACCAACGCAGCGACCATTGCTGCGGCGGGAATTGCAGCAGCGTCGAATCCGAAAACGACATGATGACGATGATGATCGACGGCGCGATCAGGAACAGAAGCACGAGGCCGCCGAGGCAATAGAGCCACAGCCGTTGCCGGTGCGAGATAGGCAGGCCGACATCCTCGCTCATCGCGAACTCCACACACCTGTGGCGCGCGCGCCGAGCAGCCACTGGAACAGGCCGAGAAGCGCCAGCGTGACCACCAGCAGCACCACGCCGAGTGCTGCACCCGCGCCCCAGTTGGAATAGAGGCTGGTGGTCTGTTCCATGCGCATCGCCCACATGATGACCTTGCCGCCGCCCATCAGCGCAGGCGTGACGAAGAAGCCCAGGCACAGCACGAAGACGATGACCACGCCCGAGGCGAGGCCGGGCAGCGACAGCGGAAAGAAGATCTGCCGGAAGGTGGCGGCCGGGCCGGCGCCGAGGTTCATGCCGGCGCGCAGGCAGTCGGTGTCGATTGTCTTCATCGAGGCGTAAAGCGGCAGCACCAGGAACGGCAGCAGGATATGCGTCATGCCGATGACGACGCCCGAAAAATTGTTGGCGAGCGATAGCGGCTGGCTGATCACACCGAGGTCGATCAGCCAGCTGTTGATCAGGCCCTTGCGCTGCAGGATCACCAGCCAGGCATAGGTGCGCACCAGGACCGATGTCCAGAACGGCAGGATGACGAAGATCAGGCAGATCGACGCCGCCCGGCGCGGTAGTTGCGACAGCATGTAGGCCAGGGGATAGCCGAGCAGCACGCAGGCGCCGGTGACGATGAAGGCGACCTTGAAGGTGGTGACAAAGGTCTTGATGTAGGAGGCCTGCTCGAAGAATCGCGCATAATTGGCGGCGCTGAAGCCGCCCGCTTCGTCGAACAGCGACAGCCAGAACAGCCAGCCGATGGGCACGATGATGATGGCGAAGACCAGCAACAGGCTCGGCGACAGCAGCGCCAGCAGCCGCAACGACTCGCGCCGCGCGTCCGTGCGCAGCGCTTGCGTGTTCAAATCCGGGCCCGCGCGGCCGGCATTCTCCTGCATGACGGCGGTCTGCGCGCTCATCAGTCTGCCGCTACCAGGATTGTGTCCTGCGCATCGAGACCGAACGAGACTGGCTGGCCGGGCGCCGGCATTTTCGCCAGCACATCGCTGCGGCAATAGTCGCGCAAAGTCAGCTGCCGGCCGTCGCGCAGCACGGCATAGCAGACGAAGCTGTCGCCCTGATAGATGATGTCACTGAGCGTCGCGTTGAGCACGTTGACGCCGCTTGTCGGTTCGGCGGTTGCCAAGAGCCGCAGCTTTTCCGGCCGCACCACCATCAGGTACTGGCCTGCCGCCGGCGTCGCCGCCGCCGTATGGATTCTTCGGTCCTCGTACCAGACGGAGCCGTTGCGGCACTCGACCGGAATGAAATTCGATTCGCCGATGAAGCCTGCTACAAATTGCGTTTGCGGCCTGGCGTAGAGGCTTTCGGGCTTGTCGAGCTGTTCGATGCGTCCGCCGTTCATGACAGCAATGCGGTCCGACATGGTGATGGCTTCGCGCTGGTCGTGCGTGACATAGACGGTGGTCATGCCGAGCCGCCGATGCAGGGCGCGCAGCTCGATCTGCATGTGCTCGCGCAGGCCCTTGTCGAGCGCCGACAAGGGTTCGTCCATAAGCACGATGCGCGGCTCGAAGACGATGGCGCGCGCCAGCGCCACGCGTTGGCGTTGGCCGCCGGAGAGCTGGTCGACCCGGCGCTCGCCCAGTCCCTGCAATTTCACCAGATCGAGTGCCTTCTCGACACGCTCGGCCGTCTCGGCGGCGGCGACGCCGCGTTGCTTCAGCGGAAAGGCGATGTTGTGAAAGACGTTCATATGCGGAAACAGCGCGTAGTTCTGGAACACCATGCCGATGTTGCGCTTGTGCGGCGGCGTGGTGATGATCTCGTCGCCGCCGACCCTGATCGAGCCGGCATTGGCCCGCACGAAACCGGCCAGAATCATCAGCAGCGTCGTCTTGCCGGAACCGGAAGGCCCCAGCAGCGTCAGGAATTCACCAGCCTCGACATCGAGGTTGAGGTCGCGCAGCACAGGCACGCTGCCAAATCGTTTCTCGATCCCGCGCATGCCGATCGGCAACGCGGATGGCGCAATGGACAAGATTTTTCTCTCCCAGGGGCTGAGGCGGCGAAAGCAGGGCGAGGCGTCGCCCTGCCGTGGTTTGGATTGCGGCCGCAGCCTATTGCTGGATCAGATTGTTGAACTTTTCCGTCGCCTCGACCAGGTTGTCGCGCCAGAATTCTGCATCCTGCAACACCTGCTTCTTGACGTTTTCGGGCGCCGAATTGATGTCCTTGATCCTGTCCTGCGGGATCTTGCCGGTCTCGAAAGCCTTCTCGTTGACCGGGCCATTGTCGACATAGAGCGGCAGATTGGCCTGCAATTGCGGGCTGACGAACATCGCCAGCGCCTTCATGGCCGCCTCCTTGTTCTTGGCGCCCTTCGGGATGACCATGCAGTCGGCGGTCAGCACGCCCTGGTCGAAGGAAAAGCTGATCGGCGCGCCTTCCTTTTTCAAGGTGCCGGCGCGGCCGTTCCAGATGCTCGCCATGTCGACTTCGCCGTCCTTAACCAGCTGCATGGCCTGGGCGCCGGAGGTCCACCAGGCGTCGACATTGCCGCGGATCTTGTCGACGGACTTCAACGCGCCGTCGATATCGACCGGATAGACCTTGTCGATCGGAATGCCCTCGGCCAGTGCGGCAACGCTCAGCGTTTCCGTCGCCTGGCTGCCGCTCAGCGCGCGCCGTCCCGGAAACTTTTCCACGTTCCAGAAATCGGCCCAGGTCTTCGGGCCTTTGTCGCCGAATACGTCGGTCCGGTAGATCAGCACGACCGAGGTGTAGGAAATGCCGACCCAGTCGTCGTGGACAAGCTTCGGGTTGATGCCGCTCTTGTCGATGATGCCGTAGTCGAGCTTTTCGAACAGCCCTTCCTTCGAGCCGCGCGCACATTCGTCGGCGCCAAGTTCGGTGATGTCCCACTTCACCGCATTGCCGGTCACCTGCAGCCGGACGTCGTCGAGGCCGTTGGTGGTGTCTTCCTTGATGGTGATGCCGAGCGCGTCGGCGGTCGGCTTGAAAAACGCCTTGGTCTGCGCCTCCTGGTAGGTGCCGCCCCATGAGGCGACGGTGATGGTGTCGCCCGCCATGGCGGGGGCTGCGAACGAAGCCATGAGGCCCGCCATCGCAACGATGCTAACGTTTCTGGTTTTGTTCATTTTTCGGCTCTCCAACCGGTGTTCCCATTGTTTTTGATTTGGCATGCTATTTTGTATACAATTTTGAGTGTAGACTAGCGATCGATGTTGTCAACACCGCCGGCACGCTCGAAATGTACGCTTCGTGCCGGACCAGGTTGGTGAGGGGACGGCTTCGCCGGAGGCGTGGCAAATTGCGCCGACTGCGGCTACAGCTATGCGTGTTCCGGCTGAAAGGCCGGAGAAGTGGGAAGGGAAGCTTGGCCAAGGAAACCAAAAATACGCTGCGCGACTCGGTCTACTCCGCGCTGAAGGCGATGATCGTGACCGGCCAGATCCCGCCGGGCTCCCGCGTCACCGAAAACGACATCGCGGCGAAGCTGACGGTCAGCCGAACCCCGGTGCGCGAGGCTTTCAATCGCCTCGAGCGTGACGGGCTGGTCACCGGCCGGCCGCGCCAGGGCTATGTCGTCACCGAGTTCGACATCAACATGTTCCGCGAGGCCTTCGAGATCCGCGAACTGCTCGACGGCCATGCGACGGAACTTGCGGCAACGGCGGCGACGGAACAGGACAAGGCGCGGCTGCGCGCCATGCTGGCCGAATGCGAAAGGCTGGCAGCCATTCCGGAACGCACGAACCGGGAAAAATTCCAGGAACTGGAAGTCGGCATCGACCTGCACCGCGTCATCGCCGAAATCAGCGGCAACGTCATGCTGCACAACATGCTGTGCGGCATTCTCGACAAGTGCCAGCACTACGTCTGGACCGAACTGTTGTGGCTGGACGAATGGAAGATCGCCCGCGACGAGCACGCCGAGATCGTCGATGCCATCTGCGCCGGCGACGCCGCCAGAGCCGGCACGCTGGCACGCGCCCATGTGCGCGGCTCGCGCGACAATGTGCTGCGCCTGCTGCAGGCCAAGTCGGATTATCGGAATTTTCTGGCGAAGGCGTCTTGATACAGGTGGCCTTCCTGGCATTCCGCATCGCTGCACAAGAGGGCAACAAATGGCGGTGTGATCGCCGGTTCTCACTTCACCTTTTGCCGAAACTTGGAATGGCAGCTTGAGCAATCCTGGAGGATAAGGTGCAGAAGATGCTCCGCCGGCAATCCGGCCGGATCCGCCTCCGTTGTCTTCAGCCGCTTGCCGAGCAGACTGCCCCCGTCCATTGACGTCATCGCGCCCATGCGCATGTCCCCGGTGATCCGGGCAGGCGCGGTTTCGGCCTTGGCTGCCAATGCATCGGCGAGTTCGCCAATGTGACTGGCGAGCGCCTCGAACTCCGGCCGCGCCTGATCGATTTCCGCTTTGGCGCCCGACGGCGCGCCCAGCGTGCCCGCCGGGAATTCAGCCATCAGGGCGGGTCCGGTACGGGCGCTGAGCGCCTCCGCCGCCGCCTTGAAGCTGGCGGCGTCGTAGGCGCGCTTGCCGCCGAACATCTCGGCGATGGTTTTCGCTGCCGCCGCCATAGCCTTCATCGAGGCCTGGCGTGCGGCCACGATCTCATCACTGGAGGCGACCGCCTGCGGCGAGGAGAGGCTCAGCGAACCGGCCAGCGCCAGCACCACCGCTCCGAACGCGATGCCGAACTTCATGCCATGACATCGAGCACGCCCATCATGCCGAGCTGCTCGTGCTCGAGGATGTGGCAGTGATACATGCGCTGCCCCGGCCTATCCTGGCGCAGCAGGAGCCGCACCGTCTCGCCGCGGGCGACGTTCACCGTGTCCTTCCATGCGAGATAGGGCGGCTTGGACACCGCGCCGTCGCGCTCGTGTTCGACGACCTGGAATTGCGTACCGTGGACGTGAAAGGGATGGTCCATGTCGGCCTGGTTGACTATCTCCCAGAGCTCGATCTCGCCGGCCCTGGCGACGAAGTCGACGCGTCCCATGTCGAAGGCCTTGCCGTTGATCAGGAAGCCCATCTCCATGCCGGTGGGTTTCATCGCCATGGTCTCCGTTAAAACGAGCCGCCGGCTGAGGACAGGGTCGGCGAACGGTGCGATCGGCCGCAGCCGCGCCGGCAGCTGCGGCACCGCCTCGGCTTCGTTCTCCGAGACATCGACCGTCAGCAGCGTCAGCCCCGCATCGGCCGGGCGGCCGGGACCCATCCAGCCACGGTCGTAGCCGAGCGTATTGAGCGTGATGGGGCCGGGCCTGTCGAAGGATGCGACCAACTCGAGGCGTTCGCCCGGGCTGAGCAGGATCTCGTCCGCCGCCACCGGCGCCGCGAGCAGCCCGCCATCCGTCCCGATGACTGTTATCGTCGCGCCGTCGAAGGCAAGCTTCAGGAACCGTGCGTTGGTGGCGTTGTAGAGGCGCAGGCGTCGCTTGGCGCCCTTTGCCACCGAGAGCCTGGGATTCTTCTGGCCGTTGACCAGCACGTGGTCGCCAACGCGGCCGTTCATCAGATCGCTCATGCTGTTGCTCGGTATCGAGCCATCGGCGGCAAGTCTGAGATCGGTGAACACCAGCACCGTGTCACCATATTCGGCCGGGATGGGATCGGCCTTGGCCTTGACGACGAAGGCGCCGGCAAGACCCCGATAGACCTGCTCTGCCGTCTTGCCGTGCGGGTGCGGGTGGTACCAATAGGAGCCTGCGGAGCCTTCCGGCAGCTCGAAGGCATAAACGCGCTCGGTGCCCGCCGCAACCGGATCCATCGGACTGCCGTCCTGGTCGGCGGGCACCGGCATGCCGTGCCAGTGGATGGTGCTCACCTCGTTATCGATGCGGTTGGCAAATGTGATCTCGACGCGGTCGCCTTCGAAGGCCTCGATCAGCGGCCCCGGGCTGATGCCATTATAGGCGAGGATTGGTGTGTCGCGCCCCTCGGCGAACCTCGCAATGGCCGGTTCCGCGGTCAGCCTCGCCCTGAGCAGGCCCGGCCGGTCGGCTTCGTTGGCAAGCACCTGCAGGGCGCGCAACGCCTGGCCTTCGGGCAGGGTGACCGCGTCTTGCACCATCGCGGGCATGTCGTGCCCGGCATGGCCGCCCATGCCGGGCATCGACATATCGTCCATCTTCGTCTGCGCCAGCGCACGCGGGCTCGCCAGAACCGTCGCCAGGCTTGCCGTCAGAAATCCGCGTCGATGCATTTCTCCGCTCCTTGCTCTCGATGAAAGGCCCGCCGGAAGACCTCGCGTGACCCTAAGGGTTCCAGCAGCTGGGAGGTCAAGTGAGATCGAGCAGTCGACGGCGACGATAGAAGCTGCCCTGGCGCACGATGTAGTAAGAGCCCGGACCCGCTGTCCGATCATGAACACCGGTCGTTCCGGCGAAGCCGCAGAGTTCTCAGCCCTTGCGCTCCTGAAGGCTGTTGCCGCCGTCGACCACCAGCAGCTCGCCATTGACATAGCTGGCGCCTTCCGAGGCCAGGAACACCACCGCGGCGGCCACCTCATCCGGCCGCCCGGCCCGCGCCGGCGGCGTATGCAGGGCGGCTTGCCGCTCCATTTCGCTCGACGAGCCCGTTTCGATCCAGCCGGGAGCGACGGCGTTGACGGTGATGCCGTTTTTCGCCACTTCGAGCGCCAGCGTGCGCGTCAGGCCGGCCATGCCGGCCTTGGCGGCGGAATAAGCGGCCGTGCCCTCGAAAGACACCAGCGGGCCGGTGACCGACGCCACATTGACGATGCGCCCGTAGCCCGCTTCGACCATCGCCGGCAGAAAGGCCTTCGTGACGAGGAATGCCGTCTTCAGGCTGACGTCGATCCCCTGGTCCCAGTCGGCCTCGGTCATGGCGAGAAACGCCTTGTCGACCGATGGCGATGCCAGCGAGCCCATGCCGGCATTGTTGACCAGTATATCGACCGCCCCGACATCGGCCCGCAGCCGCGCGACATCGGCAGCGATGGTGAGATCGGCGACCACGGCCTTGGCATCGATGCCTTCTGCACGGAGCCCAACGGCGCGATCGAGCACACGCGCACTGGCACCGGTGAGAAAAACGGCATGACCGGCATAGCCGAGCTGCCGGGCAATGGCAAAGCCGATGCCGTCGGCCGCGCCGGCCCCGGTGATCAAAGCGCGTTTGATGCGGGTATGGGGAATGATCAAATCGGGCTCCGCTGGTTCCGCCTGTCGCGGTCTTACCACGCAGATTGGACGACGGCGCTTTGAAGATTTGCTCTGCAGCATTCTGCGCCGCTTAGCCGAGCTTCGTCCTGGTGACCTGCCTAGGCGCCGCCCGAATGCTTAGTCCATTGCGTGGCCGGTGTTGACCAGCCATCCTGCCACCGCCGTGCAGTCGCAGGCCGTCACTCGTTCCCGCCGTTCGGGTTGGAGCCCGCCATGACGCAAGTTGACACGCAACCGGACCTTATGCGCCCAATGTCATCCTCGATAGGTCACTTCCATGGCAGTCCTGCTGCGCTGAGGCGTGACCACAGGTTATTTCTAAACTCCGGACCGCGCGCTTGCTGCAATCGATCGACATACTCGCCGGTCAACCTGGGCGACTCGCGCGAGACGAACGACACGTCCTTCCGCGCAGACTCGAGATCGCCCATCCCCATGTATGATGCAGCCCGCAGGAGCCGTGCCCAGTGGTATTCAGGCAGGACCATCAGAAATCGATCAAACGAGGCAGTCGCGGCGTTATAGTTCCCGCCGGCGTATTCGGCATCGCCCCTGAACAGAAAGATCGGATGATAATTCGGACTGAGAAGGTCGGCCCGCGCGAAAGCTGCCTGTGCACCTTCGAGATCTCCGGCGTAAGTTAGCCCAATTCCCAGCCAGGTACGACACTCTGCATCGTTCGGATTGAGTGCGATGGCCCGCCACAGGCAGCCAAGGCCCGTCTGCAAGTTTCCGAGATAAGTCTCGGCCAATCCGAGAGCACTGTGCAGAGATGCTTCCCGGTCATGGCCACAAAGTCCGGCCCGAGCCTCATCACCAGCCCGGCGAAAGGCCTGGACGGGTTCAGTGGACCATCCGTTGAAGCAGGAGTGGAAATCGACCCAGGCAAGAGTCTCCCTTATCAAGGCATGCTCTGGCTCGGCGGCGAGGAGCCTTTCACAGAGACGCCGCGCTACGACCATGCCTTTCGCCGTCGGCCGTTCGACGTGGTAAAACGCCTTCAGATAGAGCTTGTGGTGCTGAATTGCTTCCTCGAGGGCGGGCGGGCCTGCCGCGTGCTTCATCAACACCTGGAAGAGGTTTCCGCTGATCACGCCTGTCAATTCGTCATGCGATGACGTCTGGGCGAGATCATATCTTGCGCTCCAGACCTCGACTTCCTCCTCGGCGTCCACGAGATGCGCGAAGGCGTGCATGGCTTTGTCTTGGCTATGGACCGCGACCTCCAGGACATAGTTGGCTCCCGTGGTCCTGCCGATTTCCTTGACAGTGAGATGCCGCTTCGCGAGCGCGAACATTGTGGCCGCTGCGACGATTCCGATCTGGGAGAAGCGTCCGAGCTCTGCGGTCAACGCGCGCGTCAATGCATCCGCATCGGTCCTTGTTTTGCCGAACTGACCCTTGACCGGCATCACCGCCAGCCGCGGTTTTTCGCTTTGATGGGGTGACAGCCCGCCTGGCCTGGCGCCGGAAGCGCCGGCAAAGTACGCCGCGAGCCCGATCTTGGTCCGCACCCCAAGTTTTCCGTAGATGGTCGCAAGGTGAGTGCGAACAGTGGCCGGAGCAATGAAAAGCGCCTTGCCGATCTCCCGATAGGTCAGGCCGGCGGCAAATTTTTCCGCGACCTCGCGCTCACGACCCGACAATGCGACAAGCGTTTGAGCTTTCGAAGCGCCGAGCACCATTGTGGACCCCCGTCCTTGGAAACCCCTCCGTAGCCGAAGAATGCTACAGAAGAATGCTACAAATGCACTAGGCCGAATACCGCATCTGCCCGATTCCGCCGCAGGCTCGCACGGCGCAAGCTTCCCCGACGGCAACAAACAATCGGCTAAGGGGGGTTCCATGCGTCCTGTATCCATAGTGCTGGCATGCACGGCCTTGGGCTATTCCGCCCAACCGTCACCTTCTTTCGCAAGCGGGTGCCGACAGTTGCTGGAATCAAACGTGAAAATCGCCAGCATGCATGCCTATGCCAGCATCTTGGCCAATGCTGCCCGCAACGGCTGGAACTACACGCCTGAATCGATCGTCAGCGGCTCGAAGCGTCACTTCGAGGAGATGAGTCTCCAGTTGATCGCAGCCGGTTATGAGATTGTCCCCGCCAACGCTCACCCGCACTGCGCCAATCTGAACAGGGCGGAAAACGACGAGAGCACGATGACGACCGAGCCGAACACCTAAGGAAGCCCGATCGACCGCGGTCTGATCTAAGCTGGTCTCACCGCGCGCCACATACACCAGCTTTTGTCGAAACATCGATATGTCGAAGGTGCGGGCCAACTGTCTGCTGCTCGGATCGAGATGATCCAGCACGTCTTCTGCGTGCGCTGCCTGATCGCGGGGTTCGTTATCAATGATCATGCATGACCTTCCCGATGCCGCCGGAGAGCCGGGCGACACTTCAGGCCTGTCGCGTTTCGCCGCGGCAATCCGTTCACGCATGGTAGGTCCCGGAGGATATTACAATCTCGGCAATGGGCTCGGGCTGGCGACGGGCGTCATGGTCCAGATCGTTGCCGTGCCGCCGGTTCCGCCGTGAGTGGCCATGCCGCGCTCCTCGATTATTTCGTTGGCAGCATCGCTGCCCTGTCGCTCACCCTGGCCACGCTGGTCTTCTTCTGGAGCGGCGAGATCTACTGCCGCGCATGGGCCAGGAAGCCGTCCCCAGACGTGTCCCTAAACCGCCTTGGCGACATGACGTCAGGGGTCGGGGCGATCGGACTCGGCATCGCCCTGTTCCTGTTCGGCGAACCTGTGCTTGCGGCGACCTCGGGCTTGCTGCATGCGCTCGGCAAGTTCGGCAGCGCCTTCGAGGACGGCAAGCCGTTGCCCGGCTGGCCAGCCAACTGGCCCAATCCGTTCCGGAGTGCCGTTCCGGAGTGCCGTTCTGGCCAGCCGTCTGCCGGCGCTGGTCTCGGCCGCGGTGGGGAGCGGCGGTGCCCTGCAACTGGTATGGTCGGGCGCTTCCTGGACGCTCGTCGCAGCGCCGCTGACATTGCTTGTCTGCTATCTGCTTTGGCCAAGGCAGACCTGTTGCTGCTGCTCCAGGAGGTGCGAGCCGGGAGCGCGCCGGCATCGTCCGCCGGCAACCGAGATCGAACGTGACGGCCCATGTCGAAGACAGAGGCCCCTGCTTGCAGGTGCCTTTGGGGGTTTGGCAACGTCGCGCAGAAGACCGTGCTGGATCATCTGCAGCATCAGAAGACTCTTCCGGAGTTGAAGCGCACCAAATTCGAGGTGCGGGCGAGGGCCGGAGCGGAGAGCGCGCCTCATCCCGCCGATCAGCATGTATGAGAACGCGAGGAATCGGCGGCAGTTGAAAACGGCCTTTTTTCGGACAGTCATTCCCTAGATTTTGCGTTGGGAGCCGGCAACATCAACACCGGTGCCCCATGCGTGTACCCAGCGACCGCGATGACCGCCAGCCCGATCCGTGCGAATCTGATCGAATCGTCTGTTGACCAACAGGCGGGCCACCATTCGTCAGGAATTCATGCCGATACGGTTGATTAGCGAGGCCTGAAAGGCAAGCAATTTCAGCTGGATGGAATGGCGCGCCCGAAGAGATTCGAACTCCTGACCCCCAGATTCGTAGTCTGGTGCTCTATCCAGCTGAGCTACGGGCGCGCAACAGGCCATGCTTTCCATGACCCCGCAATCCGATCGTGAACGACCGGTCGCGACGAGACGTGTTCCCTAGCGACTGAATTTCGGAAAAGCAAGCCGATCCGGCAAAAGTTTTGTCACAAGTGCCTTGGCCGGCGATGAAGGCTGGGATTCCGGCACCTGGCAACGGTCCGAAGTCGAGCCGGTTCCTGCTCATTGGAGACCCAGCGCCCTAAACGGTCAGGCGGGGCGGCGCAGGCCATTGCGCGCCTGGTCGAGCCGGACCGGCTGATCGGGGATGGTGACGGCGAATGTGGTGCGCCCGCCAATGCTCTCGACCAGTTCCACCGTGCCGCCATGCGCGCGGATCAGTTCGTGCGCGATCGCCAGGCCAAGGCCGGTGCCGCCGCTGCGCGCCGAGCCGCGAAAGGCCGCGAACAGGTTTTCCCGCGCCTTGGGCGGCAGGCCGGGTCCGGTGTCGCTGACGGCAATGCGGCTGACGCTGCCCAGACGCACGGCCGAAACCGCCAGGCGGCGCACCAAGGCGTTTTCGCTGTCGGCCGCCATCGCCTGCACGGAATTCCGGCACAGATTGGTGAGCACCCTGAACAGCTGGTCGGAATCGGCATCGACCTCGAAGGCCGGCTCGACCGAATTGACGAACTCGATGCCTTGCTCGATGTCGAGCAGGCCTTGCACGTCTTCGACCAGCTGCCGCAGCCGGAGCCGGCGGCGCGCGGGCGGCGGCTCCTGGGTGCGGCCGTAGTGAAGCACGCCTTCGGAATAGGACACGGCACGGTCGAGTGCGCGCAGCAGTTTCGGCGCGAAGGCCTGCACGGTCGGATCCTTGACCTGGCGCAGGCGGTCCGACATCAGCTGCGCCGAGGCCAGGATGTTGCGCATGTCATGGTTGATCTTGGAGACCGCGAGGCCGAGGTCGGCAAGATGCTTCTGCTCGGAGAGCATTTTTTGCAGCCGCTCCTGCATTTGCGACAGCTCGCGCTCGGCAACGCCGATCTCGTCGGCGCGGGCAGCCGGATGGATGATCCGTCCGGGATCGTCGGGGGCCTCGGAGAAGGACAGCATCGAGCGCGTCATCGTGCGGATCGGCCCGATCATGATCAGGTCGATGGCGGCGTAGACCAGCATGGCGGTGAACAGCGAGATCAGCAGCGAGACGAAGGCGACGTTGCGCGAATAGCGCAGCATCGCATTGCGCAGGCTGTTGTCGGGCATGATCAGCTCGAACTCCTTGTCCGAGTCACCGACCGGACCGAAGACGCGCAGCATCCGGTCGCCGCCGAAAAACAACGTGTCGAGCGCGCCGGTCATGCCCTTGATCATGCCGATCGAGGCGATATCGATATGCGCGTCGACCTTCGGCGGCATTTCGGCCACCACCAGCAGCCGCGAGACGCCGCCGTCGCGCACCGCGATCGCCTTGGCGCCGATCGCCATCAGCACGTCGTTCTGGGCCGTGCGCGACAGCGAGGCGGGCTCACCCTGCACCAGCACGATCGACACCGCAGCCGCCGTGCTCAGCCGTTCCTTAAGCCAGTTCAGCCGGTAGCTGGCGATCCAGGGCAGGAAGATCAGCACTTCGGCCAGAAGCACGAAGACGATGGTCAGCAGCAGCAGCTTGGTCGACAGGCCGCGCGACAGCGGCACCGTGCGCACGGCGGCTGGCGCCTCGGTGGACGCCGCCGTGCCGATCCCTTCCTGTGCCTGTATGGTTTCGCTCATGCGGCTAATGTCTTCACGATCACTTGATCAACGCAGATTAGGCGATTACGGCTTTTTTGCCAATTTCATCCTTGGTCGCAAACATAAACCGGTCTGAACGGAGCCGGATTGCGCCCTACGACTCCGGATTGACTTCCAAAAGCCTTCTTTCTATAAGCCCGCACACGCTCGGGCCATTCGTCCCGGCGCGGTTTCGATCGCGCCAAAGCCGGCCCGGCAAAGCTCCTGTTACACAGTGACAGAATCAAGAAGGGCCGCACCCCGCGGTATTAAAACAAATGAAGCGTACCTACCAACCGTCTAAACTCGTCCGCAAACGTCGGCACGGCTTCCGTGCCCGCATGGCCACCAAGGGTGGTCGCGGCGTCGTCGCAGCTCGCCGCAACCGCGGCCGCAAGCGGCTCAGCGCCTGAACGGAAGACGAGATCGTTGCCCGCAACCGGCAAGCCAGTGGGACCAAATCCCAAGCGGCTTCTGAAGCGCGCGGAATTCCTGGCTGTCCGTCGTGGTGAAAAACGACGCGGGCGGCTTTTTCTCGTTGAAGTTCTCGACCGCGGCGACGGCCTGTCGCCGCGCGTCGGCTACACCGTCACCAAGAAGGTCGGCAATGCGGTTGTCCGCAACCGTGTCCGGCGGCGGCTGCGAGAAGCCGTCCGTACGCATGCTGCAAGTGACATGGCGCCTGGCAATGATTATGTCATCGTCGGGCGCGAAGACGTGCTTACCACTCCGTTCGGCCAGTTGAAGGCCGAACTCTCCCGCCGACTGCGCGGAACACGATAGGCCAAGGGCTTTCGATGGAAAACAACCGGAACTTCTTCATCACCATCGCGCTGTCGGTGCTGATCCTTGCGGTATGGCAATATTTTTACGTGTTGCCGCGCAGCGAAGCCCAGCGCGAGGCGGCCCGCGTCGAACAGCAGCGCATCGAGGAGCAGAAGAAGGCCGCCGGTACCGACACCGGAACGCCCGCCGCACCTGGCGCCATTCCGAATGCACCGGGTACCGACGCCGTGACGCCGGCCGGCCGCGAACAGGCGCTCGCCACGACGACCCGCGCGAAGATCGACACGCCGAGCCTCGAGGGTTCGATCAACCTGACCGGCGCCCGCCTCGACGACCTCAAGCTCAAGCACTACACCGAGACGGTCGACAAGAACTCGCCCGAGATCAGCCTGCTCAACCCGGCGGCACTGCCCAATGGCTATTATGCCGAGATCGGCTTCGTCGGCAACGACAAGACCGGCGCGGTGCCCGGTCCGGAGACTGTGTGGACCGTCGACGGCAATGCGACGCTGACGCCGACAACCCCGGTCACGCTGACCTATTCGAACGACAAGGGCTTGACCTTCAAGCGCACCTTCTCCGTCGACACCGATTACATGTTCACGGTGTCCGACACGGTGCAGAATGCGGGCACGGCCGCCGTCTCGCTGTCCAATTACGGCCGCGTCACCCGCTTCGACAAGCCGCTCGTTGCCAGCACCTATGTGCTGCATGAGGGCCTGATCGGCTTCACCGGCACCGAAGGCCTGCAGGAGCACAAATACGCGTCCATCGAATCGGACAAGCAGTTCACGCCGGGCAAGTCGACTGACGGCTGGTTGGGCATTACCGACAAATACTGGGCGGTGACGCTGGTGCCGACCGAAAAGCAGCCGTTCCAGCCGCGCTACGCCTTTTTCGAGGACGGCCGCCACCGCTATCAGTCCGACTTCCTGACCGACCCGATAACGGTTGCCGCCGGTCAATCGGCGACAGTGGAGAGCGAGATCTTCGCCGGCGCCAAAGAGGTCGGCAAGATCAACGCCTATGCAGAGGACCGTCAAATCAAGCGGTTCGATCTTTTGATCGACTGGGGCTGGTTCCACTTCATCACCAAGCCGATGTTCTGGCTGATCGACACGCTCTACAAATTCTTCGGCAATTTCGGTCTGGCCATCCTCGCCACCACCGTCATCGTCAAGGCCATCTTCTACCCGCTCGCCAACAAGTCCTACGCGTCGATGGCGAACATGAAGAAGGTGCAGCCGAAAATGCTCGAGATCCGCGAGAAATACGCGGACGACAAGATGAAGCAGCAGCAGGCGATGATGGAGCTGTACAAGACCGAGAAGATCAATCCGATCGCCGGCTGCTGGCCGGTGGCGCTGCAGATCCCGGTGTTCTTCGCGCTCTACAAGGTGCTCTACATCACCATCGAGATGCGTCATGCGCCGTTCTTCGGCTGGATCCAGGATCTGGCCGCGCCCGATCCGACATCGCTGTTCAACCTGTTCGGCCTCATTCCGATCACGCTGCCGCATATGCTGATGATCGGCGTATGGCCGCTGATCATGGGCGTCACCATGTTCCTGCAGATGCGCATGAACCCGACGCCGCCGGACCCGACGCAGGCGGCGATCTTCACCTGGATGCCTGTCATCTTTACCTTCATGATGGCGGGTTTCCCGGCCGGCCTGGTCATCTACTGGGCCTGGAACAACACGCTGTCGATCCTGCAGCAAGGCATCATCATGAAGCGCCAGGGCGCCAAGATCGAGCTGTGGGACAATCTGGTCGCGCTGTTCCGAAAGAAACCATCACCGGCCGAATAGAAGGCGCAGCGCTTTCTCCAGCCTTCAAAGCCCCGCCTCGCGCGGGGCTTTTTCGTTCAAGCCGCTTTCGGCATCACGTTCCTGTGATCGGCGAAACTTGCGCCCCGCCGGCGGCGTGACTGCCTGTGCGTTTCCAAAGGCTATCAATTCCGATCAGCCCTCACCCGGAGGAAGACCATATGCGCTTGCCGTCATTCAGGACCATCGCCCTTTCCGCGTTCGTCGCCGGCGTGGCGATTGCCGCGCCCGCCTATGCCAAAAACCCGAATGTCGGCGGCGCGCCGATGTACACCACCAAGAACATCGTCGAGAACGCCGTCAATTCGAAGGACCACACGACGCTGGTCGCCGCGGTCAAGGCCGCCGGCCTGGCCGACACGCTGCAGGGCGCTGGCCCGTTCACAGTCTTCGCCCCGACTAACGCGGCGTTTGCGAAACTGCCCAAGGGCACCGTCGACACGCTGCTGAAGCCGGAGAACAAGGGCAAGCTCACCAAGGTGCTGACCGCGCATGTCGTGGCAGGCAAGATTTCGGGCGCCGAAATGATGAAGAAGGCCAAAGCGATGGGCGGCAAGTACGAGATGAAAACCGTCTCCGGTGACACGCTGACCGCTGAAGTCAAGAAGGGCAAGCTCTACATCATGGATGAGTCAGGCGGCGAGGCGCGAGTGACGATCGCCGACGTCAACCAGTCGAACGGCGTCATCCATGTCGTCAACAAGGTGCTGTTGCCGAAGTAACGGCTTTCGGCAAAGGGGATCAAGGCAGGTCCGTCGGGGCTTTCTCGGGCCTGCCATCCCCATCTCATGACGAGGTGCCATGTTTCTTGGGAAGTCGTATCGGCATCGGCCGGGGTCCTGTCCCTCACAGGACCCCGGTTTCTTTTGGTTCATGGACCGAAGACCGTAGAGAACAAATACCTGAACGGAGGGGGTAGCCGAGATGCCGGTTAGCCGGCAGGAAATCGTATCCGGCGATTGCCGTCCTCAATCAGCTGGATACTTGGGCAACCTAGCATCACGTGCAACGGGACAGCCGACGACGTCGCCATACGTTGTATTTCCATTTTGTCGACAGTGACGCATTCGAAACTTGCTTCAACAAAAGGCCCTCGACCAAAACATCACTCCATCACGGCGCTGTGGTCGATCTTCGCCGGAGTCGCCGGCTTGCGCAGCAACAGAACCAGCGGAATGGCGGCAAGCGACAGGATCATCATCAGCTTGAAGTCGTTCATGTAGCTGATAACAGTCGCCTGCAGCGTCACCACGCCGTCGAGCGCGGCGCGGCCCGCGGCGCTGTAGGGATCCATCGCCTGGAAGATGGCCGGATTGCTGAAAGCCTGGTTGTAAGGCGTCACATAGGTGGCGATGTTGGCGTGGTTGATCTGCACGTTCTCCGTCAACAGCGCGGTGACGACGGATATGCCGACGCTGGAGCCGATGTTCCGCGACAGATTGTAAAGGCCTGTGCCTTCCGCGCGCCGCTCCGGCGCCAGCGTGGCGAAGGTGATGGTGGTTAGCGGCACGAACAGGAAGCCCAGGCCCGCGCCCTGGATGAAGCCGGTGCTGATGATCGTCCATTGCGAAACATCAGGGGTCCAGCCGGTCATGTCGTACATCGCCCAGGCGGTGACCAGCAGACCGGTCAACAGCAGCCAGCGCGTGTCCACCTTGCCGATCAGCCTGCCGACCAGGAACATGCAAGCCATGGTGCCGAGACCGCGCGGCCCCATGACGATGCCGGCCGTCACCACCGGATAGCCCATCAACGTCTGCAGATAGGGCGTCATCAGGGCCAGCGAGGCCAGATAGGTGATGCCGATGATGAAGATGAAGATCATGCCGACGGCGAAATTCCTGTCGAGGAACAACCGCGGGTTCACGAATGTGTTTTTGGCGGTGAAGGTGTGGACGAGGAAGATGTAGAAGGCCGACGCGCAGATCAGCGCCTCGACGATGATCTCGGACGACGAAAACCAGTTGAGCTGCTCGCCGCGATCAAGGAACATCTGCAGCGCGGCGATGGTTATGCTGAGCATGCCGAAGCCCAGCCAGTCCAGCCTGGCCTTGAGATCCGTCTTGGTTTCCTGGACGAACATCGAGACGCCGGCGAAAGCCAGGGCCCCGATCGGGACATTGATGTAGAACACCCAGCGCCAGCTGACGTTTTCGGTGAGCCAGCCGCCGATGACCGGCCCGAGCACCGGCCCGACCATCACCGAAACGCCGAACAGCGCCATCGCCGAGCCGCGCTCCTCGACGCTGTAGATGTCGAGCAGGATGCTCTGCGCCAGCGGAACCAGGGCCGCGCCGAACAGACCTTGCAGCAGGCGGAAGCCGACGATCTGCGGCAGCGACTGCGCGAAGCCGCACAGCACCGACGCGACGACGAAGCCGGTGATGGATATCAAAAGGATGCGCTTGCGGCCGAAACGATTGGCAAGATAGCCCGAAGGCGGCGTCATGACGGCCGCCGCGACGATATAGGACGTCAGCACCCAGTTGATCTGGTCGGCACTCGCCGAGACGCTGCCCTGGATATAGGGCAGCGCGACATTGGCGATGGTCGTGTCCAGCGCCTGCATGATCACGGCCAGGATCACGCAGGCGGTGATGGCGCCGCGATTGGCGACCACGCCACCTGTCGCGGACGCGCCGGTCATGACTTTTGTCCGAACCGGCCGAGCAGGTCCGTCACGAAGTCCGGCAGGCCGCGCGCATGGCCGGTGTCGATGCCGACCACGACGCTCATCCCGCCACGCAACGGCGGCTTGCCCTGGAGATCGTCCAACGTCACGCGCATCGGAATGCGTTGCACGACCTTGACCCAGTTGCCGGTGGTGTTCTGCGCCGGGAGCAGCGAGAAACTCGACGATGACGCCGGGCTGATCGAGGCGACCGTACCGTGCCAGACGGCACCGGGGTAGCTGTCGACGCTGATCGTCGCCGTCTGTCCCGGCCGCACATAGGTCAGTTCGGTTTCCTTCGGCTCCGCCGCAATCCACAGATCGGTCGCCGAAATCAGGCTGAAGGCCGGCTGCGAAGCCGGCAGGTACTTGCCGACCTGAAGCGCGTCGACATTGGTGACGATGCCGTCGAACGGCGCCTTGACGATGGAATCGGCAAGGTTGCGCTGGGCGTCGTCCACCGCCGACTGCGCCTGGAGGTAGAAGGGATTCTTCTCCACCGGCTGGCTGGCGTCGCCGCCAAGCTGGGCAAGCGTCGCCTGTGCCTGCGCCTGGGCAACGGACACTTTCTGGCGGGCGGCGACGAGGTCGTGCTGGGCGCTGTCGAAGGTCGCCTTGGAGGAGGTGGAGGTCTTGAGCAGATCCTGCTGGCGCTGGAAAGCGGCCTCGTAATAGGGGATGTCGGCCTGCGCCTGCTCGATCAGCGCCTGCGACTGCTGGTAGCTCGCCTGCAAGGTCAGCACCTGGTTGCGCACAGTGCCGAGCTGCGCCTGGGCGGCGGCAAGAGCGGTTTCGAAAGAGGCCGGCCGCAGCCGGAAAAGCACCTGGTCCTTCTTCACCGCCTCGTTCTCGTGCACGTCGATCTCGGACACAGTGCCGGAGACATCGGTGGAAACGCCGAGCGACTGCGCCTGGATGTAGGCGTTGTCGGTCGTCATGACCTGGCCGCCGATGACGTAGTAATAGCCGCCGACGACCAGCGCGACCGGAAGCAGGGCAAACAGGATCGGCCGTGCCCGGCCGCGCTTGGGCTTGACCGGCGCCGGAGGCGCCACCGCAACCGTGGCCTGCCGTGGCTCCTTGGACGGCGCCTCGAGCGCCGCCGGCTCCAGGGCGACCGGTGCTTCGAGCTCGTCATTGCCGATGAGGGTGCCGGCTCGCCTTTGTTCGCGTTCGCTGTCCAGTCGGATGATCTGGTCGCGCGCCCGGCCGGCGGAGGATCCGTCTTCTTCGGCAGGCTTCTTTGGTGAGGTTGATTCAGCCATGTGTTTTCTCCCGGTCGGCGGCAGGCTGGGTGCAAGCCGCGAGCAGATTGGATTTGATGAGGGATAGGGTTTGCAGCAGATGCAGCTGGGCATCCGCGGAAAGACCGACAAAGGCCTCGTCCCGCGTCTTCTGCCCATTGGTACGCATGGTTTCGATGAGCGGATAAGCTTGCGGCTTCAGGTAGAGCAGCCATGCCCGGCGGTCAGCGGGATTGGGCCGGCGCTCGATGAAGCCGCGTGCCTCCATCTTATCGAGCAGCCGGGCGAGCGTGATCGGCGTGATCTCGATAAGATCGGCCAGTTTGTTCTGGTGGATGCCCTCATGCAGGCAGAGATAGGCGAGCACCTGCCACTGGGCGCGGGTCAGCCCCGATGCCCGCGACCTCTGCTCGAACCGCTTTCGAAGCAGGCGCGCGACATCGTGCAGCACGAAGCTGATGTTGGGTGACGATGGCATGGAAGGTACTGAGGTTCTAAGGCGCAACTTTTAGTGAGCATGCTTATTATCATCATGCACATAATCCCGCTGGACGCGGTGCGCAAGACGGACTAAGCCCGCCTGGAAAAAATGACGCATGTGCTGCGACACCATAAAAAGGCTCAGGTAGCAGGCTGTTGCCGGGCAAGGATAGGACGATGAATTGGCTGAAGATCGTGACCGTGGCGGCCATCGCGGGATGGCCTGGCATTGCGCTCGCAAAGGACGCCGTCAGCTGCGGCGGCGCCGCCATGCTGGGTGGCGCGCAATTGAACTGCAGCCACGTCGAACCCCAGGCGCCGCCTCAGTTTTGCACCTATAGCTGGGCTCTCCACATGCCGGCCGGAGACCAGAAAATCGTCGAAGGCAGCTTCATGCTGCCGCCCGGCGCGGCGAACGTCACCGTCTATCAGGGCAGCGGTTTCGACAGCGCAATGTCCGATCCGATCGTGATCTGCCGCGGCGGCAAATGAGCAAGGCCGTCAAGGAAAGCTCGCTCGTCGCCCGATTGGTGCTATAGGGCGGATCACGCTATTTTGAACGGGCGCATTCGAGTTTCGGATGTGCCTGGCTGCCATTTCTCTGACGGATTTCGACATGGACGGACCCAACCCAGACATCAAGCACCCGATCCCGATGCATACCCGCGTCGGCTTCCTCAAGGGACTGGTGAATGCGCCGAACATCGAGATCGGCGACTTCACCTATTATGACGACCCCGACGGGCCGGATAAATTCGCCGAAAAATGCGTGCTGCACCACTATCCCTTCATCGGCGACAAGCTGATCATCGGTCGGTTCTGCGCCATCGCCGAGGGCGCGCGGTTCATCATGAACGGCGCCAACCACGCCATGTCCGGCTTTTCGACCTATCCGTTCAATATCTTTGGCCATGGCTGGGAAAAGGGTTTTGACCCGGCGACCTGGTCCAGGGAAGTGCGTGGCGACACCATCGTCGGCAGCGACGTCTGGATCGGCATGGAGGCGGTGATCTTGCCCGGGGTGGAAATCGGCCACGGCGCCATCATCGCCGCGAAATCGGTGGTGACGCACGACGTGCCGCCCTATGCGATCGTCGCCGGCAATGCGGCCAAGGTGGTGAAGATGCGTTTCGACGACCGGACAATCAGGCGGCTGCTGGCGGTGGCGTGGTGGGACTGGCCGGTGGACAAGGTCAGTCGCAACCTCGATGCTATCCGGGGCGCCGATATCTCTCTTCTGGAGGCAGCAGCTTGAACGCTCTGAACAGCAGCATAATCGGCACCGAACTGTTTACGCGGGGGTGGATCTTCATCCGCGGCGTGCCGGCCATGAAATTCCTGCCGCCGGAAGGGCCGCCGGAAATCGCCTTTGCCGGCCGCTCGAATGTCGGCAAGTCGTCGCTGATCAACGCGCTGGTCAACCAGAAGGGGCTGGCGCGCACCTCCAACACGCCGGGGCGCACGCAGGAGCTCAACTATTTCGTGCCGGACGGATTTTCGGGTGAGGGCGCCGACCTGCCGCCCTTGGCGCTGGTCGACATGCCCGGCTATGGCTATGCCACCGCGCCGAAGGAGAAGGTCGACGAGTGGACCAAGCTGGTCTTCGACTATCTCAAGGGCCGCGTCACGCTGAAGCGCGTCTATGTGCTGATCGACGCCCGCCACGGCATCAAGGCCAAGGACGACGAAGTGCTGTCGCTGCTCGACAAGGCGGCGGTGTCCTACCAGATCGTGCTGACCAAGACCGACAAGATCAAGACTGCCGGCGTGCCGAGGCTGATCGAGGAGACGCTGGCAAAGATCAAGAAGCGGCCGGCGGCGTTCCCGTTCGTGCTGGCCACCTCTTCTGAAAAGGCCGAGGGCCTCCAGGAATTGCAGGCGGCCATCGTGCTTGCCGCCAATGGCGGCTAAGCATCCACACCTTAGAGCATGGCCTACGGCTTGGCTTCGATAGCAATCGTCTGGTGGCCTTCTTCCGCCACAAGCCTTTCGGTGCCGTATGCCTTGAGGAACATGCTGACGCCTGACCTGACGATGCGGTCGATCTCGTCCTGGGTCGGGGCTTTCGTGCGATAGGCGAAGATGCACTGGCGGAACAGACCGGCCAGGCACAGTTCGGTGAACTGATAGGCGGCAAGATCGACATCGTCGATGCGCAGCAGGTCGCGCTCGATGGCGGCATTGAGAAAGGCCGCGACCTTGTCGTGGCCACGCTTGGGACCGCGCTCGTAAAACCGCGCGCCCATGTCGGGTATCCGGTCGGATGCACCGATCACCGTGCGCTGCGCCTGGATCACCTTGGCCGACGTGATCTTGAGGGCCAGCACCTTGCCGAACTTCACCAGCGTCTCGCGCAGGTTGTCGGCATTGTCCAGCACGTCATACATGTTCTTGAAGATGGTGCCGCGCTCTTCCTCGATCAGCGCTTCGAACAGCTCTTCCTTGTTGGCGAAATAGACGTAGATCGTACCCTTGGAGACACCGGCCTCGCGGGTGATGTCGTTCATCGAGGCGGCTTCGAAGCCCTTGTCGATGAAGACACGACGGGCGCCGTCGATGATCTGGCTGCGCTTGACCGGATCCTGCCCCGCGGCCGGGCGGCCACGACGCAAGCTTTCCAACAGGTCGTCGCACGACTCGTTTTCGACATTGGGCGGGGTCTCGGCCATGAAAGTCACACCTCGAAAATAATTCGAACCAAGCGGTTCGATTGCCCTTGATATGGTCCTGTTTACGCGCTATGTCAACGGCCGGATCGAACCGAACGGTTCAGTATTATATTATAACTTTAGAGAGATGTCATGTCCTCGAACGCGCCGACCACTGCCGAAGTCCGTCCCTTTCCCAACGCCAAGGTTGCGCCGGCGACGGAAGCCCCGGAAGTGCCTGTCCAGCCGGTCTCGTCGCCACCGGCAGAGGCTCCGGCCAAGAAGAAGCGTTCGGTGCGTTCCTTCCTGCTGCCGATCATCGGCGTCGCCTTGCTGGGCGCCGGCGCCTGGTATGGTTACGATTACTGGACCACGGGCCGCTTCATGATCTCGACGGACGATGCCTATGTCCAGGCGGACATGGCGTTCATATCGCCCAAGATTTCCGGCTATGTCGATCAGGTCAAGGTCAGCGAGAACCAGCTGGTCAAGGCCGGCGATCCGCTGCTCGTCGTCGATGACGGCGATTACAAGATTGCCGTCGCCCAGGCCGAGGCGCAGATCGCCACTTTGAGCAAGACGCTCGACCGTATCGACGCCCAGACCGACGCGGCCCGCGCCTCGCTGCAGCAGGCGCAGGCGCAGAAGGTCGCCGACCAGGCCGCCGCCGACAATGCGGCCAAGGTCGCGGCGCGCGCCTCGCAACTGCTCAAGACCCATGTCGGCACGCAGGCGCAGCTGGACGACGCCCAGACGGCGGTCCAGCAGGCCGATGCCGCCCTTGTCGGCGCCGACGCACAGATCGCCGCCGCGCAGGCCAATATCGGCGTGCTGCAGGCGCAACGCGCGGAATCGGCGAGCACGCTGGCCTCCCTGCAGCTCAGCCATGACAAGGCGCTGCGCGATCTTTCCTTCACCGTGCTCAAGGCGCCTTATGACGGCATCGTCGGCAACCGCTCGGTCGAACAGGGCGACCTTGTCAGCCCCGGCCAGAAGCTCGCTGTCATCGTGCCGATGGACAAGCTCTACATCGTCGCCAACTTCAAGGAGACGCAGCTTGCCCGGCTGGTTCCCGGCGAGAAGGTCAAGATCTCGGTCGATGCGACCGACGGCCAGGACTTCGAGGGAACCGTCTCGTCGCTGGCGCCGGCTTCGGGTGCCGTGTTCTCGCTGCTGCCGCCCGAAAACGCCACCGGCAACTTCACCAAGGTCGTGCAGCGCGTTCCGGTCCGTATCGATGTGCCGGCAGATGTCCTGAAGAGCGGCAAACTGCGCGCCGGCCTGAGCGTCATCGTCGCCGTCGACAGCCGTACCGCCCCATCCGGGTCGGCATCAGCGGCAGCGTCGAACTGAGCGGCTGCCGGGGAGCAATGCCATGGCAACCGCAACCCTGACAGCAGGAGCACCGCCGGCGAGGCCGGCTGTGCCTGACACCATTTCGACGCGGCGCGTCATCGCCTTCCTGGCGATGGTGTTCGGCATGTTCATGGCCATCCTCGATATCCAGATCGTCTCCGCCTCGCTGTCGGAAATCCAGGCCGGCCTGAGCGCCAGCTCCGACGAAATCCCGTGGGTGCAGACCGCCTATCTGATCGCCGAAGTGGTGATGATCCCGCTGTCGGGCTTCCTCAGCCGGATGCTGTCGACGCGGGTGCTGTTCACGATCTCGGCGGCGGGCTTCACCGCGGCCAGTGCGCTGGCGGCGACTGCCACCAACATCGACCAGATGATTGTCTACCGCGCCGTCCAGGGCTTCATCGGCGGCGGCATGATACCGAGCGTCTTCGCCGCTGCCTTCACCATCTTCCCGCCCTCGCGCCGCGCCTTCGTCTCGCCGATGATCGGCCTGGTGGCGACGTTGGCGCCGACCATCGGCCCGACTGTCGGCGGCTATATCAGCCATGCCATGTCCTGGCACTGGCTGTTCCTGGTCAATGTCGTGCCCGGCATCCTGGTGACAGCGGCGGCCTGGACGCTGATCGACTTCGACAAGCCCAACCTCAAGCTGTTCAGCAAGTTCGACTGGTGGGGCCTCGCCGGCATGGCGGCTTTCCTGGGCTGCATGGAATATGTGCTCGAGGAAGGCCCCAACAATGACTGGCTGCAGGACCAGGGCGTCTTCATCTGCGCCATTGTCATGACCATCGGCGCGGTGCTGTTCTTCTGGCGGGTGTTCACCGCCGAGGAGCCGATCGTCGACCTGAAGGCCTTCACCAACATCAACTTCGCCTTCGGCTCGCTGTTTTCCTTCGTCATCGGCATCGGCCTTTACGGCCTGACCTATCTCTACCCGGTGTATCTCGGGCGCATCCGTGGCTACGATTCGATGATGATCGGCGAGGCGCTGTTCGTCAGCGGCCTGGCCATGTTCTTCACCGCGCCGATCTCGGGCATCCTGTCGAACAAGATGGACCCGCGGCTGATGATGATGATCGGCTTCTTCGGCTTCGCCACCGGCACCTGGTGGATGACGCATCTGACCGCCGACTGGGATTTCAACGAGCTGCTCATCCCGCAGATCCTGCGCGGCTGTTCGATGATGCTGTGCATGGTGCCGATCAACAACATCGCGCTCGGCACCTTGCCGCCCGAGCGGCTGAAGAATGCGTCCGGCCTGTTCAATCTCACCCGCAACCTTGGCGGTGCGGTTGGCCTCGCGCTGATCAACACCGTGCTGATCGACCGCAATGCCTTCCACTACGCAAGGCTCTCCGAGCATGTGCAATGGGGCAGTGAAGCCGCGCAGACCAAGCTGCAGAACATGACGCTCAATTTCGAGCAAACCCCCGGCCTGGATGCGACAAGTGCTGCCATCTCCAAGCTGTCGGGCATGGTCCAGCAGCAGGCGGCGCTGCTGTCATTCATGGATGTGTTCTTCATGCTGACGGTGCTGTTTGCGACGCTTGGCCTGTTCACCATGTTGATCCGCAAGCCGGCCGCGGCGGCGGGTGGAGGTGGTGGCGGCCACTGATACCGGAGCAATTCCAGGAAAAGTGTAAGGCGGTTTTCCGTCAGGAATTGCGACAAGACAGAGATACGTGGGCAGCTGTTTCGGGAAGCTCCTCCAGTCCACGCCCGAAAAAGCTCTGACCGCGCAAAAAACTCCGGGCCGCAAGCCCGGAGTTTTTCATATCCAGTTGGAATTTGTCAGGTTGTGGCGGGCTTGAAGGTCAGCGCGACGCCGTTGATGCAGTGGCGCAGGCCGGTCGGCGCTGGACCGTCGTCGAAGACGTGGCCGAGATGGCCGCCGCAGCGGCGGCAATGCGCCTCGGTGCGCGTCATGCCGAGCGAGCGGTCCACGGTCGTGCCGATAGCCTTGGGGATCTCTTGCCAGAAGCTCGGCCAGCCGGTGCCGGAATCGAATTTCGTCTCCGACGAATAGACCGGCAGGTCGCAGCCGGCACAGGCGAAGATGCCCTTACGGTGTTCGTTGAGCAGCGGGCTGGTGCCGGGATACTCCGTGCCTTCCTTGCGCAGCACGTCGAAGGCGGCCGGCGACAGGATGGCTTTCCACTCGGCGTCGGTCTTGGTGACTTCGAATTTTTCGGCGGCCTGTGCTGCCTGCGGATCGCCCATGCGCAGCATCGTTGCTGCGGCCCCGACGACGCCGATGGCGGCGGCACCGCTCAAAAGAAAGTCGCGACGGTTCATGACCGGTTCCTCCTGATGTCCTTTTGCCAAACTATACCGCCGCGCGGAAATCAAAAGCCGGTGACGGTAGCCCCCTCGAACGAACACTCCGCGCCCTCCCACATCCGAATATGGGCGGCGCGGAGTGCGCGGGTCAATTGCGGATCACGGGAGCGGGATCGTGCAATCGACGGAGGGCCCTTGCTGCCAGTTCGCCGGCAGCAATCCCCTTGTTACATCTTGGGCAAAAGAACCTTGTCGATGACGTGGATGACGCCATTGGACTGTTCGACATCGGCGATCGTCACATTGGCGACATTGCCGTTCTCGTCGGTGACGGTGACCTTGCCGCCGTCGGCCTTGAGCGACAGCTCGCAGCCGCCGACCGTCTTGACCTTGTGGGCGCCGCCGTCAGCCTTGGCCATCGCGGCGACATCCGCCCCCATCGCCTTGGCGCCGATGACATGGCAGGTCAGGATCTTGGTGAGCTTGTCCTTGTTTTCAGGCTTGAGCAGCGTCTCGACCGTCCCGGCCGGAAGAGCCGCGAAGGCTTCGTTGGTCGGAGCGAACACGGTGAACGGACCGGCGCCCTGCAGCGTTTCGACAAGGCCGGCGGCCTTCACGGCGGCGACCAGCGTGGTGTGGTCCTTCGAGTTCACGGCGTTCTCGACGATGTTTTTGTTAGCATACATCGCGGCGCCGCCAACCATCGGGTTTTCGGCATAGGCAGCGGTGGCAAGGGCCGAAATGGCGATCGTACCGGCGAGCAAAAGGGTGGCGTATCTACGCATGATGTCAAACTCCTCGGGTTTCTCTTCCCATTTTTGGGGACGCGAGGAGATACGGAACAGAAGTGCGGGAGTTTCAGAAATATTATTATTTTTTATTTTGCCCGGGATGCCGAAGAGATTTTGCCACGCAACGGCTTGCCGGCTACCATGCTGTCTACGGGCGTGGAAGGTGGGAGATACACTTCAGGTACTCTATTTTGAGTCTGGCGACGCCAAGAGCCGGTCAGATGCTCTTCAGGTCGCCGGCGGCGACCACCGGTCCGGTCGGCTGTCCGGTCGGCGAACCGCCTGACGGCTCGAGGCTGACGGCAAGCACCGCGCCCTGGGCAAGCTTCTGCTGGGCCGCCGGCGAGACGACGATATGTGCCGTAGCACCGGTCGGAATGACGCCCATCGAGACCGGCGGGTTCTTGCCCTCGATCATCCACAGCTCGAAGTCCTTGCCGGAAGCACGCTCACCGGAGACATGCGACAGGCCGACTTCGTGATGCGCGGCGTCGTAGACGGCAAGATATCTGACGTCGCTGCCTTCGGCGGCCAGCGAAGCGACGAGGCGCGCCTGCGGCTCCTCGACCGGCGGGTTGAGGACTGGCACGGCAATGTAAATCGCCAGTGCCGCAACCGCAGCCGCGGCAAGGCCGCGCCAGAAAGCGAGGCTGGACCACAGGCCGCCGCGCGATTCGGCGGGCGTGGTCACGGCGGCAGCGTTCGCGAACAGCCGGCGGTCGACCGCGGTCTTCACCGAAACCGGCGGCTCGATTTCCGGGTAGGCGGCGGCCAGCGGTGAGAGACGGACCTCCCATCCCTCGACAAGACGAGCAAAAACCGTATCCGCATCGATGCGGCGGGCGACGATCTGGCGTTCGTCGGCATCGAGCACGCCGAGAACGTATTCGGCGGCGAGCAGGTCGTCGCCTCCACGTTCCGGTCCTGTGTCTTCTGCCAGCGTCATCTTTCCAGACATTCTCTGAGTTTCAACAGGCTGCGGCGCAGCCATGTACGCATCGTGTTCAGCGGCACGCCATGGCGCTCCGCCAGTTCGGCATAGCTCTCGCCCTTGAGATAGGCGCCCCGGACGGCGGCTGCCCGGTCCTTCTCCAACTCATCGAGACAATGGTGGATACGTTCGGATTCGTCTCCCGCCACCGCCATCGCTTCAGGCCCCGGCGCCGGATCGGCCACGTCGAGCGCGGCATCGATGTCGGCGGCAGGCCTGCGCCGCGCTCGTATGCGATCGATCGCATGATTACGCGCAATTGCCACCAGCCAGGAGATCGGGCTTAGATCGGAGACGGCAAAACGATCCGCCTTCGTCCATATCTTGACGAAGACTTCCTGTAGCGCTTCTTCCGCATCTCCCCGGTCGTTCAATACACGAAGACAGACGCCAAAAAGTTTCGCGCTGGTCTGCCGGTAAAGCAGATCGAACGCGGCCCGATCCTTCATCGAAGTCCGGACGATCAGCTTGGTGATGTCCTGCGGCGTCATCTGCGGCAAGTTAGGCGATTGCAATGTATTTGCAACGGCGGAAATAACCTTGTGCACGCCTAAGCTTTTGTGTGTCGCCAGCCGGGTCCGTCGACCGATTGCCAATGGAATCGCCACTGGCTAGCTTGCCCTCAGTGATGGGGGGAGCGCGCATGTCGGTCGAACGGATCCTTTGGGAAGAAGATGCCGCGGGCCTCGCCGATCTGGTCCGCAAGGGCGAGGTTTCGGCCGTCGAGCTGACCGACGCCGCGATTGCCCGCGCCGAGGCCACCCGTCCCGACATCAATGCCACGGCCGAACCGCTCTACGATGCCGCGCGGGCCCGCGCCAAGACCGTCGACCCCTCGCTGCCGCTGGCCGGTGTTCCCTTCGCCATCAAGGATCTCGGCATCGCCATCAGGGGCGTGCCGACGCATGGCGGCAGCCGCATTCCGGCATGGCTGGCCGATGTCAATTCGGTGCTGACCGACCGCTACATCGCTGCCGGACTTATCCCGATCGTCACCTCGACATCGCCGGAGCACGGGCTTCGATTGATGACCGAATCCAGGGCCTTCGGCATCACCCGCAATCCGTGGAACACCGGTCACACCAGCGGCGGCTCGTCGGGTGGTGCGGCTGCACTGGTCGCCGCCGGCGTCGTGCCGGTGGCGCATGCCTCCGATGGCGGCGGCTCGATCCGCGTGCCTGCCGCCTGCACCGGGCTTGTCGGCCTGAAGACGTCGCGCGGCCGCACCCCGCTGACGCCGCTGGTGAGCGAAAGCTGGTACGGCATGGTCGTCGACCATGCGCTCACCCGTTCGGTGCGTGATTGCGCGCTGCTGCTCGACCTCACCCATGGGTCCGATCCTCTGTCGCCCTATGCCGCGCCGCCGCCGAAGGGCACGTTCGCGGCCGCTGCCGCGCGCGATCCCGGCAAGCTCAGCCTGGCCGTGTACCGCAAATCCCCGCTTGGCCTGCCGATCTCGGACGAGACGCTCAAGGCGCTCGACACGGCGATGGCGCTTGCCCGCGAGGGCGGCCACACGATCAAGGAGATCGACCTACCCTTTATCGGCCGCGAGTTCTTCGCCGATTTCTGCAGGACGGTTGCCTCCGCAGTCGCCGGCACGATGCGGGCCGAAGCGCTGCGTGTCGGCCGTTCCGTTACCGGCGACATCGAGCGGGCGACGCGGGTGCTCGCCCGCTTCGGCGAAATGGTGTCGGCCGGCGAGACCTATGCCGACCTGCAGCGGCTGCATGCCGCCTCGCGGCAGCTGATTTCGGAGACCGTGCAGTACGACGCCGTGCTGATGCCGGTCATTGCCCACCCGCCGCTCGCCTGCGGCGCCATGGATCCGAAAGGCGCCGACGAGTTCATCGAAAACCTGCTCGACAAGCTTCACCTCACTCCCTTGCTGAAGCTGAAGCCATTCTTCGGCCAGCTGATGGACAAGAGCCTCTGGTTCACCCATTGGCCGGCGATCCAGAATGTCAGCGGCCAGCCGTCGATCGCGCTGCCGGTCCATGTCACTGACGCCGGCCTGCCGCTCGGCGTCCAGGCGGCCGGCCGTCCGGGCGACGAGGAGACGCTTTTGTCGCTCGCCGCGCAGATGGAGAAGATCTCGGGTTGGCTGGACCGCAGGGCGCCGCTGATGGTGCCGACACGATGACGAGGTCGTGAAGCGCTTGAATATGACAGCAAAGCCATTTGCGGGCGGCGCCAATTCCCGCTAAGACGCCGCCGTCCTTACCTGATGCATGTCGCCCAAAAGTGTCCAGCGGTTTTGGGACAGCGACGTGCTTAAAATAAAAAGCCGGGAACCAAGCCGATGACGGAAATAACCGCCACCGCCGAAATGCAGGCAGCCCTGTTGTCGCGGGCGCTGCCCTACATGCAGCGCTACGAACACAAGACGGTCGTGGTGAAATATGGCGGCCATGCCATGGGCGACATTGAGCTTGGCAAGGCCTTCGCGCGCGACATCGCGCTGCTCAAGCAGTCCGGCGTCAACCCGATCGTCGTCCATGGCGGCGGCCCGCAGATCGGCGCCATGCTGGCCAAGATGGGCATCGAATCGAAGTTCGAGGGCGGCCTGCGCGTCACCGACCAGAAGACGGTCGAGATCGTCGAAATGGTGCTGGCCGGTTCGATCAACAAGGAGATCGTCGCGCTGATCAACGCCGAGGGCGAATGGGCGATCGGTCTCTGCGGCAAGGACGGCAACATGGTTTTCGCCGAAAAGGCTCGCAAGACCATGATCGATCCGGACTCCAACATCGAGCGCGTGCTCGATCTCGGCTTCGTCGGCGAGCCGGTCGAGGTCGACCGCACCTTGCTCGATCTTCTGGCACGCTCCGAAATGATCCCGGTGCTGGCGCCGGTGGCGCCAGGCCGCGACGGCCACACCTACAACATCAATGCCGACACCTTCGCCGGCGCCATTGCCGGCGCCTGCCAGGCGACGCGCCTGCTGTTCCTCACCGACGTGCCTGGTGTGCTCGACAAGAACAAGAAGCTGATCGACGAACTGACCGTGGCCGAGGCCAAGGCGCTGATCAAGGACGGCACGGTCTCGGGCGGCATGATCCCCAAGGTCGAGACCTGCATCGAAGCGATCGAACGCGGTGTCGAAGGCGTCGTCATCCTCAACGGCAAGACGCCGCATGCGGTGCTGTTGGAACTGTTCACCGAACATGGCGCCGGCACGCTGATCGTGCCCTGAGGGGCTCGTCAGCCGGCTAACTTTTTCGCCTCGGAATCTTCAATATTGCCGATGGTGGGAATGGCGAGCTTTCTGGCCGGCCGTGAAACCGTCATCGATTCCTCCTCGGCGTCCTGCGGCGCGCCCCAGAATTCGGCCAGCGTCGGGCCGTCTTTCACCCTGATGTCGCGGACCAGAAAGCCCCAGACCTCGCGGAACCACACGCGGCGGCCCATCTGGGTGTACCAGCGCATCGAATGGCGCTGCTCGGGATCCTTGTGGAACAGGATGCGGGCCAGCGCCTTCGGCCGCGATTGCACCGCCAACTCGATCAGCTTGATGCTGAAGAACAGCATCCAGGGTTTCAGCCGCGTCATCTGCAGCACCTGGTGCTTGTAGTCCCACAGGCGCGCATCCTGCTGGATCACCTTGCGATCCCGCGCGATGCGGAAGAACGGCGTCCAGCGATGCGGCGTCACATAGAGCGCCTGGATCTGGTCGGGGTCGTAAGCGATGAGTTGGCGAAAGCCGCGCCACAGATCGCGGAACCCTTCGTCCTCGAAGCCGGCGACCCAGGTCGCCATCGACAGGATGCCGTTGAGGCGCAGCAGCCTTATCGCCTCGCGGTCGGATGAGATGCTGCCGCCCTTGCGGATCAATTGAAGCGTCTGCTCGTCGGTGTTTTCCATGCCGAGCAGCCAGCGGATGACGCCGGCCTTGCGGTAGAGATGCAGGGTGTCGGCATCGCGCACTATGTCATCGGCGCGGGTCGAACCCACGATCAGCACCGGCACGTTCTCGGCGATAAGGGCGTCGAGGAAGGCCCGCCAGGCTTTCTTCGAGACCGTCGGATTCTCGTCGGCGAGATTGATCAACTCGACGCCGTGCTCGCGGTGCAGCCAGGCGATCTCCCTGGCGAATTTCACCGGATCGCGATGCCGCCAGCGGGTCCAGAAGCCGCGCTGGCCGCAATAATTGCACAGATGCGGACAGCCGCGCGAAAACTGCATGACCACGGCCCGCTTGCCGCCCCAGTAACTGTACCGCGAGTGCTCAATCAGCTCCCAACCGACGCGGTAGGCGTCGAGGTCGGCAATGGTCATGGCGGCCTGTGTGGCGAAGGGGCGGCTGAGATCGTCGCGATAGGCGATGCCGGCCACGCTCGCCGGCGGCTGGTGCATTTCCAGCGCCTCGACCAGCGCCACGACGGTCGCCTCGCCCTCGCCGCGCACGATGAAGTCGAAAGCATCGGTAGCGGCCAGGATGTCGCGCCAATGATAGGTAGGGAAAACGCCGCCATAGATGATGATGGTCGCCGGCTCCCTCTCCTTGATCATGCGTGCGATCAGCAAGGCGGTCGGGTGCGCCGAGGTCGAGCCGGAATGGCCGATCAGGACGAAGTCGGGGTGGTCCTCCAGTGCGTCGCGCACGACGTCATCGAGCGGCATCGGTCCGAATTCGGCGTCGACGAGCTGTACTTCGTGCCCGGCATCGATCAGAGGCCCGCCGATCGCCAGAAGGCCGAGCGGCGGCAGGTGATCGTCGGGCACGCGGCTGCCGATGGCGGTGTGCGGCGGATTGATCAGGACGATTTTCATGGCGGACCTCTGGGCGGTTGGTCCGCGCAAGCTGGCCGGCGATGTGGACACGCGCTTGGCCCGTTTCAGCAGTTTGCGTGCAGCTTTTCCCCAAGGAGTGCGAAGAGAGGCATTGTCATCGCCTGAGATGCCCGAGCGGCACATGGCCCGGCCCCTTGATGTTCTGCAGCACCAACTGCGTGTGGACGTCGCGCACGCCGTCGAGCCGCATCAGCCGGTGCATAACGAAGGCGTTGAGTTCGTCGACCGACGGCACCATGACATGCAGTAGAAAGTCATGGTCGCCAGTCATCGTCCAGCACGAGGACACCTCGTCCATGCGCTGCACGGCGGCGATGAAGCTTTCGGGCGAGCCGTCGCTGTGGCTGACCAGGCGCACCTGGATGAACACCTCGACCATCAGGCCGACCGCGCGGCGGCTGATCACCGCGGCAAATCCCTTGATGATGCCGGCCTCCTGCAGCGCCTCGAAGCGCCGCGCGCACGGCGTCGTCGACAGGCCGATCTCTTGCGCCAGTTCGGAAACCGGCTTGCGCCCGTCGCGCTGCAGGACATCGAGCATCTTGATCTCGAAATCGTCGAATTGAGGCATTTTCACTCCGATAGAGGGTTTTGTGAGTGGATGTTATCCCAAATATTCCGTTCGAGCCATCATCAAAACCGATTTGCCTCGGCAAATCCGGTTAGCCTTTCGGCACGTCAGCCATTCATGATTTGCGAGGAGGAAAACCATGACGACGATGAGCGTTGCCGAATATGCCCGCGACTGCGCGGCGCAAGGATTGCGCGGTGACTATTCGGTCTGCCGCGCCGATTTCACCGTGTCCCAGGGTTACGATTACAGCGAAGAAGAGCAGGCGGTGTGGCGCACGCTGTGCGACCGCCAGACCAAATTGACGCGCAGGCTCGCCCACCATTCCTATCTCGACGGCGTCGAAAAACTTGGCCTGCTCGACCGTATTCCCGATTTCGACGAGGTCAGCGCCAAGCTGCGCAAATTGACCGGCTGGGAGATCGTCGCGGTGCCCGGTCTCATTCCCGCGGCCCCGTTTTTCGATCATCTCGCCGATCGCCGCTTCCCGGTCACCAACTGGCTGCGGACCAGGCAGGAGCTCGACTACATTGTCGAGCCCGACATGTTCCATGATTTCTTCGGCCACGTGCCGGCGCTGTCGCAACCGGTGTTCGCCGACTTCATGCAGATGTATGGCGAGAAGGCCGGCGACATCATCGCGCTGGGCGGCGACGAGATGATTTCCAGGCTCTACTGGTACACGGCCGAATACGGCTTGATGCAGGAGGCCGGCCAGCCGCTAAAGGCCTTTGGCGCCGGCCTGATGTCGTCGTTTACCGAGCTGCAGTTCGCGGTCGAAGGCAAGGACGCCCACCACGTGCCCTTCGACCTGGAAACGGTGATGCGCACCGGCTACGAGATCGACAAGTTCCAGCGCGCCTATTTCGTGCTGCCGTCCTTCGACGCCTTGCGCGATGCCTTCCAGACCGCCGATTTCGCGGCGATCGTCGCCCGACGCAAGGACCAGCCGGCGCTCGACCCGGCGACGTTATAGCGCAGAACCGTCAGGCGGTGACCACCTTGCTCAGATGCTCGCCCAGCCGGCAGGCCAGCGCGGTGATCGTCGTCGTCGGGTTGCATTGGCCCGACGTGCAGAACACCGAGGAGCCGCCGACATAGAGATTGTCCATGCCGTGCACCTTGCAGTCGGCGTCGACCACACTTTTGGTGACGTCGGTGCCCATTCGCGTGCCGCCCATATGGTGATGGCCCGCCGTCTCGTCATTGGTCGGATAGTCCTGGCCGTTGCTGATCCAGTCGGCAATGCGCACGCGGCCGAGATTCTTCTCGATCAGCGTCTTGCCGAACAGTCTGAGCCCTTCGAGCAGGGTGCGATGTTCCAGTTCGGATTTCTTCCAGTGCAATTCGATGCGCGGCACGCCGGCATGGTCGACATCGGTCTTCGACAACTCGATCTGGTTGGAGGCCAGCGGCGCCTGTTCCCAGGCGACGTAGAGCTGGGCGGCGCAGCGCAGTCTCTGACTGAGCTTGGAGGACATCCACTCGGCCATGTCGGGTGCCGTGCAGGCGAGGTCGGCGATAAGGCTCTTGACGCCGGGATACGGCGTCTCGATCAGCCGGATGCCGAAATTCATGATCTGCAGCCGCTCCATGGCGGCAAGGGTCGGCGAGAAGAAGGCCTCATTGACGGCGTCGACCTCGAACGCGTTGTAGTCGGCCAGGATCGCGTTGCCGCCCTCGAAGGTCGGATGCTCCATCCAGTAGCGGCCAAGCGCCGTCGCATTCGGCACGACGCCGCCGTTCGAACGCTGGTTCGACCACAGAAGCAGCCGCGAATTCTCCAGCCCGCCGGTGCAGACGATGAAATAGTCGGCACTGAAGGAGCCGGCATCCTGCCCGTTCGACCACAGTCTGGCGCCCGTCACACGTTTGCCGTCGCCGGAAAGTTCGGTGGCACAAGTGTTGAGCACCACCGCGATGTTCTTGGCCTTGTCGAGTTCATCGCCGAACTTCTCGGCGAAGCGCACGGCCGGGCTCTTGATCAGCTGCACCCAGTGAATGTCGTCCGAGATCGGCACATCTGGCCGGAGGGCCGGAAGGTCGAGAATGTCGCGCACTTCCGGCAGATAGGGTTCGATGTCGGTGCGGCGGATCGGCCAGCCCGTATCGGGTACCCAGGCCTTCGGCTCGAAATCCTGCTTGTCGAGCACGCGGCACCAGCCGGCCCAGTGGTTGGAACTGCCGCCCATCAACCGCAGCCGGGTTATGTCGAGATCGAAATAAAAATCCCCGACCGTGCTGCCACGGTAAAAGTCCTGCGACTCGTCGCTGAATTCGCGCGGACCGGCCTCCATCACCACCACCGGAATGCCGGCCGCGCCAAGCTTGCGGGCAATGGTCGTGCCGGCCGGACCGGAGCCTAGGATGCACACTTTTGGGGTGAAGTTCGCGGCGCGATACGCCTCGTAGCTGTCGAAGATCATGCCAGGTCGCTCCGCCTCAGAATCCAGCCATTGACCTCGACGATCTCGTTCGGGTTGGGCTCTGGATCGGCTGCATCGGCATCAGGCAACTTGCGGAACAAAGACAGGGCAGGCAATGCGATCAACGCCTGCACGAGCGCGCGGCGTGACATTTTCTTGATGATGAAACTCATGGCTGGTCTCTCGGCTGGGCTTCGGCACTGCATGGCGTTCCCAGAACGGCAATTCCCGGAACGACACATGCATCACCGTGGAAGCCAGTATCGTGCCAAGTTTGGCCGCGAAGCAGTGAAAACCCGGCTAAGTGGTGCAACCGAGTGCAAACAGCGTTAGAGTTTTCTTAACAGGCCGGTTGCGGCAGATCGGATCACGCCGCCTCGGAAATGCCGGTGTCGATGATCGTCAGGTTACGGCCCTGGTGCTTCGCCTGGTAGAGGCGCCGGTCGGCGGCGCGCATCAGCTCCGACACACTGGCTTCCTCGCTGCAGACAGTACCGCCGATGCTGACCGTGAGCGGAATGGTCCGCTCGTCGACGGGCCGGAAGCGGATCAGCTCCACTTCGCGGCGAATGCGCTCGGCGACGCGCTTGGCCTCCTGCTCGGTGGCGCCGGTCAGGAAGGCGCCGAACTCCTCGCCGCCGATGCGGCCGAGCACATCGCCGCTGCGCACGCCGCGCTGGATCGCGCTGGCGATCAAAAGCAGCGCGTCATCACCTGTCAGATGGCCAAAATTGTCGTTGATGGTCTTGAAGTGGTCGGCATCGATGATCAGCAGCGCGCCGCGATCGGACTTGCGGCGCGAACCGTCGAGCGCGGCAAAGAAGCTTTCCCGGTTGAGCATGCCGGTCATGTCGTCGCGGCTCGCCTTTTCCGCCAGGCGGCGATGCGCGGCGGCGAGCTGGGCATGGGCTCGGGCGAGATCGCGATGCGCGTTTTTCAGCCTGTCGCTTTGCCAGAAAGTGCTTGCGCTGGCAGCCCACGCCAGCACCAGCGGACAGAGGGTGGAGGTCAGCCAGATCGTGCGGTTGACCGGAAATCCCATGGCCGGAACGATGATCAGGGTCAGCAGGAGAGAGGCCGCGACTGAGGCGAAAGCAACGGCGGCGGATCTCAGAATTATGCTGTTCATCGCTTGCTCCCACAAGACTGCCTCTCTGCCAGCAAGCCCTAAAGGCCACCTTTCCCAGATGCCTAAAATTTGAATCGTGAGGCGATTTACGCAACCTCAACGAGCAGAAGTTGTGGATAAAGTCGCTTCCGGAATGCGCGTTTCATGCCATAAGGAGCCCATGACCACGCTCCCTGACCCCGCCCGCTTCGCCCATGTCACCGACTGGGTTTTCGATCTCGACAACACGCTCTATCCGCATCATTCGAATCTGTTCTCGCAGATCGACGTCAAGATGACCGCCTATGTCGGCGAGCTGCTGGCATTGCCGCGCGACGATGCGCGCAAGTTGCAGAAGGAACTCTACCGCGAATATGGCACGACGCTGAACGGCCTGATGACACGTCATGGCATCGACCCCGATGATTTCCTCGAGAAGGTCCACGACATCGACTATTCATGGCTGGTGCCAGACCCCGTTCTCGGCACCGCCATCCGCCAGCTTCCGGGCCGCAAGTTCATCTTCACCAATGGCGACCGCAGGCACGCCGAGCGCACCGCGCGCCAACTCGGCATCCTCGACCATTTCGACGACATCTTCGACATCGTCGCCGCCGGGCTCAATCCCAAGCCGGCGCGCCAGACCTACGAGAAGTTCGCCGAACTCCACGCCGTCACCGGCCACAATGCGGTGATGTTCGAAGACCTTGCCCGCAACCTGTCGGTGCCGAAGTCGCTCGGCATGACCACGGTGCTTATCGTGCCGCGCAATTTCGAGCCGACCTTTTCCGAGATCTGGGAGCGCGACCCAGCCAATGAGGATGATGTCGATTTCGTCACCGACGATCTGGCGGGGTTTCTGACGGCGATTGTGGAGGGGGAGGAAGAGGGGAATTGAAGACTTGAAGAATTGAAGAATGAAGGACGGTCTCCACGGATTCCCCCAGTTCCCCAGTTCTTCAATTCGTCAGTTCTTCAATTCCCCATTTCCCTACTCCCCTAACTTGTAGAACCGGCTGATGATCCCCCAGGCTTCGTCAGCGGTGTCGACGAAGTCGATGATGTCCTGATCGCCGGGGCTGATCGTGCCCTGCTCGGCGAGAAAATCGAGATCAATCGCCCGCTTCCAGAAGGATTTGCCGAACAGGATCACCGGCACGCGCTCCATGCGCCCTGTCTGGATCAGGGTCAGCGTCTCGAAGAATTCGTCCATCGTGCCGAAGCCACCCGGAAACACCGCGACCGCCTTGGCGCGCATGACGAAATGCATCTTGCGGATAGCAAAATAATGGAAGTTGAAGCAGAGCTCCGGCGTCACATAGATGTTCGGCGCCTGCTCGTGCGGCAGGACGATGTTGAGGCCGATCGACGGCGCGCCGACATCGTCGGCGCCGCGGTTTCCCGCTTCCATCACGCCGGGCCCGCCACCGGTCACCACGACATATTCGCGGTAATAGGAGGTAGCCGACTGCTGCGAGCAGAGGCGGGCGAATTTCCGCGCCTCCTCATAGTATTTGCTGTTTTCCTCGAGGTTCTTCTTCTGCGTCTCGTTCTTGGCCGCCCAGGCCTCGCCGCCGGGTTCCGGCAGGCGCGCGCCGCCGAACAGGATCACCGTCGAACGGATGCCGCGTTCGGCCAGGATCATTTCCGGTTTCAGGAGTTCAAGCTGCAGCCGGACCGCGCGCAACTCGCGCCGCGTCATGAAGTCGGGATCGTTCCAGGCGAGCCGGTAAGTTTCGGCACGCGTCTGCGGCGTATCCGGCACACTCTTCGACCGCTCCAGATCCTCGTCCGAATGCGGCAGTGGCGTCCAGCCCGCCTTTTCCATAGGTGTCATATGCTCTACCCGTCCAAATTCTTCACTTGCGCCGCCCCATGACGCAGCCGCGATTGACCCTCACCAAGGCTTCACATAAGCAGGTTCCGCAAAAGTGTCCCGCGGTTTTGTGACAAGAACCTGCTACATGCAAAGATCCAGACAGGCAAAGCCTGCCAAGGGGTCCGCGCGACTTTCAAAACAGGTTAAGGCGTTGCCCCTTAACAGCTTGGTAATGGAGCGAATTCATGTCGAAGCCCGATCTGGCGAGCCTCGAAAAGACCATCGAGAAGGCCTTCGAGGAACGCGACGCGATTTCGACGGCAACGCGCGGCGAAACGCGCGACGCCATCCAGTCGGCGCTCGATCTGCTCGACCGCGGCGCCGTCCGCGTCGCCGAGCGGCAGGCCGACGGCAAGTGGCATGTCAACCAGTGGCTGAAGAAGGCCGTGCTGTTGTCGTTCCGGCTCAACCCGATGGAGATCATCAAGGGGGGGCCCGGCGAGGCGGTGTGGTGGGACAAGGTGCCGTCGAAGTTCGACGGCTGGAGTGCCGTCGATTTCGAAAAGGCGGGCTTCCGAGCCGTGCCGTCGTCGGTCGTGCGCCGTTCGGCCTATGTCGCACCGGGCGCCGTGCTGATGCCGTCCTTCGTCAATGTCGGCGCGTATGTCGACAGCGGCACCATGGTCGACACCTGGGCCTCGGTCGGCTCCTGCGCCCAGATCGGTAAGAACGTGCATCTGTCCGGCGGCGTCGGCATCGGCGGCGTGCTGGAGCCGATGCAGGCCGGCCCGACCATCATCGAGGACAATTGTTTTATCGGCGCGCGTTCGGAAGTGGTCGAGGGCTGCATCGTGCGCGAAGGCTCGGTGCTCGGCATGGGCGTCTTCATCGGCCAGTCGACCAAGATCGTCGACCGCGCCACCGGCGAGATCTTCTATGGCGAAGTGCCGCCGAATTCCGTCGTCGTCGCCGGAACGATGCCGGGCAAGCCCTTTCCGAACGGCGAGCCGGGTCCCAACCTCTACTGCGCCGTCATCGTCAAGCGTGTCGACGCCAAGACCCGCTCCAAAACCTCGATCAACGAATTGCTGCGCGATTGATCTTTGCGCAAAGCGAGCGCACCTTCCGCCGGCGCGACAATCGGTCGCGCTGGTTCAAGATGGAGGGGTGACATGGACTGGAAGTATCTGCTCACAAGTTTTGATGGTCGCATCAACCGTGGCAAGTTCTGGGCCGCGATTGGCGTTTTCATCGTCATTGGCATCGTTGCCTTCATTCTCGATGCGATCCTCGGTACACGTCTGACCACCGCCAGTGGCGCCCAGATCGGCATCATCGGCATTCTCATCGCTCTGGCCTCGATCTATTTCGCGCTCGCAGTCTACGCCAAGCGCTGGCATGATCGCGGCAAGTCGGGCTGGTGGAGCCTGATCATGCTGGTGCCGCTCATCGGCCCGATCTGGTTTCTGGTGGAATGCGGCATTCTCGAAGGCGCCAGAGGCGCCAATCAATATGGACCGGACCCGCTTGCCTGACAGATCAGATCTCACCTGGCTTTTCTTCAAAACCTCGGGCCGCGTCAGTCGCGCGGCCTATTTTCTTGGCGGGTTGCTCGTCGCCATCATCCAGGCCTTCCCGCTCTACCGCTTCACGCTGGTGCCGGAAGGCTCGGCCGAGAGCAACATGTGGTCGTTCATCTTCTTCGTCGCCTTCATCGCCTCGCTGTGGTCGAACATCGCCCTGGCGGTGAAGCGGCTGCACGATTTGGACAAGCCGGGCATTGCCGCGCTGATCCTGTTCGTGCCGGTGGTGTCGATCGTCGCCTTCCTTGTGTTGTGCCTGTTTCCAGGGCAGCCTGGACCCAACCGCTATGGCCGGCGCACCAACGAGCCGGAACAATCCTGAGGGCCGATCGGACATGCGCTACCGCACGCTTGATCCGAAACTGATCGTCGAAACCGCCGAGCGGCTGGAAGAGCGGATCGCCGACCGTTTCCCTGAAGCGGGATTGCGTGGCGTCGCCGCCGAACTGGTCTCGCTGTCGCGCGATCTGGCCAAGGCGGCCAAGGTGCTCGAAGCACCGATCTGGTGGCTGCGCGGGCTCATCGTCGCCGCCTTCGTCACGGGTGTGCTGGTGTTCCTGTTCGTCGGTACCATCTTGCCGATCGACCGCATTTCGGGAACCCACGATGCCCTGCAGTCGGTGCAAGGCATAGAGGCTTCGATCAACACCGTCATACTCGCTGTGTTGGGCTTGCTTGCTCTGATCCGCACCGAGGAGCGCATCAAGCGCAAAAGGGTGTTTCGCCAGCTGCACGGCCTGCGTTCGCTGATCCATGTCATCGACATGCACCAGTTGACCAAGGATCCGGCAGCCCTTTCGGCCGATTTCAAGCCGACGGCGCACTCGCCGGCCCGCATCACCAATGCCGCCGACCTGGCGCGTTACCTCGACTATTGCTCCGAAATGCTGTCGATCACCGGCAAGATCGCAGCGCTCTTCGCGCAGTCGGTCAATGACGACGTGGTCATCGACGGCGTCAACGACATCGAGAACCTGGCATCCAACCTGTCGCGGAAAATCTGGCAGAAGATCACGTTGATCGACGGCCGGCCGGTGCAACAACCCGCTCCGGCGCCAGGCCCGGCGAGCCAAGCCGCTCCGCTTCCGCCGCGCGCACCAAAGCGGTGATCCGCTGAACCGTCGGCACGGGCGTGCCGGCCTTCCCCGCCAGCTGCAAGATGGCGCCTTGCAGGTCGTCGATCTCTGTCGGCCGGCCGCGCTGAAGATCGTCCCACATCGACGAGCGCGCCTGCAGGTCGATCGCCAGCAAGCGCCGCGCCAGCAGCTTGAACAGCCAGTCCGGCAGCCTGAGCACCTTCGGCAGCAACGCCGGCCGCAGGCCGGCGATCCGCGCCGGCTCGATGCCGGACGCTCTCATCGCTCTCAGGGCCTCGTCGATCTGGCTGGCCAGGATCAGCCGCCAGCGCCGATCGGCCAGCTCGGTTGCCAGCGGCAGGCCGGAAAGCGCCACCAGCGCGTTGTTCAAATTCATCAGCAGCTTGCCCCACAGCACAGCCTTCATGTCGCCATGGGTTTCGACCGCAAACCCTTCGACGCCAAGCAGGCCGACCAGGCCGGCGTCGCCATCCTCGACCATTACCGTGCCGTCGCTGGCGCGGTGAACGCGCAGCGGCAGTTCGCCGTCCGGCGACTGCACCACATTGAACGGCACCATGCCGGCCAGCACCGTACGTCCGGCAAGTTCAGCGCGCAGCCTGTCGGCATTGTCGACGCCGTTCTGCAGGCTGATCACCACGGCGTCGGGCCGGGCATGGGCTTTGATAAGATCCGCCATATCCTGGGTGGCGCCGCTCTTGACCGTGACCAGGATCACGTCCGCCAGCGGCAAAGCGGCGGCCGGATCGACGGTGACGACAAGCGCCTCGGGCTTGATCGAGCGATCGCGGCCCTGGAGGTCGCTGACCCGCAATCCACCCTGCCGCAACGCTGCCTCGATGCGCGGCCGAGCCAGCAGAATGACCTCTCGGTTGGCCAGCGCCAGGCAGCCGCCGGCATAGCAGCCGATGCTGCCGGCACCGGCTATGACGATCCTTCTGTCCTTGTCTGCCATCCTGTCGCCGCGCCGGGTCGGAGCTATACGACATGAAAACCATAATATTGGCGGCATCGCCAGCCATGACGCTGGCCCCTATGTCTGGCCGTGACAGGCCCTGCGCTTTCGACTATCGCTTTTGCCATGACGCTGCCGACCGATCCCGCCGAAAACCTCGCCGCCCTTATCCGTTGCGCTTCGGTGACGCCCGCTGAGGGCGGCGCGCTGACCGCGCTGGAGACGATGCTCAAACCGCTCGGCTTCCTGGTCGATCGGCCGGTGTTTTCCGAAGACGGCACGCCCGATATCGAAAACCTCTATGCAAGGCGCTCCGGCAATGGCCCGCATCTGATGTTCGCCGGACACACTGACGTGGTGCCTGTCGGCGACGAAGCCGCCTGGACGCATCCGCCTTTCGCCGCCGAGATCGCCAATGGCGAGATGTATGGCCGCGGCGCCGTCGACATGAAGGGCGGCATTGCCTGTTTCATCGCCGCCGTGGCGCGCCATGTCGAGGCCAATGGCGGTCCGAAAGGGTCGGTCTCGCTGCTGATCACCGGCGACGAGGAAGGCCCGGCCATCAACGGCACGGTGAAGCTGCTCGAATGGGCGGCTTCGCGGGGCGAGAAATGGGATGCCTCTGTCGTCGGCGAGCCGACCAATCCGGACGCTCTCGGCGACATGATCAAGATCGGCCGCCGCGGCTCGATGTCCGGCGCGGTCACCGTCAATGGCCGCCAGGGCCATGTCGCCTATCCCCTGCTTGCCGACAATCCGGTGCGCGGGCTGATGAGCCTGGTCGACGCCTTGCTGCATCCGGTTTTCGACAAGGGGACCAGGGATTTCCAGCCGACCAATCTGGAGATCACCTCCATCGATGTCGGCAACCCCGCCACCAATGTCATTGCGGCCAAAGCGACCGCGACCTTCAACATCCGCTTCAACGACACCTGGACGGACGAGACCCTGCAGGCCGAGATCCACAACCGGCTCGACCAGGCGGCCAGGCGCAGGAAGTACCGGCAGGGCAAGAAGACGCCGGTCGACTACGAGCTCGTCTGGCGCGACCGGCCGAGCCATGTCTTCCTGACCCGCGACGACAGGCTTATCGAAACGCTGCGCGGCTCGATCAAGTCGGCGGTCGGCAAGGAGCCGACGCTGTCGACCTCCGGTGGAACGTCCGACGCGCGTTTCATCAAGGACTATTGTCCGGTGGTCGAGTTCGGGCTGGTCGGCAAGACAATGCATATGGTCGACGAGCGCGTCGCCATTGCCGATTTGGAAACGCTGACGCAAATCTACCAGCGCTTCATAGAAGACTGGTTCGGACAGGGCTGAACAGCATGCTTTCGGCGGACGAAACCCAAGCTTCGCTGACGGGCGCCTGGCGATTGATGCTCGGCAAGGCCGACGGCCTGCGCCTGCTCGACCTGTCGGCCGACGGCTTCTGGAATTCCTTCTTCGCCATTGTCGTTGCAGCACCAGCGCTGATCGTCGGCTGGGTCGGCATCGCCAACGAAATCGGCGATCCCGACGCCTTCGCGGGCCGCTTCAGCATGCTGGTCCGCCTGGCGACGGTCGACATCGGCTCCTGGGTGCTGCCGCTGGTTGCGCTCGCCCTGATCGCGCCGCGCGCCGGCATCGGCGGCCGCTTCGTCCACTACGTCGTCGCCAGCAACTGGGCTTCGGCCATCACCGCATGGCTGATGCTGCCCTCGGCGCTGATCCGGCTTTTCCTGTCGTCCGCAAGCCAGGCTGCGAGCCTTGTGTCGCTGTTCCTGTTTGCCCTGTCGATGGTGCTGATCTGGCGCATGACCAACGCCACGATCGGCAGGGGCGCATCGGTCGGCACCGCCGTTTTCGTCGGCATGTTCATCGCCTCGCTGCTGGTGCTGTTCGGCCTGCAGGCGCTGCTCGGCATCACCGTGCCGGAGGATGCCGGAGTTCAGAGCCTGTCCGGGCTCGTCTCGACTGGATAATCGACACCGGTGAGAAACAGCCCGTCGGGCGGCGCCACTTGGCCACAGGCGGCGCGGTCGTGCGCCTCGAGCGCCGTTTTCAGGTCGGCCGCGGTCCAGCCGCCGTCGCCGACGCGCTTGAGCGAGCCGACCATCGAACGTACCTGATTGTGCAGGAACGAGCGCGCCGAAGCCCTGACCTCGATCATGTCGCCCTGTCGGCTCACATCGAGCCGTTCCAGCGTCCTGATCGGGCTGTTGGCCTGGCACTGGGTCGAGCGGAAGGTGGTGAAATCATGCCGTCCGAGCAGGGCTTTCGCCGCTTCGTGCATGGTGCCGACGTCGAGCCGCTTCGGCACCCACCATACCTTGCCCTTGTCGAGCGCGGCCGGGGCACGGCGGTTCAGGATGCGGTAGAGATAGTGGCGGCCGATGGCCGAGAAGCGGGCGTCGAAGCTGTCGGAGACGACTGTCGCTTTCAGGATGGCGATGCGCGCCCCGCCCGCCTGCAGATGGGCGTTGACGGCATCACGCACCTTGTCGCCCGGCCACGCCTTGGCGAGGTCGGCATGCGCCACCTGCGCGGTCGCATGGACGCCGGCATCGGTGCGGCCGGCGGCGCGCAGCCGGATCGCTTCGCCGCAGAATTTTTCGATCGCCCGCTCGATCGCCTGTTGCACCGAAGGCTGATCCGCCTGGTGCTGCCAGCCGGCAAACAGACTGCCATCATATTCGATGTCGAGGCGAAAACGCGGCATGCCGGGCGGCTATACGCTCTCGCCTACGCGGCGAGAGCGGTGAAGGCGGAGGCGTAGACCAGCGTGCCGGCCTCAGGCGCGTCGCCCCAAGCCAGCGCCTGCAGCGCTTCGCCCTGGTATTCGCTTTCGAAGTTCTCGGCACGCGTGTGGCTATATCCGAAACGCCCGTAATAGATGGGGTCGCCGAGCACCACAGCCAGCGTTTCGCCGGCATCCCTGAGGCGGATATGCGCCTCGCGGATCAGCGCGCCGCCGATGCCGCTGCCATGGAACGAGGGCTCCACCGCCAGCGGTGCCAGCGCCACGGCCGCGAAAGTCTTGCCGCCATTCTGGACGAACAGCCGCGAAAACAGGATGTGGCCGACCACCTGGCCGTCCTCTTCCGCCACCAGTTCGGCAACAGCGTCGCCGCCGGTCACCAGCGCGTCGACCAGACCGGCCTCCGCCTGCTGGCCGAAAGCGTGTTCCTCGACGAGGCGGATGGCCTCGCGATCCCGCGGCGTTGCCGCGCGTATCGACATCATGCTCATGAGAATTTCAGTCCTTTTTCGATCTTGGCCCCGCGCAGGAACTCCGACGCGGCAGCGGGCTTTCCGCCCGCGCGTTGAACTTCGACCAGCCTGATCGCGCCTGCCCCACAGGCGACCGTCAGCCGGTCATCGAGAATTCCTCCCGACTCGCCCAACTCTTCCCAAAGCGACAGGCCTTGCGACAGCGTCGAGCGAAGCAGTTTCAGCCGCTCCTGACGGCCGCCAATTCCTATCTCCGACCACGCGCCGGGAAAGGGCGACAGGCCGCGAATATGATTGTGGACCTCACTTGCTGAGCGAGTCCAGTCCACGCGAGTCTCGGATTTATCGATTTTCTTGGCGTAGGTCACCCCATCCACAGCTTGTGTGGTGAATGTCAGGGTATTCCTTTCCAGTCGCGCCAGCGCTTCCACCATCAAGGCAGCACCGACACTCATCAACCGATCATGCAGATCGCCGGCTGTCATATCGGGTTCGATGGCGCATTTTTCAACCAGCCCGACCGGGCCGGTGTCCAGCCCCTCTTCCATGCGCATCACCATCATGCCGCTTTCCAGGTCGCCGGCCATGATGGCGCGCTGGATCGGCGCGGCACCGCGCCAGCGCGGCAGAAGCGACGCATGGCCGTTGATGCAGCCGAGCCGGGTCGCCTCGAGAACCGCCTTCGGCAGCAGCAAGCCATAGGCGACGACCACGGCGACATCGGCCTGCAAGGCACGGAAAGCGGCCTGCTCGGCCTCGCCCTTGAGCGAAACCGGCGCCCGGACTTCAATGCCCAGCCGCTCCGCCTCGCGCTGTACCGGCGACGGCGTCAGCTCCAGCCCGCGTCGTCCTGCGGCGCGCGGCGGCTGGGTATAGACGGCTGATATCTCATGGCCAGCCTCGGCGATCGCGCGCAAAGTCGGCACCGAAAACTCCGGCGTGCCCATGAAGATGACGCGAAGGGGCATTTTTTCTTCTGGTATCCTGTCTTCTTGCTCGCACCGTGTGCCGGCTCAGGCGTCCGCTTCAAACGGGTTTACGCGCTTCAGGTCAAGCTCGTCGAAGTCGCGAACGTTGCGCGTGGCAAGCGTCGCATCATGGGCGAGGCAGATCGCGGCAATCATGGCGTCGGAAAGACTGATCGGACGGCCAATTCTTTCCCGCGTCGCCCGCAGCTTGCCGGCAAGTCGGGGGATCGAACCGGAAAATTCCACGATACGGCCGGCGAACTGCTGCGAAATCAGCTGATCGAGCACGCGAATATAACGGTCTGATCCCGTCTTGTTCAAAAACCGTTCGGCCCCGAAAGACTGCTCCATGATGACTGGCCCACACATGTAGAGTGCGAGAAGATCCTGTTTGCGGAACCAGGCGGAGACATTCAAGTCGGGCGCCGGTTTGCTGGCTTCGGAAACAACATTGGTATCGAGGATGATCACTCGAAATCCTCAACTGGATGGCCGAAGTCGCGTTTTCCGTCCGCTTCGATTTGGTCCATTATCTCGGAAAATTCATCGCCTATTGCATTTTCAGCAGCGAACGCCGAACGAATGGCATCCCACGCGGAAAGTCCCGGCTCCGGTTTGGCTTCTTTCTCCGCGACCATGCCTTTACGCAAGAGATCGATCGCCTTGCCCGACAGACTTTGGCCGCCCTTGCGCGCCGCGTGTTCGATTTCGCGCTTCAAGGGTTCGGGAATATCTCTGATCAACATATCGCCCATGGATGCCTCCAAGATTTGATATCACTGATATCACCCCCGGAGTCATTGATCAACAAGAGTTCCGCCCCTTCACCCAGCCACTCAAAACGGTCCATTAAGTCTACACCAACTGTTCAGGCGTATGCTTCGCGGATCTGTCCTGGGAGCTTCATATGCAGCGCGCTCAAAATCCCTTGGGGAAACGCAGGAAGCCAATAGCTGAATACAAATCGGTCGAAGAACGATACGAGAAAGGCGAATTGTCGAGGCGAAGAGAGAGCAATTTCGCCATTTATAACACCCTGCTAATGATGGTGTTAGCCGTGGTTGTCTCTCTGGTGCTGATCATCTCGCCAGAATCTCGCGCGCTTGCATTAGAGATCGGTGCAAAAGCGTTCGAGCTTGGCAGGGATTGGGTTTTGCGTGGCGTGCTCGAATGATCCCTATCCCGCCAGCTTGCCCGGCGCCTTGTCCCTGGCGAGCTTCTTGAATTTCTTCACCACCATGTCGCGCTTCAGCTTCGAGATGTGGTCGATAAACAGGACGCCATTGAGGTGGTCGATCTCATGCTGCAGGCAGGTCGCCATCAGGCCTTCGGCCTCCATCTCCTGCAATTTGCCGTCGCGGTCGAGATACTTGACCCGCACGGCGGCCGGGCGTTCGACCTCGGCGTAATAATCCGGGATCGACAGGCAGCCCTCCTCGTAGACGGAGCGCGCGTCGGCGCTCTCCAGGATTTCCGGATTGATGAAGACATGCGGCGCCGGCGTCTCGTCTTCCTTGGCCAGATCGATCACCAGCAAGCGCAGCGGCTCGCCGATCTGGATCGCCGCCAAGCCGATGCCCGGCGCGTCATACATGGTCGCCAGCATGTCGTCGGCTAATTTGCGCAACGGCGCGTCGACACGCTCCACGGGCTTGGAAACCTGGCGCAGGATGGGGTCGGGAAGGATGATGAGCGGCTTGATCGGCATGGCGTTCCACCTAAGACCTCCAGCGAAAAGCGTCAACCGGTCGGCATCAGGCTCGTTCACGTTTTGATCTGTGCTATCGTGGCGAATCGTCTATGCTGTCCACATGAATGATTTGAGCACCATCCTTTCGGAGCCTGTCGCCCGGCTCGGCGCCACAACCGTCACGCTCGGCCATGCGCTGGCGTTCGGCGCTTTGCTGTTTCTGGCCCTGTTCGTGGCGCTGGTCATCGCGTTGTGGCGGTCGGCGAAGGCGCGCGCCGTGGCGGCTGCCGAAGCCGCCGATCATGCCCGCGACGCGGAAGTGCGGATGGCCGGAATTCTGCAAAGCCAGGCCGAAATGCAGGGTCGCATGGGCGCCATTGCGGAAGTGTTCGGCGCACGGCAGGCGGAGCTGACGCAATCGATCGGCCAGCGCCTCGACGCCATGACCGGCCGGCTCGGCCAGACCATGACCGAGCAGACCAAATCCACGCATGAGAGCCTGGCCAAATTGCAGGAGCGGCTGGCCATCATCGATGTCGCGCAGGGCAACATCCAGTCGCTCGCCGGCCAAGTGGTGCAGCTGCAGGCGATCCTCTCCAATAAGCAGACGCGCGGTGCTTTCGGTCAGTCTCGCATGGAGGCGATCGTTGCCGACGGCCTGCCCCATGGCGCCTATGAATTCCAGGCGACGCTGTCGAACGGCAGCCGTCCTGACTGCCTGGTGAAGATGCCGAACGGCGCACCGTCGCTGGCCATCGACGCCAAGTTTCCGCTCGAAGCCTGGAATGCCATCCGCGCCGCCGACGGCGCCGACCTGCAGAAGGCCGCCTCGCAGGCCTTCCGCCGCGACATCGAGATCCATGTCCGCGATATCTCGGAAAAATACCTGATCCAGGGCGAGACGCAGGACACCGCCTTCATGTTCGTGCCCTCGGAATCGGTATTCGCCGAGATCCACGAGAATTTCGAGGCGATCGTCCACAAGGCGCACCGTGCCCGAATCGTCATCGTCTCGCCGTCGCTGCTGATGCTGTCGATCCAGGTCATCCAGGCGATCCTCAAGGATGCCCGCATGCGCGAACAGGCGCATCTGATCCAGGGCGAGGTCATTCGGCTGATGGAGGATGTCGCGCGCGTCGATGAGCGGGTGCGCAAGCTGCAGGTCCATTTCGGCCAGTCGGCCAAGGACATCGACGACATCCTGGTTTCGACGTCGAAGGTCACCAAGCGCGGCCAGAAGATCGAAGCGCTGGAGTTCGGCGCACAGCCCGACGGCGATGCCGCCGCGGACGCAGCGTCACGGGCTCCCGCCGCGAAGGTCGATACTGGCGCACGCGTTGCCGATTCGAAAACCGGGCAGCTCAGGCTGAGGGTCGTCGAAGGCGACGATTGAGGCGCGGCGCCGGACGGCGCTACTGCTCTTCCTTGGTCGTCATACCCGGGAATTCCGGCAACCAGGGCAGCGCCGAGCGGTGCCAGCTTTGCCGTCTCGGGACTAACTGTTCACGTTGTCGCGCCGTGCCGACCCGGATGCCATAAACCTTCGGCCCGTCGCCAACCGATGTCGCGTAGAGATGCGAGCCGCACTCGCCGCAAAAGCCCTGCGCGCGCTTGTCGCCGCTCGATCCTGTCTTGATATAGACCTTTGGCGCACCCTTGGTGATCCGGTAGTGGCCTTCCGGCGCGCCCACGGTCACGCGAAAAGCCGTTCCGGTCAGTTGTTGGCAATCGGTGCAGTGGCAGATTCCGGTGTTCTCCGGGTCGACCTCCGCCTCGTAGGTGATGGCGCCGCAGTGGCAGCCGCCGTCGATCTTCATCTTCGTTCCTCCTGAATCCCGGTAATCTAGCGGGTCAAGGCAGCCAGGCAATGGCGCGGCGCTAGTCCAGAGCCGGATCGGATGCGGTGTCGATCAGCTTGCGCCGCTTCTCCCAGGTGCCTGCCGTCTGTGGCTTGACGAACAGCCGTGTGATCTCCGGCATCTCCTTCTTCAGCTGCGCCTCCAGGCGCTCGACGCAAGCTTCGATCTCGGGCGCAGTCAAATGGTCCTCGAACTCGATGCTCAGCCCGGCGACGATCTCTGCCGGCCCCATATGGACGGTCAGGACGCCGTTCGCCCGCTGCACCGCCGGATCCTGCTGGGCGATCGCCAGCACCTTCATCTGCACCTCGGGCGATGCCGGCTCGCCGATCAGCAGTCCCTTGCTTTCGCGGGCCAGGAAGATCGCCGTCGCGCCCAGGATCAGCCCAATGCCGATCGAGGCGGCGCCGTCGAGTTCCGGCATCTCTAGAACTTCCGCCGCCAGGATGCCGGCGAACGCGACGATCAGGCCGAGAAGTGCTGCACTGTCCTCGAACAGCACGGTGTAGACGCTCGGATCCTTGCTCGACTGCACCGCCCGCAGCCAGCCCTGCTTGCCCTTCTGCTGGCGGAACTCCTTCAGCGCCACCCACCACGAACTGCCTTCGAAAAGGAAGGAAAGGCCGAGCACGATGTAGGTCACCTCGGCGTTGGCGACCGGCTCCGGCGCCATCATATGGATCACGCCTTCGTAGAACGACACGCCGGCGCCCAGCGCGAAGACGAGGAGCGCGACGATGAAGCTCCAGAAGTAGAGTTCGCGGCCGTGACCGAGCGGATGCGTGCGATCGGCCGGGCGGGCGGCGCGGTGCATGCCGTAGAGCAGCAGGCCGCCATTGCCGGTATCGACCAGCGAATGCACGCCCTCCGACAGCATCGCCGAACTGCCGGTAAAGGCGGCGGCGGCGAACTTGGTCAGCGCGATGGCGAAATTGCCGGCGAGCGCCGCGTAGATCACCTTTTTTGAGCCGCCGTGTCCGGCCATGGTGCTGTCCCCATTCGATGCACACCCAGTCTAATGGTCAGATGGAAGAAGCTCCACAGCCATCACAACGTGTGAACCGCTGGCTCGTTCAAAAACGGCGGTCGTTAAAGAGGTCTGTCGTTAGAGACTCGTAGGCAGAAACGACTACTCGACGATCTCGCTGGTCCACACCTTGAAGCCGGCAAGCGCTCCCGGGCCGAATATATGGGTCAGCGGCACGTCGGCGGCGTCGCGGCCGGAGGCGATCAGGATGCGGCCGATGCGCGGTGCATTGTTGCGCGGGTCGAAGACATGCCAGCGGCCGCCGAGATAGACTTCCATCCAGGCGCAGAAATCCATGCTCGCCCACGGCTTCGGCATGCCGATGTCGCTGATGTAGCCGGTGCAATAGCGCGTTGGTATGTTGAGCGCCCGGCAGAAGGTGACCGCGAGATGCGCGTAGTCTCGGCACACGCCGCTCTGTTCGCGATAAGCTTCCGCGGCGGTGCGTGTCGGCCGAGCATTGCCGTAGTTGAAGACGATGTGGTTGTGGACGAAGTCGCAGACCGCCTGCACGCGCGGAATGCCCAGCGGCGTGTTGCCGAACAGCCGCCACGCTTCATCAGCCAGAAGGTCGCTTTCGCAAAAACGGCTGGGCAGCAGGAACAGCAGCGTGTCCGCCGGCAGGTCGCGAACCTCGTGCTGCCAGGCCATCAGGTCGCCCATCTCGAAAGTGCCGGGATCGCGGATCACCGCGTCGGTGCCGAAGGTGAAACGCCCGGGCGGCGCGACGAACCGGTTGCACCAATTGCCGAAACTGTCGCGATAGCTTTCGATCGGCACCGGCGGGTTGGAAATCAGGAAATCCGGCCGCTCGAGATCGGAGGCACGCGAATAATGCACATTCAGCATCGCGATGAGCGGCGTTTCCTGGGGAAAGTCGAAGCTCATCTCGCAGCCGATGTGGATTCGCATTGTCGTCCTGACGGCCTGCCTGACGATCACCCGGCGAAGCTCGGGTCGATGCTGCAGTGCGAAAATGACCATCGCACGGACCGTCATGGTTTACGAGCAAATTAGAAACCGGTTGAAAGCGATCCGGCGACGCCGGCAACGGTCGCTAACCCCTTGCGGTCGGGCGGTTCTCTTGTTTCACTTGGCGTCCCACATCAGGAGGTACGAATCATGGCTAAAGGTGCGATGAAGGCAGGCAAGGAAGCCCGCAAGCCGAAGAAGGACGCCAAGAAGCCCGCTCCGGCTCCCGCGCTGAAGGCGCCGCCGGTCAAGGCGATGAAGCTCAAGGACAAGTAGGTCCGGCGATCCACTTCGCAATAAGATTACGGCCGGCGATACTGTTGCCGGCCGCTGTTGATCGAGCGCTCGAAATTCCTATATTGGCGTGGCGGGGACGACCTCGCGCCTCCCCAAAATCCGGACGGGACGACCCGCCATTGTTTGACTGATCGTCGGACGCCGAAAATCGCTTTTCGGTCCGATGCTCTGATGGAGCGTTGTCGATGTCGTGGATTCTTCTCTTTTTCGCCGGCCTGTTCGAGATCGGCTGGGCAATCGGCCTCAAATACACAGATGGCTTCTCGAAACTGGTGCCGACCGTGCTGACCGTTGCCTCTATGGTCGTCAGCCTCACTCTGCTCGGCCTGGCGCTGAAGGCGCTGCCCGTTGGCACCGCCTATGCGGTGTGGACCGGCATCGGCACCGTCGGTACGGCACTGCTCGGCATCTGGCTGCTCGGCGAACCAGCCACCGCGATCAGGCTGGCCTGCATCGCGCTCATTGTCTGCGGCATCATGGGGCTGAAGTTCGCCGCCTGACGGTCTTTTGGTTTGCGCATGTCATCCTCCCAGAACCGGGACCAATATTTGGGCGACATGGGACAAACACCTTCAGGGCCGCTGTGAGGCGACCCTGATTGTCGAAGCTGGCTGCTTCGGTAATCCTGAGGCTAGCGGGCGGAGAAGCCCGGCGGCGTCCTGCCGGTGCGCTGCTTGCGTGCCGCATAACGCGCGTCACGCTTGGCCTTGCGTTCGGCTTCGTCGGCCAGAAAACGGGCGATGCGCTCGTTCTCTTCGGATTCCCGAATCTTGGCCTCAGCCTGTGCAGCTTCCTCGGCGGCGATACGTGCCGCTTCGGCTGCTGCCTCGCGCTCGGCCTTCTCGACCGCTTCGCGTGCCAGCTTCTCCTGCTTCAGCCGAGCCTTTTCAGCTTCGCGGATTTCGCGGGCCGCAAGGATCGCCTTGCGTTCAGCCTGCCGCGCCAGCACAGCGGGATCATCCGCCGCCGGCTTTGCCTTGAAGCGCTCGAGGAGCGCCTTCTTTGCCTCGTTTGCGGCATTGCGCCGCTCGAAAACGTCTTTTTCCCTGTAGATAGCCAAGTCCACTTCCCTGAAGTCAATTCGCGACGCTTACATACGCGCGAAAACCGAGAGTTCAAGCGCCAAAACGGCATGGCAGCCATGAAATTGTCGGCTGTTGCACTCGGGAGACGCCTTTGGAGCAATTTCAGGGAAGTGTGAAACGGTTTTCCCGGGAAAAGCGCGCAGCGCTTTCCCTTGGGAATTGCGACGAAGAGATTGAACCGAAAACGACATGCACTGTTCACCGTCGCGCCTCTGGCGGCGAGGTTGGCGGATGGCTACGTCTAGCGGCAAATTCCAACACCAGGATGACATTAGATGGAACTCGGTCTCTACACCTTCGCCGACGTCAGCCCGCAGCCGGGCCCCGGCGCCATCGGCCCGCATGAGCGGCTGCGCAACCTGATCGAGGAGGTCGAGCTGGCCGATCAGGTAGGCCTCGACGTCTTCGGCCTCGGCGAGCATCACCGGCCCGACTATGCCGCCTCCGCACCGGTCGTGGCCCTGGCCGCGGCCGCCGAGCGCTCGAAGCGCATCAAGCTGACCAGTGCCGTCACCGTTCTGTCTTCCGATGACCCGGTGCGCGTGTTCCAGCAGTTCGCAACGCTCGACCTTCTGTCGGGCGGCCGCGCCGAGATCATGGCCGGACGCGGCTCGTTCATCGAATCCTTCCCGCTGTTCGGTTACAACCTCGAGGACTATGACGAGCTGTTCGCCGAAAAGCTCGATCTGCTACTTGCCATCCGCGACAGCGTGAAGGTCACCTGGTCCGGCAATCTGCGCGCGCCGATCAACGATCGCGGCGTTTATCCCCGGCCCTTCCAGGACAGGCTACCGGTCTGGATCGCCATTGGCGGCACGCCGCAGTCTGCCGCCCGCGCGGGTGCGCTCGGCCTGCCGCTGGCGCTCGCCATCATCGGCGGCGAGCCGGCGCGCTTCGCGCCGCTGTTCGATCTCTATCGCGAAGCCGCCAAGCGCGCCGGCAGCGACCCGAGGGGCCTTGCCACCAGCATCAACGTGCACGGCTTCATCGCCGAGACGACCGAGCAGGCGGCCGACGATTTTTACGGCCCGCAGGCGGAGGTGATGAACCGCATCGGCCGCGAGCGCGGCTGGGGTCCGACATCCCAAGCGCATTTCGACCAGTCGCGCGGCCCGAACGGCGCGTTGTTCGTCGGCGGTCCCGAGCAAGTGGCTGAGAAGATCGTCGCCCAGCACAAGATCTTCGGCAATGACCGCTTCCTGCTGCAAATGGCGATCGGCACCATGCCGCATGCCAAGATCATGAAGGCGATCGAACTCTACGGCACCAGGGTGGCGCCGATCGTGCGCAAGGAAACAGCCAGGGCTGCCACAGCCGTCACCGCACCAGCCTGACGGAAATGTCGGCTGCTGGCTGCTACCATTGAGAAGGGCCGGATTTTTCGTTCTCGTCGCCACGACATTCGGAAGAAGCCAAATCTTTCTTCCAACTCCGTGAGTGCAGGCCTGGATGCTGCGGCGCGCTCTGATTTCCGGACCCGTGCAAACGGGCCTCATTCCGGAAGCCGGCTCATGGAACCTGCGCCCATAACTCTGCGTTCATGCAAGCAATAGCCGATCGCCGAGGGCGCCGGCTCGAGGGTGAGCATGAAAACCGAACCCGCTGCCTTGGGCCGCGCCATCGCCGACGAGTCGGATTCGCGCGTTGCGGCCCGCGCCGACACGCATCTGATGCGCTCGCTGCTCGTCGGCATTTTCCTGTTCATGGCCATCTATGCGCTCTACTTCGCTCGCGCTTTCTTCATGCCGGTCATTCTGGCTTTCCTGCTGGCGCTGACGCTGACGCCGATCGTTAGGCTCCTGCGCAGGCACGGCATCTCCGAAGTGGTTTCGGCGACCCTTCTGGTGCTGTTGTCGATCTGCATCTTTGCCAGCGTAGGCTACCTCCTCAGCGGACCGATCATCGACCTCATCAACAACACCTCTTCGATAGGCCAGCAACTTGCCGAACGGCTGGCGCAATTGCGCCGCCCACTCGAGAAGATCATGCAGATTTCGCATCAGATCGAACAGCTGACCCAGACGTCGCAGGAGCCGGGCATCCAGAGGGTGGCGATGGCGCAGTCCGGCATCCTGTCGGCGGCCGCCAGCAACATCCTGTCGGCCGGAACAGGCCTGACTATCATTTTCGTGCTGTCGCTGTTCCTGCTCGCCTCCGGCACGATGTTTTATGAAAAGATCATCCAGTCCTTCGCCAGCCTCAGCGAAAAGAAACGGGCGCTGCGCGTCGTCTATGACGTCGAGCGCGAAATCTCGCACTATCTGCTCACCGTCTCCATCATCAATGCCGGCCTCGGCACGGTCATCGCTCTCGGTTTGTGGGCGCTCGGCATGCCCAACCCGCTGGTCTGGGGAGCCGCCGCGGCGTTGCTCAACTTCTTGCCCTATGTCGGAGCGCTGATCACCATCGTGCTTGTCACGGTCATGGCGTTGATCAGCTTCGATACCATCTTCTACGCGCTTCTGGCGCCGGCCTTCGTGATCTTGTGCGACATCGTCGAAGGCCAGTTCGTGACGCCGATGGTGGTCGGCCGGCGTCTGGAGATCAACGCCGTGGCAATCTTGATCGCCATCGCCTTCTGGTCATGGTTGTGGGGCTTCGTCGGCGCCCTGATGGCGGTGCCGCTGCTGGTCGTCATCAAGGTATTCTGCGATCATTTCGACGGGCTCAGCCATGTCGGCAATTTTCTCGCCGCGCAGCACGCGGTTGTCGTCGAGGAGGACGACATCGCCGACCCCGAAGCTATCAAAGGCTGATCAATATTTTTGAATTTGCGGCGCCGCCGGATGCTTCCTACATGCGGTCCTGACACAGGATCCCATCCATGACCGCTCTTTCCGTTCTCGACCTGTCGCCGATCGTCGAAGGCAGCGATGCCTCGCAGTCGCTGGCCAACTCGCTCGATCTTGCCCGCCATGCCGAGCGCCTGGGCTACAAGCGTTTCTGGCTGGCCGAGCATCACAACATGCCGGGTATCGCCAGCGCGGCCACAGCCGTCGTCATTGCCCATGTCGCCGGCGGTACCAAGACCATTCGCGTCGGCGCCGGCGGCATCATGCTGCCCAACCATTCGCCGCTGGTGATTGCCGAGCAGTTCGGCACGCTGGCCGCCTTGCATCCGGGCCGCATCGATCTCGGCATCGGCCGGGCGCCCGGCACCGACATGGGCACCGCCCGTGCCTTGCGCCGCAATCTCGAGGCCGGGGTCGACAATTTCCCTCAGGATGTCGTCGAGCTGATGGGCTATTTCCAGCCGGCCGAGGAAGGCCAGCGAATTCGCGCCGTGCCCGGCGAAGGCCAGAACGTGCCGGTCTGGATCCTCGGCTCCAGCCTCTACGGCGCGCAGCTCGCCGCCATGCTCGGCCTGCCCTACGCCTTCGCTTCGCATTTCGCGCCGGCGGAGCTGGATCACGCGCTGGATGTCTACCGCTCGCGCTTCCAGCCGTCCGAGCAGCTCGACAAGCCGCATGTCATGCTTGGCCTCAATGTCTTCGCCGCGCCCACCGATGCGGAGGCCCGTTTGTTGTTCACCTCGCTGCAACAGGCTTTCGTCAATCTGCGCACCGGTCGGGCCGGCCGGCTGCCGCCACCTGTCGAGAACTATGACCGCGATCTCGATCCGATGGCAAAGACAATGCTCGGCCAGGCATTGTCCTGCGCCGTCGTCGGCTCTCCGGAAACGGTGCGGCAAGGCCTCGATGCCTTCGTGCGCCGCACCGGTGCCGACGAGCTGATGGTCACCGCGCAGATTTTTGATCATGCGGCACGGGTGCGGTCGTTCGAGATCCTGGCCGACGCGCACAAATCCCTGTCGCAGGCGGCCTGACAAATCCTGGTACGACTTACGCCGGGGGAAGGCTACGCGCTCACGCTCTGCGCAATCGCGCCGAGCGGACGGCATGAATTGCGGATCATCAGCCGGCCCTTGAGCAAAAGCTTGCGCGGCGGCGCGTCCCTGTTGCCGGCGAGACGGTCGAGAAGCAGATTGGCCGCCTGTTCGCCGATCGCCTGCACCGGCTGGGCCACCGTGGTCAACTGCGGCTGGAACACGTCGGACCATGGAAAGTCGTCGAAGCAGGCGACCGAAATGTCTTCCGGGCAGGACAGGCCGATGTCGCGGATCGCCTTCATGGTGCCGATCACCATCGGATTGTTGGCCGAGAAGATCGCGCTTGGCCGATCATGCGAGGAAAGCATCTGCATGGTTTCGTTATAGCCGTCGATCTCGTGGAAATTGCCGAAGCGGATCAACTCCTCGGCGATCGGCAGGCCGGCGGCGTGAAGCGCCTCGCGATATCCCGCCATGCGGTCATGCATCGGCGAGATGTCCGAGGTGCCGGTGATGTAACCGATGCGCCGGTGGCCGAGATTGATCAGATAGGTGATGGCGTCGAACACCGCGCGCTGGTTGTCCAGCACCACGGCATCGGTGTCGATGCCTTTGCAGATACGATCGAGCAGCACGACCGGCACGTTGGCGTCGTCGACGATCCGCTTGAGGATCGCGCCGTCGCCGACGCGCGCCACGATCAGCCCGTCGACCATGCGGTCGAGCAGCAGCCTGATCTGGTCGTCCTGGGTGTTCAAATCCTCGTCCGTGCAGCACAGCATGACGGCATAGCCGGCCCGGTCGAAGGCCTGCTGGATGACCGAGACGACATCGGTGAAGAACGGGTTGGTGATGTGCGGCACGGTCAGTCCGATGGTGCGGGTCGTGCCCATCTTCAGGCTGCGGGCGATCGCGTTGCGCTTGTAGCCGATATCGCGGATTGCCTGCTCGATGCGCTGGCTAAGCTCCGGGCTGACCGTCGCCGTGCCATTGATCAGCGCCGAAACGGTGGCGACAGAAACACGCGCCGCTTCAGCCACATGAAGCATGGTGGGCGCGGTGGATTTGCGGTGTCTTTTTTGCCCTGACGCTGTCATTTTCGAAACGTTTCGCCACTCTTGCTGGCCAATACGTACGGAATCCTGTCCTTTTTAGCAAGAATCGAATTGCACCAAACGTCCGGCACCTTATATCGGCTTGACATGATCGAAACGTTTAGATTAGCGTTTGCGGGAAGTTGACGACGACGGAAGGGAGGCCGCCATTGTCATGCAAGAGAGCAATTGCCAGTCCCCGGAGCACGGTGCGGCCGATCGGTCGCACATCGTTCTGAGTGCCGAGCGCATTTCCAAGAGCTTCGGCGGCATCGCCGCGCTTGTCGATGTCGGCTTTGAGCTGCGTCGCGGCGAGGTTCATGCCTTGATGGGCGAGAACGGCGCCGGCAAGTCGACGCTGATGAAAATCCTCTCCGGCGTCTATACCGGTTATGACGGCACGGTGAGCGTCGATGGCCGCCCCACCAGCTTCGCCGGCGTGCGCGACGCCGAGGATGCCGGCATCGCCATCATTCATCAGGAGCTCAACCTGGTGCCCGAGCTCAGCGTCGCCGACAACATCTTCCTCGGCCGCGAGAAGCTGATCGCCGGGCTGATCGTCGACCGCAAGGCGAGCAGCCGCGCGGCAGGTGCTTTGTTGCAGCGGCTCGGCATCGAACTCGATCCGCAAGCCCGCGTCGGCGCCCTGCGTGTCGGCGAGCAGCAACTGGTCGAGATCGCCAAGGCTCTGTCGATGTCGGCACGCATCCTGATCATGGACGAGCCGACCTCGGCGCTTTCGCCGGCCGAATGCCAGCGGCTGTTCCGCATCATCCGCCAGCTTGCCGACAGCGGCGTCGCCATCGTCTACATCTCGCACCGCATCGACGAGGTCATGCATCTGGCCGGCCGCGTCACCGTGTTTCGCGACGGCCGCCATGTGCTGACCGAGCCGATGGCCAGGCTCGACGAAGATACGATCATTTCGGCGATGGTCGGCCGCAACCTGCTCGCTTCCTCCGAGGAAGAGCGCAACACCAGCGGCATGACCGTGCTTTCGGTCGAAAACCTGTCGCTGTCGAAGCCCGATGCGCATGGTTGGCGCACGGTGATCGACGGCGTCGGCTTCGATCTTGCCGCCGGAGAAATCCTCGGCATTGGCGGGCTGCTGGGTTCGGGCCGCACCGAGATCCTGGAAGCGATCTTCGGCTCGAGCAATGGCCGCACCGGCGGCGAAATCCGTATCGACGGCCATCCCGTGAATATCCGCTCGCCCCGCGATGCAAGGCGGCTGGGCATTGCGCTGGTGACCGAGGACCGCAAGACGCAAGGCCTGCATCTGCAGGCTTCGATCGCGGACAATGTCGCGCTGCCGCTGGTCGGCTCGCTGGCCCGCTTCGGCATCCGCTCGCTGGCCGGCGAGCAGGGGCTGGCGCGGCAGGCGGTCAAGGCCCTCGGCATCCGCTGCCGGGACATCGACCAGCCCGCCGGGACGCTGTCGGGCGGCAACCAGCAGAAAGTTGTCATCGGCAAATGGCTGGCGACGAAGCCGAGGGTGCTGTTGCTCGACGAGCCGACGCGCGGCATCGATGTCGGCGCCAAACGCGAGATCTACGACCTGATCTTCAAGCTGGCGCGCGACGGCCTCGCCATCGCCGTCATCAGCTCCGAACTGCCGGAGCTGCTGCACCTCTCCGACCGCATCCTGGTGATGGCCGATGGCCGCCAGACAGGCATTCTTTCCCGCGACGCGGCCAGTGAGGAGGCCATCATGCGCCTCGCCGCCCCGCGCCGGACCATATCGAGACCAGCCGCATGACCGTTTTGAAACTCCTGTCCCGGACCAAGCTCTATTGGGGCCTGATCGCCATCTTCCTGATCTGTGTCCTGGGCTCGCCGATGAGCTCGAAGGGCAACAACATCTTCCTCTCCTACGGCAATCTGCTCGATGTGCTGCGCCAGGTGTCGACCACCGGCCTGATCGCCACTGGCATGACGGCTGTCATCATCACCGGCGGCATCGATCTCTCCGTCGGCTCGCTAATGGCCATCTGCTCGGTGGTCTGCGCCATGCTGCTGACGGTTCCAGGCGTGACGCCGGGCGTCGTGCTGGGCGTGCCAACCGTCGCCCTGGTGGCGCTTTGCCTCGGTTTCGTCGTCACCCGTTTCATTTTCCAGAACCTGGCAAAATCCCGTGCCGGCGCCGACCTCCTCCGTGAGATCAAGCTGGACGGGATTCGCGGCCTGGTCACGCCCGCCGTCGTCGGCGTGGTCCTGTGCTGCCTGTCGCTGTGGTTTCTGCTGCCGCAGATCGAGCCGAAATTCGGTGTGCTCGGCGTGCTGCTGGTGGCGCCGTGCGTTGGTTTGCTGTTCGGCGCGCTCAACGGCTTCATCATCGTTGCCGGGCGCCTGCAGCCCTTCATCGTCACCCTGGCGATGATGGTGACGGCGCTCGGCATCGCACGGCTGACCGCCGGCCAGAACAATGCGGTGCTGCCGGTCTATACCGGCTCCAACGCGACCGCCGATTTCGAGATCCTGCGTTCGCTGGTGTTCGGCATCATCCCGATGCCGGGCCTGTTCTTCCTCAGCGCCATCCTGATCTATGGCGCGGTGCTGCGCTTCACGCCGTTCGGCCGCTATGTCTATGCCATCGGCGGCAACGAGGAGGCGGCGCGCCTCTCCGGCATCGCCGCCGGCCGCGTCAAGATCGCAACCTATGCCGTCTCGGGGCTGCTCGCCGGCATCGCCGCCGTGCTCTATGTCGCACAGTACCGGCAAGGCAAGCCGGATGCCGGCGCCGGGCTGGAGCTCGACGCCATCGCCGCCGTGGTCATCGGCGGCACCAGCCTGATGGGCGGGCGCGGCAGCCTCACCGGCACGTTCTGCGGCGTGCTGATCTTCGGTCTGCTCTCCAACATCCTGCAGCTCCACAACATCAATTCGAACCTTCAGCTGGTGCTGAAGGGGATGATCATCATCGGCACCGTGCTCGTGCAGGAGCGCAATGCCGGTGATCTCCTGGCCTATCTGCGCCTGCCCGGCGGGCAATCGGCGCACAAGGAAACGGCCGCGGCAAAGCGGCCGTCGCAAGAGACACCGTCTCTCAATCTCGGAGGAAACAAAAAATGAAACGACGTGACATGCTGAAGCTTGCTGCAGTGACCGCGGCACTGCTGACCACCACCGCGCTTCTGACCACCGGCAATGCCTTCGCCCAGGACAAGAAGTGGAAGATCGGCTTCTCGCAGGTGACGACCATCGAGCCCTGGCGCGCGCAGTTCAACAAGGACATTCTGGCCGAAGCCGCCAAGCATCCCGAGGTCGAACTGATCATCACCGACGGCGAGGACAAGACCGAAAAGCAGGTCGCCGATGTCGAGAACCTGATCCGCCAGGAAGTCGATGCGCTGTTGGTGTCACCGAAGGAATCGGCCGGCCTGACCGGCGTCGTGCAGCAGGCGATCGATGCCAAGATCCCGGTCTTCGTGCTCGACCGCAATGTCGAGACCAAGGACTACACGCAGTTCGTCGGTGGCGACAACGCGCTGATCGGCCGCGCGGCCGGCGAATATGCCGTCGAACTGCTTGGCGGCAAGGGCAAGGCTGCAGGCAACGTCGTCGAGATCTGGGGCGGCATGGGCACCCAGCCGGCGCATGACCGCCACGACGGCTTCCACGAATTCACCGACAAGGAGCCGGGCATCAAATATCTGCTCGACCAGCAATCGGGCGACTGGAAGCAGGATCAGGCCTACAATCTGATGGCCAACGCGCTGAAGAGCAACGAGAAGATCGATCTCGTTTACGGACACAACGATCCGATGGCCTACGGCGCCTATCTCGCCGCCAAGGATGTCGGCCGCGAGAAGGACATCAAGTTCATTGGTATCGACGGCCTGCCCAACGAAGGCGTGCAGATGGTCAACAAGGGCGAGCTGACGGCAACCTTCACCTATGTCACTCCCGGTGCCGAAGGCCTGCGCCAGGCGATCAAGTTCCTCAACGGCGAGAAGGTCGAAAAGACCATCACTCTGCCGACCGAGAAGATCACCAAGGAAAACGCCGCCCAGGTGCTGAAGGACAACGGCCTCTGAGCCAAGCTTCCTGCCGGGTGCCTTTTTGGCGCCCGGCGGTCTAAGCCAGCTTCACCAGCAGCTTCATGAAGGTGGCGATCTCCTTGGCGGAGAGCGGTGCCAGCGTCTCCTGGGTGATCTCGCGCGCCAGCGGGATCAGGCGGTCGATGGCATCACGGCCTGCCGCGGTCAGGTTGACCAGCAGCCGTCTCTTGTCGACCTCGTGCCTGGAAAGCTCGACCAGGCCGCGCGCCTTCAGCCGGTCGATGACGCCCTTCACCGTCGCCGCATCCATCGCGATCAGCGTGCCGAGCTGGTTCTGCGAGGTCTCGCCGACGTCACGCAGCTTGGCCAACGCCGCGAATTGCGGCGGCGTCAGATCGCCGATATGCGCGGCAAATATCGCCACATGGCGCTGATGCGCCTTGCGCAGGATGAAGCCGACCTGCTCCTGCAGCAGGTAATCCTGGTCGTCCGGCGCCTCGACCTCGACCAGCTTGAGCAGATTGTCCTCGCCGCTCACCGCAAGCCATCCCAGGCTTTGATGTCATCGGCCGCGAGACCACCCATGCGATCGTGGATGCGCGGGCCACAGGTCATGGCGAGGCAGAACAGGATCTCCTCGGGGCGCGGACCATCGCTGATGCCGACTTCCATGGCGTCGAAATGGCTGCGCACATAGGCGGCGTTGATGTGGCCGAGCGGTACATCGAGCTTTGAACCGAACGCGCCGACCTTTTTGGCCGACGGCACGATCGCCTTGGCGTCGCCGAGCCGTTCGCGCATGGCGTAGCCGCCGGGCACATGCCACAGCGCACCGTGCTCCAACTCGCCCGCCGTGCCGACAATGGCGCCCTTGCCGTAGCCGTCGATCTGCTTGACGTCGCCGCCGAGCGCCGCGATCAGCCGGTCGGCGAGCAACAGGCCGAGCGGCTTCAGATCGTCCATGGCGCTCTGCAAGTCTTCGACATAGCGCCCGGCGAACGGGTTTTTCACCAGGGCCATGGCGGCGGCGCGGCGGCGCGGCACCTGGGCCACCGGCCCGCCCTCGTGAAAAATCTCTTCGGTCAGCACCGCGATTTTGCGGATCGAAAACTCAGGCATGGGCAACTTCCTCCCTCGAACTTTTGTTGGGCGCTGCAAGCGCGACCGAGCCACTGATGCGGATCTCACCGCCAAGAAACAGCGCCGATGCGGCAATCAGGCCGCGCCGGCGAAAATCTTCGGCGACGGCAAGGCCATTGTCCAGCGCCCGCGCCACTTCGCCAAGGCCAAGCGTGCCGACACCATGTGTCACCAGCCGCGCGCCGAGATCGCTGTCGGGCGACAGTTCGTGCGCGGGAATGCGCTTGATGGCTGGATTGCCGGGCAGGTCCACCGCGTTGGCAATGAGGGTCGCCGCCGCATCGGCCTCGGCGCCGGTCCGCGCGAGCACGGTGACGGCGTCGGCAATGCCAAGCGAGAAGGAGCGGCCGCGCCAGCCGCTGGTGGCAACGCCGCGAACGCCATCTTCCGCGCGGATCGTGATCCGGTCCGCCATGCCGTTACCGGTGCCGGCGACCGCCAATCCCATCGACTGTCCCCTGCCGATATGGATTGCGCAGTCGCCACCATTGTTGACATAGGCGCGATCGAGCTTGCGGCCGGCAAGCAATGCGGCGAGCATTTCGTCGGCTACCGATCCCGCGACGGCGGCCATCGGTGTTATGAAGCATTCCGCCAGGGGCATGACGGCTGCTTCCATGCGGCGCGCCGTCGGGCCGGCGAAGGTGCGCGGCGCCAGGAAAAACGCCGGTAGTCGCAATTCGGGGAGCTCCTCGACCAGCTCCATCAGGATCGTCTGGAACCGCGCTACCGCCTGTTCATACGCTCGGCGGCATTCATCCGCCTCACCAAAAACCTCGACGATCAGGTCGATCGGCCCGTGGTTGAGATGGAGCCGCTTGCCGTCCTGCAGCCAGTTGGCTTGCGGGCCTTGCATCACCCGGCCCCGTTCGAGCCGGCACGGCGTAGCTGCGCGAGTGGCGGCCATGGATTGGTGGCTTCGGCGCCTGTGCCGCGGCGCGGATTGAGGTACTCACCGCCTTTTGCGACAATATCCTCGACGCTGCGGATCTCGGCCTCGTACCCGCCGAGCCTGACATAGTCGTCGCGGCGCAGCGTGAACTCGATAGGCGCCACCAGCGCCGGCGTCGGCACATAGCCGAAGGCACCCTCAGGCACTCTGGTGACATCGACCATCAGCGTGATGCCGCCGCCCGGCCAGACATAGACCGGCGCGCCGCCGACCGTGACATAGGTGGTCAGGCCCTGAACCGAGCGGGTGAGATTGACCGGGTTTTCGGTGACGCCGGCCCGCAGCGAGCCGCCGGCGCCGCCGATGAACAGCACTGTGCACAAAGCTGGCTCGCAATTGTCCTCGATCAGCCCGACCGACTTCTGCAGCCGTTCGGGGAAAGGTTTTTGCACCGGTTTCAGTTCGTCGTCGAGTTCGTAATAGGCGAACTGTTCGCCGGTGGTCGACACCATCAGCAGCGACAGCCCCGGCCGCGCGCCTTTCTTGGCGTTCCACTCTCCGAGGATCGACAGCGGGTCTGAAATGCTGGTGCCGCCCCAGCCCAGCCCGGGTTCGGACACCTTGAAATAGCGGCCCGGCGTCGAACGGCGGCCGATTATTTTTATACCTGTATCCTGCCAGCCCAGCACCTTGCCGGCCTGATGCTCGGAAACAACGCCGGTGATGTGGTCGTCGACCACCACCACCTCGTCGACAAGGCCGCGCCATTGCGTGGCGAACATGCCGATGGTGGCCGAGCCGCAGCCGACGCGCATTCGGTGTTCCTGCTTGCCGTCGATGACAGGTGCTTTGCCGGCTTCGACTATGATGGTGGCGCCGCCGTCGATGGCCAGTTCCACTGGCTTGCGGTTGCACAGATTGAGCAGCGCGTCACAGGTGGCGCGTCCCTCGGCCTTGGAGCCGCCGGTCAGATGGTGCACACCGCCCAGCGACAGCATCTGCGAGCCATACTCGCCCGTCGTGACATGGCCGATCGCTTCGCCGGCTGCGCGGACTATTGCCGTCTCGGGACCGAGGTGACGGTCGGTATCGATCTTCACCTTGACGCCGCAATAGGAGAAGATGCCCTCGGTGACGACGGTGACGAGATCGACGCCTTCGACCTCCTGGCTGACGATGAAGGGGGCCGGCTTGTAGTCGGGATAGGTGGTGCCGGCGCCGATTGCGGTGACGAAGCGGCGGCCGGTGTTGACCAGTTCGCCATCCCATGCCTCGCCCTCGGCGACGAACGGCACGATCGCCGCGCCGGTCTCGGCCGCATGATCGAGGATGGTCAGCGGATCCATCCGCACGATCCTGCCGCCGACATTTCCGTAGCGGTCGCAGGCGCCGGTGCGCCCGTCAGCGATGTAGCACATCACCGGACAGGCATCGCAGCGGATCTTCTCCGCCACCAGCTTCTCGCCGGGATCATGGGTCTCGAAGCGTTCGGCAAGCTCGCTCATCGGCGTGCCTCCTTTTCGCGGATGCCATCTTTTTCGCGGATGCCAGCGCGGATACGCGTCGGCGTCGCCGGAATCTTGGTGACCAGCACGCCGGTGGCGTGGCGGATGGCGTTGAGGATCGCCGGCGCCGTCGGGATCAGCACGTGCTCGCCCAAACCCTTGGCACCAAAGGGTCCTTCCGGATCCGGAACTTCTATCAGGATGGTTTCGATCGGCGGCACGTCGCCAATGGTCGGGATGAGATAATCGTGCAAATTCTCGGTGCGGCCGGGGATATACTCTTCCATCAGCGCCATGCCGATGCCTTGCGCAATGCCGCCTTCGATCTGGCCCTCGGCCAGCAGCGGGTTGATCGCCTTGCCGACATCATGCACGGCGGTGATTTTCAGCAGCTTCACCGTGCCGAGCTTGAGGTCGACCTCCAATTCGGCGATCTGCGCGCCATAGCCGTAGACGGCGTAGGGTTTGCCCTGGCCCTTGGCGTCGAGGGGCAGCGTCGGCGGGTCGTAGGTCTCCTCGGCGCGAAAGACGAAGCCTTCGGCATCCACGTCCAATGTGGTGAGATCGATGCGGCGGGTGGCTTCTCCCTCGCGGATGACGATCGCCGAACCGTCCAGTTGCAGAGCGGCTTTTTCCGAAACATTGGCGAAGCGCAGGATCTTTTCGCGCAAGGCGCGGCCAGCCTTTTCGGCCGCCTTGCCGGTGACGAAGGTCTGGCGCGAGGCCGAGGTCTTGCCGGCGTCGGGGGTGATGGCTGTATCGGCGCTCTTCAACTGGAATTTCTCAAGCGGCAGGCCGAGCGCGTCGGCGCATATCTGGGCGATGACCGTGTTGGATCCCTGGCCGATATCGACGGCGCCCTGGTGCAGGATGACCGTGCCGTCAGCCGCGATGCCGACCCGGATGGTCGACGGGTTGGGCAGCGAGGTGTTGCCGCAGCCATACCAGCAGGACGCGACGCCAACGCCGCGCTTTCTATCCCTGCTGGCGCTGTTGAATGCATCCGCATCGGCAGTTGCCCGTACCCAATGCGGCTGCAGCGATTCGAGGCATTCGGCAATGCCGACGCCGGACTCCAGAAGCTGCCCGGTAACCGTTTCGGAACCGTTCCGAAGGCAGTTCTTCAAGCGAAAATCGAGCCGGTCCATGCCGAGCTTGCCAGCCAACTCGTCGTACAGCGTCTCCTGCATGATCGTCGCTTGCGGCACGCCGAAGCCGCGGAATGCGCCGGAGATCGGCCCATGCGTGTGGATGGCGCGGCCTTCGGCGCGGTAATTCGGCGTCGCATAGGGTCCGGAGGCGTGCACCGGCACGCGGTTGGCCACGGTAGGGCCCCAGCTTGCATAGGCGCCGGTGTTGAAGTCACCTTCGAAGATCATGCCGGTGACAATGCCGTCGGCATCGGCGCCGATGGTCGCTCTCATCTCGGCCGGATGGCGCTTGGTGGTCGAAATCATCGATTCGGTGCGGGTGTAGGCAAGTGCCGCCGGCCGCCCCGTCTTCATCGCCACCAGGCCGATCAGCGGCTGCAGCGAAACGTCGAGCTTGGACCCGAAACCGCCGCCGGTTGCGGTCGGCACGATGCGCACCTTGTCGACGGCTAGGCCGAGCACCTTCGCCGTCTCGTCGCGGTCCATATAGGGCGCCTGGGTGCAGGCGACGACGACCAGCGTGTCGCCGTCCAGATAGGCATAGCCGGCTTCCGGTTCGATATAGGCGTGCTCGACATAGGAGGTGTCGATGGCGCCAGAGACGGTGAAAGCCGCGCCGGCAAGCGCTGCTTCCGGATCGCCGCGTTCGACGAAGCCGGAGGTCAGCAAGTTTGCCGCCCTGTTTTCATGAATGAGCTTGGCACCGCCGGCGCGCGCTTCGCAGGATTGGAGAACATGCGGCAATTCGGTCCAGCGGATCGGAAAATCCGAGAGGTCGAGATCGAGCATCGCCTCACGCTCGCCGGCAACCAGCGCCACCGCCTCACCGCGGAGGCGGGCAAACCCCTCAGCCAGCGCCGGCTGGTCGGCGAACGGGCCGATGACGCCGAAACAGTTTTTTCCCGGAATGTCGGCTGCTGTGAAGACACCGGCTATGCCGGGATGCGCCTTCGTCCAGCCGTCGAGGTCGCCGAAGGCGAAGCTGGCGTGATAATGCGGCGAGCGGACCACCAGCACGGCCAGCGCATCGGCGGGGAAGGAATCGCCGCCGAATTTTTCACCGCCGGTGACTTTTGGCACGCCATCGAGTCTGACCGGTGAGGAGCCTACAGCATTGCCCGAGATTGGCATTCTACGATCGAGGCCGAGATCAAACGATTGGTGTTGGTGCTGCCCCTCGCCCTTACCCTCTCCCCGTGAAGAAAGGGGAGAGGGGGCCGCCAGCGCTGGAGCTTCTCCCTTCTCCCCGTCACTATACGGGGAGAAGGTGCCGGCAGGCGGATGAGGGGCAGCGCTGCCCGTTGATGGTTCGAACCGACCCGCATCCATCACCGCCGCGATGATCTTCCGGTAGCCGGTGCAGCGGCAGAGAATACCGCCCAGCGCATCCTGCACCTCGACTTCGGTCGCGTTGGGCTGCTTGTCCAGCAATGCCGTTGCCGCGACCAGCAGCGCCGGCGTGCAGATGCCGCACTGCGCAGCGCCATGGGCGAGGAAAGAGGCCTGCAACGCCGACAATCGGCTATCGGCAAGCCCTTCCACGGTCGTCACCGATGCGCCGGCGGCGGAAGCCGCCGACATCAGGCAGGCGCAGACCGGATCGCCGTCGACCAGCACCGTACAGGCGCCGCAGTCGCCGGCGTCGCAGCCGATCTTGGTGCCGGTCAACAGCAATTCATCGCGCAACACCAGGGACAGGCGGCGCAGGGGCGGCACATTGACCGAGACGGCGGTGCCATTGACCTCGAAGGCGATATCGGCGCGCGCAGCGCCGAAGCCTGGCTGGGCACTGCCCGGATCGGGCAGGGCTTCACGCGCGTCAGGCCAATTTTGGCTCATGCCGCCACCTCTTCGCCAGTCGTACGCCCCATAGCCGCGAGCACCGTGCGGGCAACAATCTCGCGCACCGCATCGAGCCGGTATTCGGCGCTGCCGCGCACATCGGCGATCGGCGACAGTTCTGCCATCGGCGCGGCCAGGACCGCGTCGGCGAGTCCGCCGTCCACCGGCAGACCGTGCAGCGCGGCTTCGACGCCGGCCAGCCGCTTGGCCACCACCGAACAGGAGCCGGCGGCGACCGCCGCTTGCCGGACAAGGCCATCCTGGACGACCAGACGCGCCGCCACCATGGCGATGGAAATGACGAGATAACGGCGCGCGCCGAGCTTGACGAAAGCCGACGTGCCGCTGGGCTTCGGCACGCGGATGGCCGTGACCATCTCACCGGGCAGCAGAGCGGTTCGGCGGTTGCCGAGAATGAAGTCCTGCAACGGCAGATGCCGCGTCGCGGCCACCGAGCGCAGCTCGACCTCGGCATCGAGGATGAGCAGGGCCGGCACGCCGTCTGCGGCAGGCGATGCGTTGCAGAGATTGCCGGCGACCGAGGCGACGTTCTGGATCTGCACCGAGCCAACCTCACGCGCCGCCTGTTTCAGCGCATCGAAGGCCGGCGGCAAGGGATGGCGGACGATGTCGGTCCAGGTCGTGCGCGCGCCGATGACGAAATGGTCGTGCGTCTCGGCAATGCCGCGCAGCGCCGCCAGGCCGTTAATGTCGAGAACATTGTCGCGGAACGGTTTGCTGCCCTGTGCCGGATAGAAATCGGTGCCGCCGGCAAGGATGCGCCAGGCGCCCTCGCCAAGCAAAGCGAGCGCTTCGTCGACCGAGGTGGGTTTCGCGTAACGGATCACGCTTTGCCTTCCAGAAGGAACTTTCCGAATCCGGTATTTCCGGCGTTCGAGCCGAGAAACTCATTCGTATGCAAATGATATCAAGCCCGCAGGATTTGTCAAAGCCCGAGTTTGCGGCGGCCCGGCCGGCACGCATTTGTTATGTCGCGAGAGGTTGACGCCGCCGGCCATCTGGTCAAGTTTCTGCGTCCGGTCGCGTCAGCGGCATTTTCCACTGGAGCCTGCATACGGAAGAGGAAAGCCCATGGCCGACGAGGCGCTTGTTGTCATCGACCTGCAGAACGACTTTTGTCCCGGCGGCGCGCTGGCGGTTGCCGGCGGCGATGAGATCGTGCCACTGGTCAACGACCTGATCCGGCGAACCGACCATGTCGTGCTGACGCAGGACTGGCATCCCGCCGGTCATTCCAGCTTTGCCTCCAGCCATCCGGGCGCGCAGCCTTTCACGATGATCGAAATGCCCTATGGTCAGCAGACGCTGTGGCCGGACCACTGCATCCAGGGCAGCCTGGGCTCGGATTTCCATTCCGGCCTGGCCTGGACCAAGGCCGAGCTCGTCATTCGCAAGGGATTTCGGTCTGATATCGACAGCTATTCGGCCTTCTTCGAGAACGACCGCACGACGCAGACCGGCCTTGCCGGCTACCTCCGGGAGCGCGGCATCGACACGCTGACCCTGGTCGGGCTGGCGACCGATTTCTGCGTCGGCTTTTCGGCGCTGGACGCCGTCAGCCAGGGCTTCAAAACCACAGTGCGGCTCGATGCCTGCCGCGGCATCGATCTCAACGGTTCGCTCGATGCCATGCTGCAGCGCCTGCGCGACGCCGGCGTGACGCTCGAAGACCCTTTGTCGGATTGAACGGCCGTTGGGCAAGCACCCCCTCACCCGGATTGCCAGCCGAATTGCGAAGGGCAATTCGGGGCAATCCGACCTCTCCCCGAGGGGAGAGGAGAAGGCGAGCGTCGGCGCCGAGTCTCTTCTCCCCTCGGGGAGAAGGTGGCCGCGTAGCGGCCGGATGAGGGGGCCTTTTTCATATCCGATCTCCCTGTTGGCTGCATGCGCTGCGATAATTGCCGCCGTGCTGTTCCCGGCACAGGCTTTCGCGGCGGAGGAACACGGCCTGCCCGGCGCTTCGATGCCGCTGTGGTGGGCGCTGCCCTTTGCCGGGCTGCTGTTGTCGATCGCCACCGGTCCGCTGCTGTTTCCTCATGTTTGGGAACATCACTACGGCAAGATATCGGCCCTTTGGGCCGCACTGGTGATCGTGCCGCTGGCGGCTGCCTTCGGTGTTCCCACAGCGACCGAAGCGGTGCTGCATGCGTTGCTCACGGAATACATGTCGTTCATCATCCTGCTGTTTGCGCTGTTCACCATTTCGGGCGGCATTCTCCTTGCCGGCAACATTCACGGCACGCCGCTGGTGAATGCAGGCCTGCTGCTGGTCGGCGCGCTGCTGGCCTCGGTGATAGGCACGACCGGTGCCTCGATGATCCTGATCCGGCCGATCATCCGCGCCAACGATAACAGGCCGTTCAACGCCCATGTCGTGATCTTCTTCATCTTCCTGGTGTCCAACATCGGCGGCTCGCTGACGCCGCTTGGCGATCCGCCGCTGTTCGTCGGCTTCCTCAGAGGTGTCGACTTCTTCTGGACGACCGCCAATCTCTGGCGCGAGACCCTGTTCGTCGGCGGTGCCGTGCTGGCCGTCTTCCTGGGCATCGACATCATCCTGCATCGGCGCGAGGCTGGCGCGCCGAAGATCAAGGATCCGACGCCGGACACGACGGTGCGTCTGCGCGGCCTGGCCAACCTTCCGCTGCTGGCAGGTGTGATCGGCGCCATCCTGCTGTCGGCGGCCTGGAAGCCGGGCGTCAGCTTCTCCGTGTTCGGGGTCAGCCTGGAACTGCAGAACCTGGTGCGCGATGCCATCATCCTGGCGCTCGCCCTGCTGTCGCTTCCGCTCTCCTACAAGAGCCACCGCGAGGCGAACGGCTTCAATTGGGGTCCGATAGCGGAGGTGGCCAAATTGTTTGCCGGCATCTTCATCTGCATCGTGCCGGTCATCGCCATCCTCAGGGCGAGCCATGAGGGGGCACTGGCGCCGCTGGTGTCGCTTGTCAGTTCACCCTCGGGTGCGCCCAACGATCTCGCCTATTTCTGGCTGACAGGGGCATTGTCGTCCTTCCTCGACAATGCGCCGACCTATCTGGTGTTCTTCGAGCTTGCCGGCGGCGACCCCCGGCACCTGATGACGGAGTTCGCTTCGACGCTTGCCGCGATCTCGGCCGGCGCGGTGTTCATGGGCGCCAACACCTATATCGGCAATGCACCGAACTTCATGGTCTACGCCATCGCCCGCCATCGCGGCGTGAAGATGCCGGGCTTCTTCGGCTACATGCTGTGGTCTGGGCTGGTGCTGATCCCGATATTTTTGGTCGCGGGCTTTCTGTTCTTCGGCTGATCACCCGACGCCGACATAGCGGCGGACCGCCGACGGGTCGGCGCGCAACTCCTCGACGTCGACCGTCTCGCGGTTGCGGCCGTTTTCGATGAAGGCAACGTGGTCGGCGACCGAAAGCACTGCATCGACACGCTGCTCGACCAGGATGGTCGAGACCCCCATGTCGCGCAGCTTCGACACCGTCTCGCGGATCTTGGCGATCATCGACGGCATCAGCCCTTCGGTCGGCTCGTCGAGCAGCAGCACTTGCGGTTCGAGACAGAGCGCGCGGGCCATCGCCAGCATCTGCTGCTCGCCGCCGGACAGCGTGCCCGAGCGCTGCCGCAGCCGCTGGCGCAGCAGCGGGAACAGGTCGAGGACATTTTCCCGCACGGCCTTGCCCTTGCCGCGCGCCATCAGGCCGATCTCGATGTTTTCCGCCACCGTCATTTCGGCGAACAGCCGTCTTCCCTGCGGCACATAGGCGACGCCGGCCTTGGGCACTTCATGCGCCGGCAGACCAGTCAACTCTTGGCCAGCCAGTTTGATCGAGCCGGCGCTTGAGGGAACCAGCCCCATGATGGCTTTGAGCGTCGTTGTCTTACCGGCGCCATTGCGGCCGAACAGGCACAGCACCTCGCCCTTGTTCAGCACCAGGTCGAGGCCATAGAGCACCTGGACCTCGCCATAGAAGCAATCGAGCCCCGAAATGGTGAGGGCTTGAGACTTAGGGTCAGTCATGGGGCGGTCCCCAGATAGGCTTCCTGCACCGCCGCGTTCTCGCGGATCGCTTCGGGGGTGCCTTCGGCCAGGATCTTGCCGGCATTGAAGACGGTGATGCGGTCGGCCAGTTGCATGACGACCGGCATGTTGTGCTCGATCAGAAGCACGGTGGCGTTCTTGGCGATCTCGCGCACCAGGGTGATGAAATTGTCGATCTCGCTGTCGGCCAGCCCTTGCGTCGGCTCGTCGAGGATCAGCAGGCGCGGCTTCAGCGCGAGGCCCATCGCCACTTCCAACAGGCGCTGATGGCCGTAGGACAATTGGCCGGCCGGCATGTGGGCACGATCGGCCAGGCCGATGCGTTCCAGTGCGGTCATGACAGCGGCCTGTATCGCGCTCTTGGAATGGCTGCCATGCCGCTGCGTCAGTTGCGCGGGCAGCGCGACGTTGGCGTAAACGGACAGGTTGGCATAGACGCTGGTGAGCTGGAAGGTGTAGGCGATGCCCCTGCGCACCCTGACATAGGCAGGCAGACTGGTGATGTCGGTGCCATCGAAGACGATCATGCCGGCAGACGGCTGGATGCGGCCGCTGACCAAGCTGACGAAGGTGGTTTTCCCCGCTCCATTGGGACCGATCACGGCGCGGATCTCGCCCGGCATCAGCGCGAAATCGACATTGTCGACGGCGCGCAGACCACCGAAATTGCGCGACAGGCCCTTGGTGGTCAAAAGCGGCATCATGGCAGCCACCCGAGCCAGCGCTGGCGGATGCTGCCCAGAATGCCTTTCGGGAAAAACAGCACCAGCAGGATCAGCGCGATGCCGACGATCAGCAGATAGGCGGAGGTGTAGCCGCTGGTGATATCGATGACATAATACATGAACAGCGTGCCGATCAGCGGCCCAAGCGTGGTGGCGGCACCGCCCAGCAGCACCCAAAGCAGCGGCAGGATCGAATACTGCACCGACGCGAAGCTTGATCCGACATAGCCGAACAGCAGCGCATAAGCGGCCCCCGAGGCCGCGCAGATGATGCCGGAGATGACGACGGCGGCGAGCTTGTTCGAAAACGTATCGTAGCCGAGCATCTTCGTGCGCTCCTCGTTCTCGCGGATGGCGACCAGCACGCGGCCATAGCGGGAGCGGACGATGGCCAATGTGACGAGCAGCACGATGGAAAACAGCGCCAGCGCTGTCATGTAGCGCACCGTCGGATTGGTGAGTTCGAGCGATGTAGCGCCAAAGCTGAGCACCCGCGCCGGCTGCGGCACGACCATCCCTTGGTCGCCGCCGGTCCAAGTCGCGAAGTAGAGGATGAGGAGGTAGAACACTTGAGCGAACATCATGGTGACGATCATGAAGGCGACGCCCGTGGTGCGCAACGCCAGCAGGCCGATCACGAGTGAAACAACAACACCACAGCCGAGGCCCGCGGCGAATGCCGCTGGTACGCTCCAGCCGAGCTGGATGACGGCAAGGCCGGCGCCATAGAGCCCGGCGGCAAAGAACATCGCATGGCCGAGGCTGAGCAGGCCGACATAGCCGAACAGCATGTTGTAGCCCATGGCGAACACCGCCAGCACCATGATGCGGGCGAGCAGGCCGTGATAGTAGTCCGGCAAAAGGAAGCTCAGCACGAAGAGCAGCGCGATGACGCCGAGATGCAGGGCATAGGCTTTTACCGGCGAAGCTTCGCTCATCGCGACGTCGTCCCGAACAGGCCTTGCGGGCGGAACACCAGCACCATGGCGACCAGCAGCGTGGCGATGATCTTGGCCAGCGTCGGCGAGAAGAACATCGAGATGATGCCGTCGGAGAGGCCTATCAGCACGGCGGCGACGACCGTGCCGCGCAGCGAGCCGAGGCCGCCGATGATGACGACGATGAAGGAGAGCAGCAGCGGATCCTGCCCCATCAGATAATGCGCCTGGCTGATCGGCACGATCAGCACCGCCGCTATGGCCGCCAGCATGGCGCCGAGCGCGAAGACGCCGCCATAGACGCGGCCGACGGGGATGCCGAAGGCCTGCGCCGTCTCGCTGTCATACTGCGTGGCGCGCATGACGAGTCCGATCCTGGTGCGCGTCAGCACCAGCCATGTCGCGGTGAGCAGCAGCGCGGAAGCGGCGATAACAGACAGTTTGTAGCCGGAATAGCCGAACCAAGGCAAAAGGATGCGGTAGCTGAACGGCGGCTCGACCGGCCGAGCCTCCGGGCCATAGAAAGTCAGCGCCAGCTGCTGGATGATGTAGAGCATGCCGATGGTGGCGACGATGGTGGCTTCCGGATTGTAATTGAGCCGGCGCAGCACCAGCCGTTCGGCGACCAGCGCAATGGCGCCGACGATCAGCGGGGCAATCACCAGCGCCGCCAGGAAGCCGAGCGCAGGGTGACCGCCGATGGCCGTGGTGATCGCCCAGGCGAGCACCGCGCCCAGCATGAAGAACTCGCCGTGCGCGACATTGACCACGCGCATGACACCGAACACCAGGGACAGGCCGAGCGCCGTCAGGGCTAGCACTGACGAGGTGACGAGGCCTTCGAGAGCGGCGAGGAGGAGATGGGGACCGAAGTGCATGGGCTAAGCACCAGCGGATGCGCGAGGCACCCCCCTCTGGCCTGCCGGCCATCTCCCCCTCAAGGGGGGAGATTGGCTGTCCCCACGGCCTTCGCCAATAGCCAAGGGTGATAAATGGCCGCCTTCGCATGAACTGCCAATCTCCCCCCTTGAGGGGGAGATGGCCGGCAGGCCAAAGGGGGGTGGGCCGAAGGGCACTGTGCTTACAAAACCAGGCTCACAGCGCCTGCGTCGTGTAATCCCCCTCGGCCTCGTAAAGCCCGTCCTCGATCTTGGTCTTGTGCACGACCTTGAGCTTGCCGCCTTCGACCTTGGAGATGTTCTGGATGCCAAAGCATTGGTGGATCTTGCCGTTGAAGGTTTTCGGTCCCTGCGGATGCTCCGGGCCTTCGGCGAACTCGGTCAGCGCCTCGGTCGCCTCGACCAGCTTGGCGCGGTCTTCCGGGCCCTTGTAGCCGGCGTCTTCCATCGCCTTCTTGACGACATAGAGCGTCTCCCAGCAGCCGAACATGTGGGCTGCGGTGGAGACGTCCTTGGGGTCGCCGACGGCGGCGCCATTGTCGTCGATGCCGACAGCGGTGCGGTAGGCCTTCTGCGCCTCGGAATCGTCGGCCTGCGCATAGCGCGGCGAGCCTTCCCAGAAATGGCTGCCGTCGAGGAATTCGAGGCCGGGGCTGTTGATGTCGGTGGCTTCGAGCGAATCGATGAAGCCGAACAGTTGCGGCCGGTTGGAGCCGTAGAACTCACCGAGCTCCTTGACGAAGGTGAGCACGGCCGGGCCGACCATGACGTGGTAGATCACCTCGGTCTCGGCCGGGATCTGCGGGAAGTATTTGGTGAAGGACGATTCCGTTGGCGGGATGGCGATCTGCGCGATGACCTCGGCGCCCTGTGCCTTCAGCGCCGGCGGTAGGTAGTCGCGGTGGTCGTAGCCGAAGGCGAAATCCGGGAAGATCTGCGTCACCTTCTTGCCGGCATTGGCCGCGATCCACGGCGCCATCGACTGGATCTGGCTCTTCACGTCGGTGATGCCGGGCTGGAAGACATAGCGGTTCAGCTTTGTCGAGGCGACGTGATGGCCTTCGCTGACGACGAAATAGGGCATCTTGTTTTCGCCGGCGGCGGGCGCAGAGCCAATGACGACATGCGAGAACAGCGTGCCGAAGACGATGTCGGTCTTGTGCTGGGTGGCGAACTTGCCGACCACCTCGGCGCCACGGCCGGGATCGGTGCCGTCATCCTCGATGATCACCTCGACCTGACGGCCGTTGATGCCGCCGGCGGCGTTGATCGCCTTGACCGCGGCAGCCGTGGTCTTCTCGTACCAGCGGCCATAGGCGGCGCCGATGCCGGTGCGGTGCGACTGGAAGCCGATCTTGATCGGCGCCGAACTCTGCGCCTGGGAATAGCGGACGTAGCCGGGGGCCAGGCCCAGGCCGGCGCCGGCGGCCAGACCCTTCAGCGCCGTGCGGCGGGTGAGCGTGGATCTGGAGAGATCGAAAAACCCATTCTTGTCAGTCACGGCAGTTCCCCTGTTTTTGAGTTTTGACTGGCTGTAACGAGGCAAAAAATCGCATGTGTACAAACTAAATCACCAAAGCCCCGACGTGGCAAGCGGGCTTTCCCCGAAGGCATGCTGGTCGCCTTTTCTCATCCGACAGTCGGCGTGGCAAGCAACCAGAGGCCGAAGACGGTGTAGGCGATCATCAGCAAGGTGAGCGGGAACTGGCTGAGTGCCGCGCGGGAGGGCTGTGGGTGCAGGCGCCAGGCGAAGCCGTGAGCGACGAGGACGGCGAGCACATGGCCCAGGATGATGGCGCCGGCCTGGATATTCCACAGCCACCACGCAGAGTCCGCCCCCGCAACGATGCCGGCCTCGATCTGCATGTCGGCGGTGCCGAACAGGTTCCAGCCCAGCGCGAACGGATCGGACAGTGCCGCAAGCGCATACTGGCCGTCGACGAGCAGCGCCGTCAGATAATGCGCAACGTGATAGGCAAGCGCAATCGGCACGATCGACCACACCAGCAGGCCTGCGGCCTGGCCGAGCGTGTGATCGCTGCCGGCAAAACGCTGGCCGAGCCGGACGGCAAGCAGGAACACCGCCGCCAGCAGCGCGAATGTCAGGATCAGCCCGCAAGTGCCGCTGCCGATCAGCGCGGTGCGGCCGGGAAATTCGAGCGGGTTGATGCCGAACAGGCCGAGCCAGAAGAAGGTCTTCGACAGGCCGTCGAAGGACACCGACGACAGGGCCAGCAGCAGGAAGGCGATGCCGCTGGCCGGCAGGGGCTGCGCCGTCAGCAGCTTGGCGCCGGGCCAGCACAGGCCAAGCCGGCCGTCTTGGTTGCGTTCGGCCACGGCGAAGCGCGCCACCATCGAGAAGAAAACCGTCAGGAATTCACCGCTGCGGCTCCAGTCGCGATAGCCGAACGCCAGCATGGCGAGGAAAGAGAACAGCCAGTAGAGGCCGGCGGCCAAGGCCAGCCGCCCCGGATCGTCGGGCGCCGGATCGATGAGTTCGAACCAGGCGAAGGCGAAGAACAGGATGACAGCCGGCCAGCAGCCGACCCATCCGGGCAGGCGCCATGCTCCGTGATCCCTGGTCTCGAACAGGCGCGAGGCGAGACGCCATGCTCCATACCAGGGGTTGAGCCATGACCAGAGGTCGCCGAAGACACCCTGCAGCAGCGTGACGCCGGCCCACAACAGTGTCCAGATCACCAGTGGCAGAGGATTGGAAAGTGGGTCGCGGCTGCCGAAAAAGGCGGCGGCGATAAGAATTGCAAAGCCGGCGAAGGATAGCAGGCTGATGGCTGTCCGGGAGGCATCGCCGAGAGTTAACAATGGCAGGCGCCGGCGCCAGAAGCGGTCAAGTGAATCCGCAGGCAGCAGCGCAAGGACGAGGAAGCTGACGGCCACGGCGAAGGCGCCTCCGACCAGATAGTAGCCGGTCGGCAGAAGCAGGACATGGCCACGATCGGAGGCGTGGGCAAAGGCGGGGGTAGGCAATATGAGCCATGCGGCCGTAAGCAACAAAGACGACGATAGGTGTTGGCACTCTACGGTGCCCCCCTCTGTCCTGCCGGACATCTCCCCCTCAAGGGGGGAGATTGGCAGTTTCGCCGCCGGCTCTTCCCTGGCAATGTTGTTGATTGGCGAAAGCAGAGATGAGGGAGCAATCTCCCCCCTTGAGGGGGAGATGTCCGGCAGGACAGAGAGGGGCGCCAGGGAACTCGTACTATCCAGGAACCCCACCCCTCACACCTTGACCAATTGCTCCACGCGGTCCTTCTCGCCGAAAATTCTGAGATACCGCTCGATCTCTTTCACATCGCCGGTCGCCTTGGCCGGATTGTCGGAAAGTTTGACCGCTGGCCTGCCATTGGCCTCGGTGACCTTGCAGACCAGCGATATGGCGTCGAGGCTGTTGGTTTCCGTCGGCGCGCAGCCTTCGAAATCATTGGTCAGATTGGTGCCCCAGCCGAAGGACATGCGCACCTTGCCCTTGAAGTGGCGATAGGTCTCCTCGATCGTCTCGACCTCGAGCCCGTCGGAGAAGATCAGCAGTTTCTGCCGGGGATCTTTGCCCTTGTCGCGCCACCAGGACAGGATCTTTTCGCCGCCTTCGATCGGCGGAGCGCTGTCGGGGCGAAAGCCCGTCCAGTCGGCCACCCAGTCCGGCGCATCACGCAGGAACGATGCCGTGCCGAAGGCGTCGGGCAGCACGATCAAGAGATTGCCGCCATAGTAACGCTGCCAGTCCTGCAGCACCTTGTAGGGCGACTGCCTCAGTTCTTTTTCCGAGTCGGCGAGGGCGGCGAACACCATCGGCAGCTCATGTGCGTTGGTGCCGAGCGCTTCGAGGTCGTTGTCCATGGCCAGAAGCACGTTGGAGGTGCCGGTGAACGCTTCGCCGATGCCTTCCTTCAGCGCCTCGACGCACCAGCGCTGCCACAGGAAGGAATGGCGCCGGCGCGTGCCGAAGTCCGAGATGCGGATGCCGGGCAGCGCCTTCAGCCGCTCGGTCTTGGCCCACATCTTGGACTTGGCGCGGGCATAGAGCACGTCGAGCGCGAAAGGTCCGAACGCCCGCATCGCCGCGCGCGATCGAAGTTCATTGATGATGGCGAGCGCGGGGATTTCCCACAGTGTGGTGTACATCCACGGCCCGCTGAAGGTCAGTTCATACTGCCCGTCGCGCTTCGACAGCTCGTAGTCGGGCAGCCGGAAGCCTTCCAGCCAGGCGAGGAATTCCGGTTCGAAGATCTGCTTGCGGCCGTAGAAATTGTTACCGCCGAGCCAGATCATCTCCTTCTTGGAGAAGCGCAAGGTGCGGGCATGGTCGAGCTGTTCGCGCAGTTCGCTCTCGTCGATTTCGTCAGCCAACCGCACTGAGGTCGTGCGGTTGATCAGCGAGAAGGTTGCGTCGACCTTGGGATACATGCCCCAGATCATCTGCAGCATCAAAAGCTTGTAGAAATCCGTGTCGAGCAGGCTGCGCACGATCGGGTCGAGCTTCCAGGTGTGGTTGTAGACGCGCCGCGCAATATCGGTCTTAGCCATGTCTCAACACCGCCTTCGCTGCCTGCCATCCACAATCGCGACAGGCCTCATAGCATCGAATCGGCCAGAACGCTGCCCGCTTTCAGGCTGGCCCGACAAAAAGAGCTGCCTGCATGCGGTGGCGCAGAGCTTGGCATCAACTTGCGGATTTTCCGCCCATCACCCTGAGCGCCGGACGCTTGCGGCGGCTGACGATGCGGCCGGCCACAGGGGCGTCGGCGCGCCCGTCATCCCCGGCCTTCTCGGCGAACAGCCAGTCGATGAACACCTGCACGATCGGTGTCGCCCGCATCTCGTTGCGGCAGACGACATAGAAATCGTCGACCGCCGGCACCGACAGGCTGAACGGCGCGACCAGCATGCCCCTGGCCAGCAGCGCGCTTGCCGTCACCGAGTCGCCCAGCGCCACGCCATGGCCATGCACCGCCGCCTCGGTCGCCATGCGCGCATCGCCGAGATGATGGCGGCGACCCCGCTCCAGGTCCAGCGCATCGGCGGCCGCCAGCCAGGTGTGCCATTCGCGGCCGTCATCGCCATGCAGGAAGACATGGTCGGCGAGATCCCTGACGCTGCGGATCGGCCGGTTGTTGATCAGTGTCGGGCTGACCACGGGAAACAGTTCGAGGCCCGACCATTTGCGCATCCAGCAATCGGTCCAGCTGCCGTCGCCATAATGCACGCAGACATCGATGGTGGGCGCCCGCAAATCCTTGGAATCGTTGGAAGGGATGAGCGTCAGCCTTATGTCGGGGTATTGCGCCATGAAACTGCCGAGCCGCGGTGTCATCCACAACAACAGAAGCGCCGGCACGCAGGAGACCGAAAGTGTGCCGCTGCTCGCCGGCCTTGTCATGCGCTGGGTGGCGGCGGCGATGCCGTCGAAGGCGCTCGACACCGCCGGCAGAAGCTCCGCGCCATGCGGTGTCAGTTTGACCCGCTGGCCGGCCCGCTCGAACAGCTTGACACTGAGCGACTGCTCGAGCGCCTTGATCTGATGGCTGACGGCGCCATGGGTGACATTCAGCTCAATGGCCGCCTTGGTCAGCGAGCCATGCCGGGCCGTTGCCTCGAAGGCGCGCAGCGGATTAAGCGGTGGCAGGCGCTTGGTCATGGGTATCAACTTTATTGTGAGATTTTCTCACAGAAAACACCCTAACAATATCAATTGATTTTTCAATGCCGCTGCCGGACACTGAACCTGGAACAGCATCAAGACGTGAAATCTGCAGGCAGCCAGCGGGACAGCGGCCCGGCCGGATGACGGTCGGTTCGCAGGCGTCATCCGCGGCGGCACTGCATCAGCCCAGGAGGAGCGGACATGGGATATGATCGCGGCAAGCTCGACGCGTTGCGTCGCAAATATGGTGAAAGCCATGGCGGCGAGATGTTCGACCCGAAATTCCGCAAGGTCGCCGATAAGATCTTCTCCAAGAGCGGCACGCGGCTGGCGCCCTATTCAGGCATCCCGACCTTCCTCGCCGCGCCGTACCGCGAAATATCGGCCGACAATCCGGATTTCGGCGATTTGCAGGTAGCGATGATCGGCGTGCCGATGGACCTCGGCGTCACCAACCGGCCAGGCTCGCGCTTCGGGCCGCGAGCGCTGCGTGCCATCGAGCGCATCGGCCCCTACAATCACGTTCTGGAATGCGCGCCCACACATGAGCTCCGGGTCGCCGATATCGGCGACACGCCGTTCCGCAGCCGCTACCGGCTTGAGACAAGCCATGAGGATATCGAGCGCCGCACCAACCAGATCGTCGATGCCGGCGTCATCCCGCTTTCGATAGGCGGCGACCATTCGATCAGCCATCCGATCCTGAAGGCCGTCGGCAAGAAAGCTCCGGTCGGGTTGATCCATATCGACGCCCACTGCGACACCAGTGGCCTGTTCGACATGACCAAGTTCCACCATGGCGGCCCGTTCCGCAACGCGGTGCTTGACGGCGTGCTCGACCCGACGCGCACCATCCAGATCGGCATCCGCGGCTCGGCCGAATATCTGTGGGAGTTCACCTACGAGTCCGGCATGACCGTGGTGCATGCCGAGGAGGTGACCTGTCTCGGCATTCCGGCCATCATCGAGAAGGCGCGCAGAATAGTCGGCGACGGCCCGACCTATGTGTCCTTCGATATCGACAGCGTCGACCCGGCCTTCGCGCCGGGCACCGGCACGCCGGAAGTCGGCGGGCTGACGACGCGCGAAGTGCTCGAACTGCTGCGCGGCCTCAAGGGCCTCAACATCGTCGGCGGCGACGTCGTCGAGGTGGCGCCGCAATATGACGCTACCACCAACACGGCGCACGCCGCCGCACAGGTGCTGTTCGAGATATTGAGCCTGATGGTGTTCAGCCCGGCTATCACCGGCAAGGGAGCCTGACCTCTACGAATCCAAACGAAGGCGGCCGCCGCGCTGGAGCCGGCGGCCGTATCCAACAAACAAGCGTCCAGACAGGGGAATAACAATGACAATCCGCAAGACATTTGCCTCCATCGCCGCCGTGCTGATGCTTGGCACGGCCGGTTTCGGCTTCGCCACACAAGCCGCAAGCGCCGATGCGCTGGCGGACATCACCAAGGCCGGCACCATCAATGTCGGCGTCTTCGCCGACTTTCCGCCCTTCTCCTCGGCCAGCGCCGATATGAGCCTCAAGGGCTATGACATGGATGTCGCGCAATACATTGCCGATACGCTCAAGGTGAAGCTCAACCCCATCGCCGTCACCGGCCAGAACCGCATCCCGTATCTGAACGACAAGCGCGTCGACATCCTGATGAGCGTCGGCTACTCGAAGGAACGCGAACAGGTCATCGACTTCGCCGCCGCGTACGCGCCCTACTACATCGCCGTGATCGGTCCGGCGGCTCTGACGGTCAAGGGCAAGGAAGACCTCGCCGACAAGTCGATCGCCGTCAATCGTGGCACGCTGGAAGACACCTCGCTCACCGAGGCAGCACCGGCGTCGGCCGACATCAAGCGCTTCGACAACTACAATTCGGTGATCCAGGCCTTCATCTCCGGCCAGACGCAGCTGATGGTCGTCGGCAACGATGTCGGCGCGCAGGTGCTGGCCAAGCAGGATGCGCTGAAGCCGGAGCAGAAGTTCCAGCTTCTGACCTCGCCTTCGCATATCGGCCTCAACAAGAATGAGGACGGCCTGAAGAAGGCCGTCAACGATGCGGTCGCCAAGATGCTGGCCGACGGCAAGCTGGACGAAAGCTCGAAAGCCTGGCTGAAGACGCCGCTCAATCCCGAAAACCTCAAGGATTGAGTTTCCGTGGCCTTTGCCTGGCTCCCGGGTGCTCTGGGCGACATCGCGCACGGCGCGGCCACGACGATCCTGCTGATCGCCGTGACCACGCTGGCCGGAACGCTGCTCAGCATCCTGGGTGCCGCGGGGCGACGAAACGGCCCGGTTCTGCTCAAGCGGGCGATCGCCTGTTACGTCGAGGTGATGCGCAACACGCCGTTCCTGGTGCAGCTGTTCTTCATCTTCTTCGGCCTGCCCAGCCTGGGCATCCGGCTCGATCCGATCCTGGCCGCCATGCTGGCGATGACGCTCAACATGGCGGCCTACACCATCGAGATCGTCGGCGCCGGGCTTGACGCCGTGCCCGGCGGACAGACGGAAGCAGCGCTCGCGCTTGGGCTGCGGCCCCGCCAGGTGTTCGTCAAGATCGTGCTGCCGCAGGCACTCAAGATCATCTATCCCGCGCTGACCAGCCAGATCGTCATCATGATGCTGGAGTCGGCCGTGGTGTCGCAGATCGCCGTGCGTGAACTGACCTACGAGGCCGACATGCTGCAGGCGCGCACCTTCCGCTCTTTCGAGACCTATTTCGTCGTGACGCTGGTCTATCTCGCTCTGTCGATGGCCTTGCGCCGGCTGCTGGTGTCAGGCGGGCGCCGTGCGCTCGGAGCCGGCGTATCATGATCGAGTTCACCTCCTGGGACATCGTGCGCAACCTGCTGCTCGCCGCCCGCTGGACGGTGCTGCTATCGCTGGCCGCCTTCATCGGCGGAGGCATCGTCGGCCTGGTCGTGCTGTTCTTCAGGATCGCCAAGAACAAGTGGAGCAGGCGCATAGCCTCCGGCTACATCGCCCTGTTCCAGGGAACGCCGCTCTTGATGCAGCTGTTCCTGATGTTCTTCGGGCTGCCGATGCTCGGCCTTCGCATCGAACCCTGGACGGCGGCGGCGCTCGGCCTCACCTTCTTCGCCAGCGCCTATCTCGCCGAAATCTGGCGCTCCGGCGTCGCGGCGCTACCCCTGGGGCAATGGGACGCCGGCGCAAGCCTTGGCCTGCACTATCTGCAGGAGCTGAGGCTGATTATCCTGCCGCAGGCCTTTTCGATCACCCGCGCACCCACCGTCGGCTTCCTGGTTCAGCTGATCAAATCGACCGCGCTGACCTCGATCATCGGCTTCGAGGAGCTGGTGCGGACCTCCAACGCCATCAACAATGCGACCTTCGAACCGTTCAAGGTCTACGGGCTGGTGGCTCTGATCTTCTTCGTCATGTGCTTTCCGCTGACGCAATACGCCCGCAGGCTCGAGAAACAGGCGGCTGCTCGCTGACGCGCCAAGGCAGCGCTCGATTTCAGGCCGGCAGCCCAAGCTGCTTGCGCAGGCTCTTGTCGAATGCGGACGCGGGGACGAAACGGCGCAGGAAACTGACCTGGCGCGCCATTTTTCCAGCCGCATAGCGTTTCTTCGGCGCAGGATCGGTCGCCGCGGCCAGAACGGTGCTGGCGACCACTTCGGGCGCATCGCCTTTTTCCATCGATTTCCGCACGGATACAGTCATCCCGGCACGCGCGGAGTCGTAGATTTCGAGCGACCGGTCGGGGGCGGCAAGATTGTCCTCGAATGCCGTGCGGGTATAGGCGGGCTCCACCAGCGAAACGCGGATGCCGAACGGGCGCAATTCGTGATCGAGCGACTCCGAATAACCCTCGATGGCATGTTTGGTCGCCGAGTAGAGTGCGAAATAGGGAGCGGGGATGAGCCCCTGCACCGAACTCAAATTCACGATTCTGCCCTTCCCTTGGCGCCGCATTGCCGGCAGCACCGCGTTGGTCACACGCAAGACGCCGAAGACGTTCACGTCGAACAGCACCTTAGCCTGGGCGGTCGAGGACTCCTCTGCGCCGCCAAACAGGCCCATGCCGGCATTGTTGACAAGCAGGTCGATGCGTCCGGCCTTGGCCAGAACGTCATCGACCATTGTCGCAACGGACGCGTCGTCGGTCACGTCGCAGGTCAGCATGGTAACGCCGGCGGATGGCCGGGAGGCCGCGCGACGGCTGGTTCCGAAGACGCGAAAGCCGGCGCCTAGCAAGGCATCGGCGGTAGCGCGCCCGATGCCGGAAGATGCCCCTGTGACCAGGGCGACGCCAGGGTTGGTCTTGTTCATGGAAATCATATCCTTCTTTGCGTTGGATCGGATTGGGAAAAGCATGAGAGGCCGGGGCAAAGGGCGTTGGTCATGACTGCGTCTGGCCACCGGTTAGTTCCAGCGTCTGAACAGGGCGCTGGCATTCACGCCGCCAAAGCCGAAGCCATTGGAGATCGCGTACTCCATCTCCATGGGCCGGGGCGCGTTTGCGACGAAGTCGATTCCGTCGCCGGCCGGATCGGCCTCGCCAAGGTTGAGGGTTGGCGGGGCGACCTGATCCCTGAGCGCCAGGATTGCGAAGATCGCACCAAGCCCGCCGGCCGCTCCGAGCAAATGTCCGGTCGCCGATTTCGTGGCGCTGACAGCTATCGCGAAATCGCGCCCGAACACGCTCTTGATCGCTTCGATCTCACCCAGGTCGCCGACTGACGTTGATGTCGCATGCGCATTGAGATGACGAACCTCGCGTGGCGAAATCCCTGCCTGGGCAATCGCGATCTGCATGGCCCGGCGCGCGCCGTCGCCGTCCTCCGGTCCGGAGGTGACGTGGTGGGCATCGGCGGTCGTGCCGTAGCCGACGAGCTCAGCCAACGGCTTTGCGCCGCGCGCCAACGCGTGGTCCAATGCCTCGATGACCAGCACGCCGGCTCCTTCGCCCATGACGAAGCCGTCCCGCGATGTGTCGAAAGGGCGCGAGGCTTGAGCCGGCGCCCAATTGAAGCCGGTTGAAAGAGAGCGCGCCGCGGCGAAACCGCCGAGACTGACGGTGTTGATGCACGCTTCCGTCCCGCCGCATACGGCGATGTCGGCTTCGTTGGCGCGGATCAGGCGGGCGGCGTCGCCGATCGCTTGGATGCCCGCCGCGCATGCCGTCACCGGTGCTCCGAGTGGACCTTTGAAACCATGACGGATCGAGATGTGGCCCGCCGCGAGGTTTACAAGGAAGGACGGCACCGTAAAGGGAGACAGGCGGCGGGCGCCACGCAGGTCCACCGTGCGCACCGCCTCGGTGATGGCGGGGAACCCGCCGACCCCTGAAGCGATGATCGTGGCCGTGCGCAGGCGATCGGTTTCCAGGGCAGGCTTCCATTGCGCCTGCGCCAGCGCCTCTTCCGCCGCGGCCAGCGCGAAGAGAATGAACCGGTCCACCTTGCGTTGATCCTTCGCCGACAGGACGGCATCGGCATCGAAACCAGCCTCCGGATCTTCGCCCAGGGAGGGAACCACGCCGCCAATCTTAGCCGGCAGCTCTCCCACCACATCGTCAGGAAGCCTGCGAGCGCCCGACCGGCCGGCAAGCAGGCGTGACCAGGACGCTTCGACATTGGCGGCAAGAGGCGTGACCGCTCCCATGCCCGTGACGACAATCCGTTGCATCTGCTCTCCTGTCCTTGGTGTGCCGGCGGCACTGCTCGCGCCGTTCAAGGGGCGACTGCTTCGCGAACCTGATCGGCCGCCGCATCCAGAAAAGCCTGTGCAAGGTCGGGGTCGTTGACGACCCGCGAGAGCACGACCGCGCCGACCATCGTCGAGAGAACGGCCATTGCCTTGTTGCCGGTCTTTTCGCTGTCGCCCTCGCCAACCCATCCGCCGAGCATCTCAAGGTATGCCTTGATGCCGGCTTCGAATGATGCCTTCACCTCGGCACCTTGCCTGGCCGCATCCGAGCCGAGCGCAACGACCGGGCAGCCGTCCATCTTTTCCCCGCGATGGTCCATGCTGAGGTAGAATGAGATCACCCCGTCGAGCGGGTTCCCAGGATGTGCCGCGGTCGCGGCCGACCATTTGTGGGTGGCGCTTTCCATCGCCCGCCTGGACGCCAGCGCCGCCAAATCGTCCTTCGACTCGAATTGCTTGTAAAAGGCGCCCTGGGTCAGCCCGGCACCCTTCATCAGGTCCTTGAGGCCGATGCCGTCAAAGCCGCGCTCCCGGAAAAGCCGGCTTGCCACATTGATCACGGTCTCGCGGTTTTCCGCGGCCTGAGTGCGACTCACACGCATCGTCATCTCCTTTTTTAGATTGCATTCGTAATCTATACCCTATATAGAGGGTGAACGCAATCTAAAAAAGGACAAATGAGATGATCCGCAAAACCCTGAGCGCCTCGCTGCTGGCAGCGCTGTTTCTTGCAACCCCGGCTCTTGCCGAGGAAGCCACCATCGGACGCCCGATCGAAGGCGGCAGCCTGCACCAGGGACACCTGGACATGGTGGCCTACTACGTTCCGCGCGGCGACCTGCTTGAGGTCACCGCCACTTTCGCACCGAAGGCCGGGGGTGATCCGCTGCGGGTTGTCATGGGCCTCGCCAACAGTGACGCTGTGTCGTTTTCCATACCGGGCTACCCGGGCTCGCTCTACGCGTTCTCAAGGTCCGGTAAGGAAGTGACGGTCTCGACCGAGACTGACACATCCCTGCGAGCCGACGCGACAATGCCCTGACCTGACGCGCAGGCCCGCGGCCGCGCGATGCTGGCCGGGGCTCTCGCGTCGGAACGGCGCGCCACCAATAAGTTCGGAGAGAGGTCACATGCTTTACAGCTATTTTGTCGAGAAATCGATCCGGCAGAGCTTCGATGACGTCAACAACCATCGCTGGGACGCGGCGGTGAAGGCCATCGCGCCGCATGTCCATCACCGGGTTGGTGGCGCCCACGCGCTTGGTGGGGAGCGCCACGACAAGCAAGCCCTGCGCCGCTGGTTCGAGCGCCTCGGCCGTGTTCTGCCCACTCTCCATCTCACGGTCAACCACGTCTGGGTGAAGGGTTGGCCGTGGCATACCACCGTGTTTGCCCAGTGGGATGGCACCGCAACCCTGCTCAACGGCGATACGTCCTACGTCAACCGTGGTCTCCACGTGTTCACGCTGCGGTGGGGCACGGTTCATGCGCTCGAGGAGTTTTACGATTCACAGGCGGCAGCGCGCGGTCTCGCCGCTCAAGCCGCAGCCGGCCTCGAAGAGGCTGTCGCCGAACAGATAACAAGCTGAAGCGCGGTTCGAGGACGGCCGGGTTACCCATGCGCCGACCGGCTCGGGTCCCGAGCCATCTCCGCTGCCGCGCTCCAACTTGTTGAAGACGTTCAAATTTGAGCTTCCGCACTCATGCTTTGTCGAGAGTATCTCCTGTATTCACTTAAACGGTCTGCGCCGTAGTTTTTAGCCGTTCTGAATCGCCGTCGGCGACGATGACGACGAAATAGGAGAACGCAATGACTCGCAATCACGTTGAACGTCTTGGAGAGTTCCGGGAAATCCTGGTCGCAACCCGACGTGAAGGAGTCCGCAACGTGCACCATACCCGCGATGCAATGCGGGCAAGTGGCTTTCAGATAGGGGACAGCGATGGCTCCAGCTACGGAGCCGAGCTGAAGGCGCTCCAGGAAGAAATTGAGGCAGTCGATCGCGCCATCGAAGACGAGAAGCGGTTGGCCCAGGCCCTCGAGAGCGCAGCTCAATCCCGCCAGCCGAGCAAGCCGAGAATCGTGAAGGGAACATAGTTCCGCTCTCGGCCAAGACGTTCATTGCCTCGGTGCCAAGCGCCGGCTCACGGCACGAACGTTTCTACAGGCGCCGCTTAATCAGCTACAATATTGGGACATAGCGGCCGCCAAACCGGCAGCTGTCCTGTTTCAATGGCCAAACACCAGCGGCGGCGCCAACCGGTCGCGCCGCAGCCAGCGCGCCAGAAGCAGCGCGGCCACCACGGCCAGCCCCGTCGACAGGCCGATCCAGATGCCGACGCCATGCAGGCCGAAATGGAAGGCGAGCAGCACGCCGAGCGGCAGGCCGACGCCCCAATAGCCGATCGCGGCATAGATCATCGGCACCTTGGTGTCGTGCAGGCCGCGCAGCATGCCGGCGGCCACCGCCTGGGCGCCGTCGAAGACCTGGAACAGCGCCGCGAAGACGAGGAACGACACGGCAAGTTCGATCACCCTGGCATTGGCCGGATTGCCCAGATCGATGAAGGCGCTGATCAGCGGATGCGGCCACAGGATCATCACCAGCCCCATCAGCGCCATGAACGAGACACCGATGACGAAAGCGGTCCAGCCGGCGCGCGAAACGCCTTCCGGATTGCCGGCGCCGTGCGCAAGGCCGACGCGCACCGTCACCGCCTGGTTGAGGCCGAGCGGCACCATGAAGGAGATCGAGGCGATCTGGATGGCGATCGCGTGCGCGGCCAGGGAATCCGCGTCGATCAGGCCCATCAGCAGGGCCGCCGCATTGAAGATCGTCACCTCGAAGGCGAGAATGCCGGCGATCGGCAGGCCGAGCCGCAGCAGACCCTTGAAGCGCGGCCAGTCGGACCGCCAGAAGCGCCCGAACAGATGGTAGCGGCGGAACTTCTTCTCCAGCATCACCACGGCAGCCATGCCGATGAACATCAGCGCTGAGGACAGCGAGGTGGCAAGGCCCGACCCGGCAATGCCCATTGCCGGCACGCCGAGATTGCCGAACATGAACACCCAGTTGAAGAAGACGTTGCAGGCGACGGCGACGAAGACGATGACCAGCGCCCAGCCCGGCCGTTCCAGCGCCGAGATGAACGAGCGCAGCACGATATAGCCGTAGAACGGCAGCACCGCCCATTCGAGCCAGCGCAGATAGATGCCGGCTTGACGGGCGAGCGCCGGGTCCTGGCCCATGGCCAATAGAATGCCCTCGCCGTGCCAAAGCACGAGCCAGATCGGGATCGAGATCAGGATCGCCAGCCACAGGCCCTGGCGCACGGTGCGGCGCAGGTCGCGCACCGAATAGCGGCGGCGGCCGAGCTCGGTGGCGATCATCGGCGAGGTCGCCAGCATCAGGCCGAGGCCGAAGATCAGCGGCATGAAATAAAGGTTGGCGCCAAGCGCGCCGCTGGCCAGCGTATCCGGCCCCAGACGACCCATCATCATGACGTCGGTGGCCGTCATCGCGGTCTGGCCGAGATTGGTCAGCACCATCGGCCAGGCAAGCGCCAGCGTCGCCCTGATTTCCTGACGCCAAAGACTTTCCGGCGCGCGAGCGCCGGCTTCGATCGCAGACATTGTTCCGCTCTTTCCAGCTACGGCACGTCGGCCAGAGCCGGAAGCCGCATGTCAAACGGCAAAACCTTCGGTTTCGCGGCGTTTGCGTCAGCTTCTGGACGAAACGCGACATGAAGGCAAGAGAGGAGGGACAGGAACGGATTGAGCCAGCGACCGGCCCCGATGCTCTAGCGGATCGCGTCCAGCATCCGCCGCTGGCGGTGCATCTCGAGGAAAACCTTGTAGTCGCGCTCGAAACGCCCTGATGATTTCGGGTTCGACGGGCGCGTCCGGCCGCCTTGCTGCATGGCAAGACAGGCGGCGTTGAGGTCGGGAAACAGCCCGGCTGCGGTGGCGGCGATCATGCCGGTGCCGAGCAGCACCGCCTCGTCGGCCAGCGGCTCGATCACCCTGCAGCCGGTGGCGTCGGCATAGAGCTCCATCAGCAGCGGGTTCTTGGTGTGGCCGCCGGTGACGTGCAGCGTGTCGATCAGATAGCCATTTTCGTTCAGTGCCTCCAGCACGTGGCGCACGCCGAGCGCGATGCCGACGGCGGTGCGCCAGTAGAGCTTGCACAGGCTGTCGAAGGAGGAGTCCAGCGTCAGCCCGCTGACGACGCCGACCGCATGCGGATCGGCGAGCGGTGAGCGGTTGCCATGAAAGTCGGGCAGCACATGCAGCCTTGCGGCGAGGTTGTCGCCCTCGGTGGCGCGCAGCTCGGCGACACGCCCGGCGATCTTCGCATGCATGGCGGCATCCGGCTCGCCGCCGGCGCCGTGCCAGCGGATGATGTGGTCGAGCAGGGCGCCGGTCGCCGACTGGCCGCCTTCCGACAGCCACAGCCTGGGCAGCGCCGCGCCGTAATACGGCCCCCAGACGCCGGCGAAGGGCTGCGGATCCGGTGACATCGCCATGACGCAGCTCGACGTGCCGGCGATCAGCGCCAAATGCCGGCCGATATCCTGTTCGTCATCGGCAAAGCCGCCGAGCACGCCAAGCGCGCCGGCATAGGCATCGATGACCCCGGCGCCGACCCGGCATTTCTCGCTCAGTCCAAGCTCGGCCGCCGCTTGCGCCGTCAATCGACCGATATCGGCGCCGACGGGACTGGCCTTTTCCGGCAGGCTGCCGTGCTCGAAAAGATCGTCGAGGCCGACGAGTTCGAAGAAATCGCGCCGCCAGCCTGTCTCCTCATGCGCCAGATAGGTCCATTTGGCGGTCAGCGTGCATTGCGAGCGGGCCAGCGAGCCCGTCGCTTGCCAGGTCAGGAAATCGGTCAGGTCGAATAAATAGCCGGCTTCATTCCACGTCCGCGGCAAATTGCGCTTCAGCCACATCAGCTTCGGCGTCGCCATTTCCGGCGACATGACGCCGCCGATGTAATTCAGCACGGCGTGGCCGCTTGCCGTGCATTCGTCGGCCTCGGCGATGGCGCGGTGGTCGAGCCAGACGATGGTGTCCCAGCGCTTGTCGCCGGTGACCGAGACGCTGAGCTGGCCGCCTTGCCGGTCGCGCACCACCAGCGAACAGGTGGCATCGAAGGAGATGCCGACAATGTCCTCAGGCTCGACACCGGCTTTTTCGCGGGCAGCGCGCACGGCGGTGCAGACGGCCGACCAGATATCGCGCGAATCATGCTCGGCGTGATCGGGCTTCGGCTGGTTCATGGCGATCGGCCGCTCGGCGCGGCCGAGCAAGGTGCCTGTGGTGTCGAGAATGCCCGCGCGAGCGCTCCCGGTGCCGACATCGACCGCGCAAACGAACTGTTTCGTCAAGATGCTCTGTCTCTCGCTCCCAGGCCTGCAATCAGATCGGGCAATTGCAGCATGTCAGCGAATATAAAGTCCGGCTCACTCGACGCAAGCCGCGCTTTCAAGGTCGGGTTGCCGGCATGCGAGCCGCCGGTGAAGGCAAACACGCGCATCCCCGCCGCGCGCGCAGCAATGATGCCGGCCGGGCTGTCCTCGACGACGAGGCATTTGCGCGGATGAGCCCGCATGCTGGCGGCGGCATGCAGGAACAGATCCGGCGCCGGCTTTCCCTTGGCCACCATGGTGGCACTGAACAGGTGCGGCTCCATCAGCCCAAGCAATCCGGTGACGTCGAGCGCGTAGCGGATGCGGTCGAGCGTGCCCGAGGACGCGACACAGAACGGCAGCCCAAGCTTCGGCAGTATCTTCTTGACGCCGGCGATCGGCTTCAGCTCCTCGCGGAATTTGCGCATCAGTTCGACGCGCATCTCGGTCAGGTGCAGGTCTGTGATATCGAGCCCGAAGTCGCGGCCGAGGATCTCGCGCACGCTTTTCATGCTCCTGCCGAGGAAATGCTCGTAGGCGGCATCCTCACTGACGCTGCCGCCGGCGACTTTGACCATGCCGAGCAGCGCCGAGACGGAGAGCGCCTCGCTGTCGACCAGCACGCCATCGCAGTCGAAGATGACCAGTTCAGGCGTCATGGCCGAGAATGGCTCTCAGAGCTTGCCGGCGAGGTAGCGCGTCAGCGTCGCGCGCGCGCCATTCGCCCACAGCACGTTGAGCGCATGGGCGAAGGCCTCGACAAACGCCGTCGCGCGGCCGACATTGCCATAGATGTCCTCCATGGCAAGCCAGGCGGCGGGAGCACCCTTTGCCGCTTTTGCCGTTGCCTGCAGCCGGCCCCAGCTCGGATCGTTGGGCTCGATGACGGCGCCGCTATCCGTCGTGCCGAAGCAGTAGCGGCACCATAACGCCGATTCCAGTGCCAGGCCCGCGACGCTCTTTCCGGCCTTCAGCCGGTCGGCGATGGTCGGGATGATGAACTTCGGCTGGCGGTTGGAGCCGTCGAGGCAGAGCCGGCGCACCGTGTCGCCGATCTTGGGATTGGAAAAGCGGCTCTCGATGAGCTGGTAATAATCTTCCAGAACCGTGTCCGGCACCGGCGGCACCGTCGGGATGATTTCCTCCCGTTCGAGCTTGGCCAGAAACCCGCTCACCAGTGGCTCCTGCATCGCCTCATGGACGAAATGGATGTCCATCAGGCCGGCCGGATAGGCAATCGTCGCGTGGCCGCCATTGAGGATGCGGATTTTCATCAATTCATAGGGCGCAACGTCTTTGACGAACTGCACGCCGACCTTTTCCAGTGGCGGCCGGCCATCGGTGAAATGGTCCTCCAGCACCCATTGCCGGAACGGCTCGCAGAACACCGGCCAATTGTCCTCGAGGCCAAAATCCTTGGCCAGGATGCCGCGTTCGCGGTCCGTGGTGGCCGGCGTGATGCGATCGACCATGCCGTTCGGGAAGGCGACCTTTTCGCTGACCCAGTTCGCCAGGTCCTCGTCGATCAGGCGGGCCAGACCGATGACGCCGTCCGAGGTGACATGGCCATTGTGGGGAATGTTGTCGCACGACATGACCGTGAACGGCACGGTGCCTTCATCGCGCCGCCGCACCAGCCCGGCAAGAATGATGCCGAACACCGTCTTCGGCGTCGCGCCGGGCTGCGCATCGGCGACGATGTCGGGGTGGGTCGGGTTGAACACGCCGGATGCCGGATCGATGAAATAACCGCCCTCGGTGATGGTCAGCGAAACGATCTTGATCGCCGGGTCGGCCAGCCGTTCGATGATGCCGGCGCCATCGCCGGGCATCAGGAAGTCGATCATGGCGCCGGTGACCCGGGCGCTCATATGGCCGCTGTCCTGCTCGACCACCGTGGTCAGCCAGTCCTGCTCTTCCAGTTTGCCGCGGCCGATCTTTTCACCGTCGAACACGCCGGCGCCGATCAGTGCCCAGTCATGGCCGATGCCCGAATTGAACAGATCGTCGAGATAGACGGCCTGATGCGAGCGATGGAAATTGCCGACGCCGAAATGCACGATGCCGGCCTTCAATGTCGCGCGGTCATAGTTCGGCCCGGCGACCTCAGTGGGCAGTTTGGAGAGGTTTGAGGACGAGAGTTTCACGGTCATCTGTTTTACCCTTTGGCCGGATCTAGGCCTTCGTTACGCTCCTCTCCCGGTCGGGGAGAGGATAAGGGGTGGCACTGGCTACGCGCCCGCTGATGTCGGCCTCTGCTCCCCGCGGAGGGACGAGGAGCAGAGGCCGTCCCCCGCCTCAACTCATCCACTGGCCGCCATCGACATTGTAGGTCTGGGCGACGATGTATTCGGCGTCGCTGCTGGCGAGAAAAACCGCCATGCCGGTGAGGTCCTGCGCCGTGCCCATGCGGCCATACGGCACTGCCTCGCCGACCAGCTTCTTCTTCTCGCCCTTCGGCCGGTTCTCATATTTGGCGAACAGCGAATCGACGTGATCCCAGTGCTCGCCGTCGACGACGCCAGGGGCAATCGCGTTGACGTTGATGCGGTGCTTGATCAGGTCGAGCCCCGCTGACTGTGTCAGCGAAATGACGGCGGCTTTGGTGGCGCAATAGACGCCGACCAGCGCCTCGCCGCGTCGCCCGGCCTGGCTTGCCATGTTGATGATCCTGCCGCCCCGGCCAGCGGCGATCATCGAGCGGGCGGCTGCCTGCAGCATGAACAGCGTGCCGGCGACATTGACGGAAAACAATTTGTCGTAGCTTGCCTTGGTGATCTCGACGATCGGTGCCAGATCGAAAAGAGCGGCGTTGTTGATCAGGATATCGAGGCCGCCGGTCTTCGTCTCGACGGCTTTCATCGCCGCCTCGATGGAGGCGAGGTCGGTGACGTCGAGCTTGACCGCATAGGCCCTGCCGCCGATCTCGGCGGCCGTCTTCTGCGCCGCCTCGAGATTGATGTCGGCTATGGCGACGGTGGCGCCTTCGCCGGCATAGGCTTCGGCGAAGGCTCTGCCGATGCCGCGGGCCGAACCTGTGATCAGCGCGGATTTGCCGGCCAGCCGCATGTTCAGATTGCCTTCCCGTCGGCGCCGAAGCGATGCAGCTTGGCCTTGTCGGGCGTTAGATAGATGGTGTCGCCATGATGGACGCCGAGTTCGCCGTCGGCGCGCACCGTCAGCGGGCCGACGCCATCGGCCTGGACATGCAGGAAGGTGTCGGAGCCGAGATGCTCGGCGACGCCGACAACCGCCTTCCATTCGCCCGCCGTGGTCGAGATCTCCAGGTGTTCGGGACGGATGCCGATGGTCTTGGCGCCGTTTTTGGCAGCCGGCGCGCCTTCGATCAGGTTCATCTTCGGCGAGCCGATGAAGCCGGCGACGAACAGGTTCTTCGGCGTCTTGTAGAGCTCCATCGGCGAGCCGACCTGCTCGATGTTGCCGGCGTTCAGCACGACGATCTTGTCGGCCATGGTCATGGCTTCGACCTGGTCATGGGTAACGTAGATCATGGTCGTCTTGAGCTGATGGTGCAGCTCGCTGATCTCCAGCCGCATGGTGCCGCGCAGTGCCGCATCGAGATTGGACAGCGGTTCGTCGAACAGGAAGGCGGTCGGCTGACGCACGATGGCGCGGCCGATGGCGACGCGCTGGCGCTGGCCGCCGGAAAGCTGGCCGGGCCGGCGTTCGAGATAGTTCGTCAGGTTGAGCACGCGCGCCGCGTCTCCCACCTTCTTGTCGATCGTCGCCTTGTCCTCGCCGGCCATCTTCAGCGGGAAGCCGATGTTCTTGGCCACCGTCATGTGCGGATAGAGCGCGTAGGACTGGAACACCATGGCGAGCTTGCGCTTGGCCGGTGCCTCGCCGGTGACGTCGCGGCCGTCGATGTTGATGGAGCCGCCGCTGGTGTCCTCGAGCCCGGCGATCAGCCGCAGCAGCGTTGACTTGCCGCAACCCGACGGGCCGACGAAGACGACGAACTCGCCATTCTCGATCACCAGGTCGAGACCGGGGATGATGGACGTCGCTCCGAAGGATTTGGAGACGTTCTTGAGCGTGATGTTTCCCATGATTTCCTCCCCGAGGGGTTATTTCTGCCGATTGCTTCGGGCAATTCCGTTACTTCACCGCGCCATCAATTATTTGACCGCACCAAATGTCAGGCCGCGTACCAGCTGCTTCTGGCTGAACCAGCCCATGATCAGGATCGGCGCGATGGCCAGTGTCGAGGCGGCCGAGAGCTTGGCCCAGAACAGGCCTTGCGGGCTGGAGAACGAGCTGATGAAGGCGGTCAGGGGTGCTGCTTCCGTCGTCGTCAGCCGGATCGTCCAGAACGCCTCGTTCCAGGCCAGGATGATGTTGAGCAGCATCGTCGAGGCGATGCCCGGCACCGCCATCGGCGTCAGCACATAGATGATCTCGTTCCACAGCGATGCGCCGTCCATGCGCGCCGCTTCCAGGATCTCGCCCGGGATTTCGCGGAAATAGGTGTAGAGCATCCACACCACGATCGGCAGATTGATCAGCATCAGCATGATCATCAGGCCGATGCGGCTGTCGAGCAGTCCTGTGTCGCGGAAGATCAGGTAGATCGGGAACAGCACCGCGACCGCGGGCATCATCTTGGTGGACAGCATCCACATCAAGATGTCCTTGGTCCGCTTGGTCGGCGAGAAGGCCATCGACCATGCCGCCGGTATGGCGACGAGCAGGGCCAGGATGGTCGAGCCGACCGAGAGCAGCACCGAGTTGAAAAAGAATTTGAAGTAGCCGCTCTGCGCCTGAACCTCGGCATAGCTCTCGAACGTTCCCGACGGGATGATGCTGAAGCCCTGGATGGCTTCCTGCTCCGACTTGAACGAGGTGATGATCGTGTAGAGGATCGGGAAGAAGATCAGCAGGGCGACGATCCAGGCGGCAACTGTCGCAATCGTCTTGTGCTGGGTGGTGACTGAGCGTGCCATCGTAGCCTCCCTTACTTGTCCAGGTTCTTGCCGACGGCGCGCATGGCGAAGAAGGCAACGATGTTGGCGAGAATGACGGCGATCACACCGCCGGCGGATGCCTGGCCGATTTTGAACTCCAGCAACGCCTTCTGGTAGACGAGGAAGGGCAGGTTGGTGGAGGCGTATCCCGGGCCGCCATTGGTGGTGACGAGGATCTCGGCATAGACGGAGAGAAGGAAGATCGTCTGGATCAGGATGACGACCGTGATGGCGCGCGACATGTGCGGCAGCGTCAGATAGATGAAGCGGCTGATGAAGCCGGCGCCGTCCATCTCGGCGGCTTCCTTCTGCTCGCCGTCGAGCGACTGCAGCGCGGTCAAGAGAATGAGCGTGGCGAAAGGCAGCCATTGCCAGGCGACGATGATGATGATCGCCAGCATCGGATGCTGCCCGAACCAGTCGATCGGCTGGGCCCCGAAGAAGCGCGCTATGTCGGCGAACACCCCATATTGCGGGTGCATGATCATGTTCTTCCACACCAATGCGGCCACCGGCGGCATGACGAAGAACGGCGAAATGACCAGGATGCGCACGATGCCCTGGCCCCACATCGGCTGATCGATCAGCAGCGCCAGAAGGATACCGCCGATCACCGTGATCAGGAGCACGCTGACCACCAGGGTGAGCGTGTTGAGGATCGATTGCAGGAAGGCCGGGTTGGAATAGAACAGCGCGTAATTCGAGAAGCCGACAAAGCCGTCGCGGACCGGATTGAGCGGGTTGTATTGCTGGAAAGAGAACCAGATGGTGATGACCAGCGGCACAATCATCCAGACGAACAGCAGCACCACGGATGGCGCCATCATGAAACGGGCAAGCGAACGGGTCTGCTGAGTAGCCATGACGGTCACCCTTCACTGGTCAGACGGAATTTTCAAAAGGCGTTAAAGGCGGCCGCCCGAACTGGGAACTCGGGCGGCCGTTGCCGGTCAAGGAGGCGACCGGCAGTCGGCACCGGGAGGAGCCTTACTTGATGTATCCGCCTTCGGTCATTGCCGCGGTGGCAGCGTCCTGGGCCTGCTTCAGCGCGTCGTCGACGCTCGACTGGCCGGCAAGAGCCGCCGAGAAGAGCTGGCCGACCGTGGTGCCAAGACCCTGGAACTCAGGGATGGCGACGAACTGCACGCCGACATAGGGCACCGGCTTGACGGTCGGATGCGTCGGGTCGGCGGCGTTGATGGAGTCCAGCGTCATCTTGGCGAACGGAGCCGCCTTCTGGTACTCGGCGTTGGCATAGAGCGAGGAGCGCGTGCCCGGAGGAACGTTGGCCCAGCCTTCCTTCGAAGCGACCAGTTCGGCGTAGTGCTTGCTGGTCGCCCAGGAGACGAACTTCTGGGCGGCATCGGCCTTCTGCGTGCCGGCGGGGATCGCCAGCGACCATGCCCACAGCCAATTGCCGCGCTTGCCCAGGCCATTGTCGGGTGCCAGCGCATATCCAACCTTATCGGCGACCTGCGATGCCTTGGGATCGGAGACGAAGGACGCAGCGACGGTGGCGTCGATCCACATGCCGCACTTGCCCTGCTGGAACAGCGCCAGGTTTTCGTTGAAGCCGTTGGAGGACGCACCCTCGGGGCCGTCGGCCTTCATCAGGTCGACATAGAACTGCAGCGTGTTCTTCCATTCCGGCTGATCGAACTGCGGCTTCCAGTTCTCGTCGAACCAGCGGGCGCCGAAGGAGTTCGACATGGCGGTCAGGAAGGCCATGTTCTCGCCCCAGCCGGCCTTGCCGCGCAGGCAGACACCGTTCACGCCATTCGCGCGGTCGGTCATCTTGTCGGCGGCCTGCTTGATGAAGTCCCAGGTCGGCGCGTCGGGCATCTTCAGTCCGGCCTTCTCCATCAGGTCCTTGCGGTACATGACGAAGGAGCTTTCGCCGTAGAAGGGCGCGGCATAGAGCTTGCCGTCGACCGAAAGGCCGCCGGCGATGGCGGGGATGATGTCCTTGGCGTCATAGTCGTCGCCGAGCTTGTCGAGCGGCAGCAGCCAGCTCTGCTTGGCCCAGATCGGAACCTCGTAGGTACCGATGGTCATCACGTCGTACTGGCCGCCCTTGGTGGCGATGTCGGTGGTGACGCGCTCGCGCAGCACGTTTTCTTCGAGCGTGACCCAGTTGAGCTGGATGTCCGGGTTCGCCTTGGTGAAGTCGTCGGTCAGCTTTTGCATGCGGACCATATCGCCATTGTTGACGGTGGCGATGGTGATGGATTCGGCGTGTGCGGCGAACGCAAGCGTGCTGGCCGACAACAAGCCCAGGGTAAGCGTGCGAAGTTTCATTAAATTCCTCCCTTGAACCAAGATGAGCATTTGCCTTGGCTTTGGGCAATTACTCACTTGGCGTGAATTATGTCAAGTCGGATTCGATGCTGCAGCGCAGCACCCGGGCGACACCGCAGGCCGGGGCGAGCGGAAATTGCCAGGACGAGGAGCGTCCCGGCCGGATGCAGTGCGGTAACAGCAGATAGATCTGCGAGAACCAGGTGCAGCCCGAAAGCTTGCCGGTCAGCCGGCGATCTCGGCCAGCAGCCAGTCGCGGAAGGCACGGATCTTCGGCACGTTGCGGCGCGCTTCGGGGTAGACCAGCCAATAGGCATGGCCGTCGTCGCCAACAAGATCGAAAGGCTGGATCAGGCGCCCGTCGGCAAGTTCCGCCTTGAACAGCGCCCTGGTCAGGACCGCGACGCCATGACCGGCGATCGCCGCATTGGCCTCATAGGCCTGCGCGCCCATGCTGCTGCCGGGCCGCTTGGCAAGATCGTGCGAATGCACGCCGGCAGCCTCGAACCATTGCGTCCACCAGATGTCGCCGGGATCGAGGATCGGCAGCCGCAACAGGTCCGCCGGTTCCCTGACGCCGCCGATGGTCGCTGCGAGTTTCGGGCTCAGCATCGGCGTGAAGTCGGCATCGAGCAGCTTGTGCGCCTCCAGGCCCGGCCATTTGCCGCCGCCCGAGCGGATGGCGATATCGGTATCCTCGCGGGCAAAGTCGGTCAGGCGGCTCGTCGTTTCGCGCCCCACCGCCAGCGCTGGATGGGCGATCTGGAACGACCCCAGCCGGTGCGCGAGCCAGTTCGAGGCGAATGTCAGCACCGTCGTCACGCATAGCAAGCCGTCGGCCCCGCCACGCGCCGCGGCATAGGCCTGGCCGAGAATGGCAAAGGCCTCGCTGACCGCCGGCGCGAGGCGCTGTCCAGCCTCGGTGAGTGCGATCTGGCGCGGTCGTCGCAGGAACAGCGGCGCGCCGACCCGTTCCTCCAGCACCTTGATCTGATAGCTGACCGCCGCTTGCGTTATGGCAAGTTCACTGGCGGCCTTGGTGAAGGAAAGATGCCGCGCCACCGCTTCGAACACCCGGATCGCCTGCAGCGGCGGAAGCTGTGCAACCTGCCGAGAGCTGAGGTCCGGCATAAAGCCTCCTTATGGGTCCTTATCGACGTTCGATTGGCAAAGACTGCCGCCAAGACCGACATTCCCAGTCAACCCGTCATTCGGGTTCAGGATAGCGAAGGTTGACGATCATGACCATGGCGCAGCAAAAATGCACTCCCGCTCCGGATCACCGCTGGTTTTCATGGCTGACGGATGGATTCGGCTGGTTCGCGGCCAAAAAACGGGCACATCTCGACATCAGGGACCTGTCGCCGCATCTGCAGCGCGATCTCGGTTTTCTCGATGGCAATGACCCTTTCGGGCGGCACAGCTAGCGCGGTTGGTTTTATCGCAAATCAGTTGTGGTTCCGGTCAGATGTTGGCCAGCAGGGCGGCGGCGGTCCGTTCATCGGTGATGAGGCCGTTGATCAGCCGCCGGTTCGCGGCCGCCAGGATGCCTGGCAGCTTTCGTTCGCCCATGGCCAGTGCGATGACCAGCGATTTCTCGCGTGACGGAAGCGACGCCGACGACACCCGGTCGTTGGTGATGCCCTCGATCATGCGGCCCTCCCTGTCGAACACCCAGCCGACGATCTCGGCGATGCCGCCGGCCTTCTGCAGCGCCTTCAATTCGCTCTCCGAAATGAAGCCGTCTTCGTAGAGCGGCGCCTTGGGGCCGAGGTCGCCGATGCCGATGAAGGTGACGTCGGCCTCGGCGGCAAGCGCAAGCGTCGGTTGGATCATCGGCTGGTTGAGCAGCATCTCGCGCTCCTCCGGCGACGAGGCGATGACCGGCAGCGGCATCGGGAAGGAGCGCGCCTTGACCCTGTCGGCCATGGTGAAGATGACGTTGTAGAAGGCGGCCGAGCCGTCCGGCGAGATGTTGCCGGTCAACGACACCACCTTGTGCTGCGGGCATTCCATTGGCGGCAACTGCTCGATCGCCGCCTTCAGCGTGCGACCGGTGCCGATCGCCATGACGATCGGGGTCGGTGACCGCAGCCGCCGCTCGATCTCGGCGGCAGCCGCCTCGGCGATGCCGATCGTGGTCGAGGACGAATTGGGGTCGCTCGGCACCACCTCGACCAGATCGAGCGCAAAGCGCGATCTCAGCCGTGCCGCCAGATCGAGGCAGCTGGCGATAGGATGGTCGACGCGAACCTTGATCAAGCCCTCCGACACCGCCAGCGATACCAGCCGCTGCGCCGTTTGCCGTGAAATGCCGAGCGTCGAAGCGATCTGGTCCTGTGTGTTGCCGGCAACATAATAAAGCCAGCCGGCGCGCGCCGCATCGTCCAGCCTGTTGCTGCCACCATCCTGCCGGCTATTCAAAGTCCTGCCTCCCGAGACCGCCGGTCATGAGAGCGGCCCATGCCCACTTTCGCAGGGAACGGCCTGCTGCGCAATTGTCAATCTCGGGAGCAATTGCTTGCTGTCGATCGGCGTAGGCACGGCCCAGTTTTTTGCCTGTGTCGCCAAAGAGACTTGGCCGCGGTCCCGGCAGGCGGCAGGTTCTTGTGCTCCGAAGGTTTATCTCCCGGCTCAAACCCTTTAAGGGATGGCAAAAAGGAGCCTCACATGATGCCGAAAGCGGTTTTCTGGGACATGGACGGCACGCTGGTCGACAGCGAACCGCTGCACGAAGCAGCCCTGATGGCGGCGATGCGCAATGTCGGCCTTGTCCCGCCGGACGATCTGCATGAGCGCGTGCTCGGTGTCGCCGCCTGGCCGGTCTACGAGATGATGCGCGACGAGTTCGGCCTGGACCTGCCTTTCGACGACTGGATCGTGCGCAAATACGAGCATTATCTGCCGTTGGTCGAGGGGCTGAAGCCGCGCCCGGGCGCGATCGAGATATTCAACGAGCTGCGTGCAAGAGGCATCCAGCAGGCCGTGGTCTCGAATTCGGACCGGATGATCGTCGACGCCAATCTGAGCATGGTCGGCCTGATCTACCCCGGCATGAAGACGATCAGCCGCAACGATGTGCGCGAAGGTAAGCCGCATGCCGAGCCGTTCCTGCGCGCCGCCTATCTGGCCGATGTCGACCCTGCGCACGCCGTGGCGATCGACGACAGCTGGCCGGGCGCCATGGCGGGACTGGCGGCGGGCATGATAACGATCTTCTGGCCGGAAAAGCCGATGGAAGGCCCGCCCGGCGCCGTCGTCATCAACAGCGCCGAGGAATTGCGGACTGAACTGGGGCTTTAAGCTTGGGGAAAGTGGGTGGCTCTTCCTGCGACGTCGATGATTGGCGAAACCGGCGAATAAGAGCGTCCTTCTCCCCGTCACTATACGGGGAGAAGTGCCCGGCAGGGCGATGAGGGGCGGCGCCGCGATTGACAATGAAGGCGCTTTCCATGGCGTATTGAGATCACGGTCAGGCCGAGTTTTGGTTCGTCCCACACTTTCGGGGCTTGCGCCGCCCCTCATCCGCCTGCCGGCACCTTCTCCCCGTATAGTGACGGGGAGAAGGGTCCTCAATTCCGGTAGGCCGGTTCCTGCTCGTCTAGGATCGCCTTCAACTCGCTGAGATGGCGTTCGGCCTGGCCGGGATAGTCGTCCATCTCGCTCGCCGCCTTTTCGGCGATCGCGTCGGAAAGCGTGCGCAGCGGGCGGCCGGTCCACAGCGCCTTGATGTAGGTCTCGGCGGCGCGCTCGAAATAGAACATGCGGTTGAAGGCATCGGCGACCGTGTCGCCGATGACCAGCACGCCGTGGTTGCCCATCACCATCACCTTGACCTTGGGATCGACGAGAAGCTGCGAGCAGCGCTCGCCCTCCTCCTCGAAGGCCAGCCCGCCATAATGCGCGTCCACGACATGGCGGTTGAAGAACATCGCCGAATTCTGGTCGATCGGCGGCAGTGTCGAGTCAGCGAGCGATGCCAGCACCGTGGCGTGGATCGAGTGCACATGCATGACGCAGCGCGCGTGGCGCACATTGCGATGGATGGCGCCGTGCAGTCCCCATGCCGTCGGGTCGGGTGCGTTCGGCCCCGAAAGCGTTTCTGGATCGTTGGCATCGATCATCAGAAGGTCGCTCGCCTTGATGCGCGAGAAATGCACCTGGTTGGGGTTCATCAGGAACTGTGTGCCGGCATCATTGACGGCCAGCGAGAAATGATTGGCCACCGCCTCGTGCATGTTGAGCCGTGCCGTCCAGCGGAAGGCGCAGGCGAGATCGACGCGCTCCTCATAGAAGGGCAGGTTGGTCAGCGTTTCCTTTTGCAGGCGGGCGATGCTCATCCTAAAATCCTCCGGTTTCGGCAAGAATGCCGTGGCCAGTCGCTCCCCGCAACCGGTTTTGGTTGGTGCAGGGATAGCTGTCTCACGCCGCCGTGCTGGCAGCGGCAGCGCCGGTCCGCAGACCGCCATGCTCGATGATGAAATCGATCACCTCCTGCAGCCCCTTGCCGCGCGACAGGTCGGTGAAGCCAAACGGCCGTTTTCCGCGCATGCGGCCGGCGTCGCTCTCCATGACATCGAGGTTGACGTTCACGTAGGGAGCCAGATCGCTCTTGTTGATCACCAGGAAATCGGAGCGGGTGATCGCCGGCCCGCCCTTGCGCGGAATCTCCTCGCCCTGGCAAACCGAGATGACATAGAGCGTCAGGTCGGCGAGGTCAGGCGAGAAGGTCGCGGCAAGATTGTCGCCGCCGGATTCGATGAAGACGATGTCGAGATCCGGGAATTTCCTGTTCATTTCGGCGATTGCCTGCAGATTGATCGACGCATCCTCGCGGATGGCGGTGTGCGGGCAGCCGCCGGTCTCGACACCCATGATGCGGTCCTCGGGCAGTGCCTGCAGCCGCGCCAGCATCATGGCGTCCTCCTTGGTATAGATGTCGTTGGTGACGACGGCGATGGAAAACTCGTCGCGCAGCGCCTTGCAAAGTTTTTCGGTCAGCGTCGTCTTGCCCGAACCGACCGGGCCGCCAATGCCGACGCGCAGCGGGCCATTTGTCTGTGTCATGTCGGAAACTCCGTGATGGCGAGGATGGCAAAGCCGAGCCCGATCAGCAGGCACAGCGGCGAGTAATAGCGCAGGTCGAGCCGCGCGAAAGGTTGTTCCGGCGCCAGCCGCCGCCACCATGGCGTGAAGCCGGCTATGCCGCGACCCAGGAACACCAGGCCGATGAGCAGCGAAGTGGCGGCGAGGCCTTCCCGGGGAAAGGGCGAGGCAAAGACGCCCATGAGCGCCAGCGGCCATAGTGTCGCGAGGCACAGGCACGCGGCAACGGCGAAACTGGCAAACGGCGTCGGCATTTCATCGACGCCGCGAAAGCCGACAACGGCGCGGGCGCAGGAGGCCGCATCCTGGCCCGGCCAGATGCCGCCAAGACCCCAATAGACATGCAGCGCGGTGATCAGCAGCAGAGCAAGGGAGAGCGAGAAAGCGAGAAAAATCATGAGCGGAACAGTCGCGAATACTGGGTTTCATGCTTCATCGCCATGACATCGGAGACGAAGGCGCAGCCGCCGAGATCGTCCAATGTCGAGCGCGCAGCGCGGCTTGCGGTCGCCAGCGCCAGCGGCTCGAAGCCGGCTAACAACGCGGTCGCGCCGCTCTGGCCGACGATGCCAAGGCGGATCGCCGCCTGGGCGAGGTTGGAGAAGAAGGTTTGCAGGAAGGCTGACAGCGCATCCTGAAGCGCAATTGAATTGCCGCCGGCAACAGCGCCGACGGCGACGCAATAGGCGCATTCAGCCGGCAGCCGTTTCAGCACCGGATTTGGCCAGGCCGCCGCCGCTTTGAGGAAGGCGGCACCCTGCAGCATGGTCTCGGTATGGCGTTCGCGCGAGCCGGCCAGCGCCTCGGCGAGTGCCGCCACTTCATCGAGATCACCGGTGCCGCGTGCCCGGCGCCAGCTCTCGGCGAACAGCACGGCGTCGTTCCAGCCCGAACCGATCTCGACAAGCGTTTCCAGCCAGCCGGTCAGGCTCCCGGCATCGGCAACCAGCCCGTCATGCACCGCGCGCTCGAGACCATGGCTGTAGGAAAAGCCGCCGACCGGAAAGGCAGGCGACAGCCACGCCATCAGCCGCAGCAGGGCGATGTTCGAAGGCTGGTCAGTCATGGTCGTGGTGATGGCCGGCGTGACTGTGCGAATGGGCATGCGCTTCGTCATGAGAATGGCTGTGCGCTTCGGCGTGGCTGTGGGCATGCGCATGGCCGTGATCGTGGCTTTGCCCGCCATGCCCGGAATAGGCGCCGCGCACCGGCTTGAACGGTTCGGAAACGTCGGCCACCGTGGCGCCGAGCCCCTCCAGCATCGCCTTGATGACATGGTCGCGCAGGATGAGGATGCGACCGGCCTCGATGCTTGCTGCGAGATGGCGGTTGCCGATGTGCCAGGCGAGCTCGGCCAGATGCACGCCGTCGCGGGCGCGGATGTCATAAACCTCTTCCGGCGCCGCGATGATCTCGACATGGCCGCCATCCTCCAGCACCAGCCGGTCGCCATCGTTCAAGGCGACGGGTTCGGGCAGGTCGACCAGCACCTTGCTGCCGTCAGCAAGCTCGATGGCGCGGCGGCGCAGATGCCGCTCGTCATGGGCGAGAATGGCCCGGCCTGACGGTAGGGTGGTTCCGGCATTGCCGGCGGACAGTACGGAGACGGCGCGCGGGAATTTGGTGAAGTCGGTGTTGAGGTTGAGCTTCATTTCATGGATCCCCCATTTGCTTGCGCCCGTGCACGGGCGGGCCGTGCCAGCACGCGGTCGAAATAGGCGTTGACGCGCTCGGAGTCGATCGGGAATCGGCCGGCGCGAGCCCAGCCGCCCATGTCGCCGAGCAGCACATCGACAGCGGAAAACCGATCGCCGAGCGCAAACGGTTTGTCGCCCAGCCGCCTCTCCAGCGCCTTCAGTTCCGAGGCAAAATCGTAAGCCGCCGCAGGACCGACATCGACGCGCACATCCCTAGGCAGCAGGAAGCGATGGCGCAATTTGTTCCACAGCGGCGCTTCCAACTCGCTCTGGGCAAAATGCATCCAGGAATCCATCTCGGCCCGGCCGGCGACACCCGGATTGGCGCCCATTCCCTTGTCCGCGTGCTTGTCGGCGAGATAAACGCAGATCGCCGCCGAATCCGTCACCGTCAGCTCGCCGTCGATGAGGATCGGCACCTTGCCCGATGGGTTGAGCGCATAGGCTTCCGGCGAGCGCAGATGAACCTCGACGAATTCATAGGGCTGCCCGAGCTCCTCCAGCATCCAGAGAACGCGGCTGACCCGGGATCCGCGCGATCCAACGGCCTTGTACATGTCGAACCCTGCCTTTCTCCAACAAGCTAGACCATCGCGTTCGTTCAGACGATGGTGTCGAAGAGCCGCAGGATGAACGATATCTGGTAGATAAGCGCCGCCGTGACAAAGGCGATGTGGAAGCGGCGGTCGCGCACCAGGATCGCGACGATACACAGCGCAACGAAGACCGGCGTGCGGAACAGATACTCGCTGCCGAAGCGGGCGAAATGCTCCGGCCCTTTCAGCAGCGTGTCGATCACATCGAGCAGGTATGTCGCCGCCAGCAGGCCGAAGAACCACGCCCGGCGCGAATAGAAGAAATCCTCGTAGCTGGTGTAGTCCAGCATCGAATCGGGAAACAAAAGCGCGCACAGCAGGAACAGCGTGATCGCGTAGAAGATGATGAACAGGTACTTGCCGAAGGTCCAGGTTTCGATGGCGTAGAGGCCGAACTCCCACCACCAGAAATGCACCAGCATCAGGAGCACCGAGACGACCCAGGCCAGATGCACGGTATAGAGCTTGTACTGGCCAGGATGCTGGACGATGCGCGCCACCCCCGACAGCAGGCGGGCGACGCCAAGCCCGATCACCATGCCCATGACGATGCGGATGTGCGGGAAGATGTCGTGGGCGGAGGCGATTTCGGTGGCCATGCGTGTGTCTTACCAACTGCTTCGACAATTTCGGCTAATCATACCAAAGCCACAGCTTTCGGTAGCCGGCCGGAAATTCAATCTGCTCGGCGGGCAGGTGATCGACATCTCCTTCCCAGGTTTCGTCCGGCTCGAAGCCTGATGGCAGCCAGCCAATCACATGTTCTTCGCTGGCGCGCGTTGTAATGACGACTTTGTCAGAGAATGGCCATTCTCCATCATCGCACTGCACGATTGCTATCCGTACATCGTGAACTTCGGGCTTTTTCCATATCGACTGAAATGTAGCCAGAACAGTATCATTGTCCGGTGCCTCCGGGCTGTTGCACAGCAATCCGGCTTCGCCTTGAGCCCCATCGAAATATTCCTCCAGTGCAACAAGCGGCATGGAGAGCGGGGCAATGCCGCCATTGTATTTTTGCAGCGCGCCCATCCTCGAAATTAAGGCAAGTTTCTTTTGCTCGTCCATGATGGGTCCGATACGTCGTGGGCGCAGTAATCCTAAAACAGAAAATACCGCTGCGCCATCGGCAGCACCGTCGCCGGCTCGCAGGTCAAAAGCTCACCGTCGGCACGCACCTCATAGGTTTCGGGATCGACCTCGACATGCGGCGTGGCGTCGTTGAGCACCATCGAATGCTTGCCGATGCCGCCGCGGGTGTTTTCGACGGCGACGAACTGCTTGTCGACGCCGAGCCTGCCATGCAGCCCCGACTCGAGCGCTGCCTTGGAAACGAAGGTCACCGATGAGTTGGTTCGCGCCTTGCCATAGGCGCCGAACATCGGCCGGTAGTGCATCGGCTGCGGCGTCGGGATCGAGGCATTGGGGTCGCCCATCGGGGCTGCGGCGATCATGCCGCCGATCAGCACCATGTCCGGCTTGACGCCGAAGAAGGCCGGGTTCCACAGCACCAGGTCGGCGCGCTTGCCGACCGCGATCGAGCCGATGTCCCTGGACAGCCCATGCGCGATGGCCGGGTTGATCGTGTATTTGGCGATGTAGCGGCGGACGCGGAAATTGTCGTTGTTGCCGGTCTCCTGCGGCAGCGAGCCGCGCTGGCGCTTCATCTTGTCGGCGGTCTGCCAGGTGCGGATCGCGACTTCGCCGACGCGGCCCATGGCCTGGCTGTCCGACGAGATGATCGAGAAGGCGCCGATGTCGTGCAAGATGTCTTCGGCCGCGATGGTCTCCTTGCGGATGCGGCTTTCGGCAAAGGCGATGTCTTCGGGGATCGACGGCGACAAATGATGGCAAACCATCAGCATGTCGAGATGCTCGGCCAGGGTGTTGACCGTGTAGGGCCGCGTCGGGTTGGTCGAGGACGGGATGACGTTGGGCAGGCCGCAGACCTTGATGATGTCAGGCGCGTGGCCGCCGCCGGCGCCCTCGGTGTGGAAGGCGTGGATGGTGCGGCCCTTGATCGCCGCGACCGTGTTCTCGACAAAGCCGGATTCGTTCAGCGTGTCGGTGTGGATCATCACCTGCACATCGTAGTCGTCGGCGACCGACAGGCAGCAGTCGATGGCCGCCGGCGTCGTGCCCCAGTCCTCGTGCAGCTTCAGCGAACAGGCGCCGCCCAGCACCATTTCCTCAAGCGCGGCGGGCAGTGAGGCATTGCCCTTGCCCGACAGGCCGATGTTCATCGGGAAGGCATCGAAGGACTGGATCATGCGGGCCATGTGCCATGGTCCCGGCGTACAGGTGGTGGCCAGCGTGCCGTGCGCCGGACCGGTGCCGCCGCCGAGCATGGTGGTGATGCCTGACATCAGCGCTTCCTCGATCTGCTGCGGGCAGATGAAGTGGATATGCGCATCGAAGCCGCCTGCCGTCAGGATCTTGCCTTCGCCGGCGATGATCTCGGTGCCCGGACCGATGATGATGGTGACACCGTCCTGGGTGTCCGGATTGCCGGCCTTGCCGATGGCCGCGATACGGCCGTCGCGAAGCCCGATATCGGCCTTGAAGATGCCGGCGCTGGCGTCCACCACCAGCGCGTTGGTGATCACGGTATCGACGGCGCCCTGGGCTCGGGAAACCTGACTCTGGCCCATGCCGTCGCGGATCACCTTGCCGCCGCCGAATTTCACCTCTTCGCCATGGATGGTGAGATCCTTCTCGACCTCGATGAACAGTTCGGTGTCGGCAAGGCGCACTCTGTCGCCGACCGTTGGGCCATACATCTGCGCATAGGCGGCGCGGGTAATTCTGGCCATCAGCGATTGCTCCTGACATGCGGTTGGATTGAAGCGGTGCTGCACATTGCTGCCATCCTATGGTCACGCAATGACCCGCTGGGCGACACCTTCTGATCCCATTTGGCGGTTGAGGTTAGGGGGTCACCCCAGACCGACCGTTTGCCAATCGATGGAAAGGAAAATCCATGCGCAAAACGATAATTCTTGCCGCCGCAGCCAGCCTGATGCTGGCGGGCGCCGCCAGTGCCCAGCAGCAACCCGCGCCACAGCCCGCTCCGGCGCCGGCAACGCCTGCTCCAGCCACGCCCCAGGCTCAGCCTGCGGTGCCGACGATCCAGAGCGTCAACATCGTCGACATCACCGAGTTGCCAAAGGACACCCAGACGCAGGTCAACCAGGTGATCGCCCAGCGCGGCGATGACGGCTTGAAGAAACTGCGCAGCTCGATCGATGCCACACCCAAGGTGAAGTCGGCGCTGGAGGCCAAGGGAATGACCTCTGCGCAGGTGGTCGCGGCCAGCATGGAACCCAATGGCGCACTGACCTTGATCACCAAGAAGGCGAGCTGACGAGACGGCACGGCGGGCCGGCATTCGGCCGGTCGGCCGGATCGGGAAAGGAACCTTCGCCGGGCGGCATTCGTTTTGTTCTTTTCGCGCTAACCCGCGTCCCGAAACGACTTCTCTCAGGAGCGAGCGATGGCGATCACTTCTTTCTCGACCGGAATGCGGGCAGTCGCCGCCACGGCCTTCCTGGCGGCTGCCGGTCCTGCTACCGGATTGAAGGCGCAAGGGCTCGAAAGCACGGAGACCGTCAACCGCATCGTCGGCTCGCAGGTCAAGCAGGAAGAGGCCAAGGCCACCGCTGAGGCCCGCAGCGTCAACACGGCGATCGACCGCACGCGTGAAAACATCGGTACGGTGCGCAAGACGTCCAAGCTCGACAAGGTCGACATCGTGTTCCTCACCGACGCCGCGCGCAGCGAAGGTGGCCCGCCGCCGGAGATCGAAAGCAAGGTCAAGCAGCATCAGGACGACATCACGGAGCTGCGCAAGGAGATCGAGGCCAACGCGCTGCTGTTCAACGCCATCGAATCGCGGCGCGTGCAGGCGCAGGATGTCCTTGCCGTCGAATTCGGCGATCCCGGAAAGATCGTCATCTACGCCGCGGCCAAGCCATCGAACTAAGCTGAGCGCGCCGGAAGATCTCACAGCTTGCCCATCACCTTCTGCTGAAATCCGTAGACCTCGCGTTTGCCGCCGAGCGGCACCAGCGTGACGTCGCGCTCCTGGCCCGGCTCGAAACGCATGGCCGTGCCTGCGGCAATGTCGAGACGCATGCCCCTGGCGCGCTCGCGGTCGAATTTCAGCCCCTCATTGGTCTCGAAGAAATGGTAGTGGCTACCGACCTGGATCGGCCGGTCGCCGCTGTTGGCGACTTTCAGGGTGACGGTCGGCAGGCCCTTGTTGAGCTCGATGTCGCCGCCCACCGTGATGATTTCACCAGGGATCATGGTCACCCTCACACGATGCCGAAGGCGAGGCCGACGCCGATCGCCGCACAGGCGGCACCGGCAGCACGGGCCAGGCTCCGGAACCGGATGCCGAGACCGAGACCGGCGGCGATGCCGGTGGCATGCAGCAACAGCGTGGCGATGGCAAAGCCGGCCATGTATTCAAGCCCGCCGGCATTCTCCGGCACCTCGGTGCCATGCGCGTGGCCGTGGAACAGCGCGAACAGGCCGATGATGGCGACCCCGGCCGAGACCGGCAGATCGATCGCCAGCGCCACCAGCAGCCCGAGCGTCACGACCGATGCCAGTATGCCCGGTTCGACGAAGGGCAGCGGCATGTGCAGCATGCCCAGCGCGCCGCCAACCAGCATGACGCCGACAAAGGCCGCCGGCCAGGCAAGAACCGCCTTGCCGCCCTTGAGCGCCGCCCACAGCCCGACCGCGACCATCACCGTCATGTGATCGAGCCCGGAAAGCGGGTGCATGAAGCCGGCCGTGAAGGAGGAGGCCGTGCCGATGCCAACATGAGCATAGGCCGGCATGGCAGCGGCCAGCAGCAGGATCGCCGACAGGCAGAGGCGTTTGGCAGGGATCATTCTATTTGCCTTTCGTTTTGCTCGGTCTGGTGTTTACGCCGCCTTGCTGGGACCGCAGCCTTCAGCCTTGAGAACGCGTCTGCTCGACGCCGGATATTTCTTCAGCATCGCTGGCGGGCGGGTCGGCCGCGCCGAAAAACCACCGCCGCAATTGGGGCAGATGCCGCCCAACACCTGTTCCACGCATCCGGCGCAAAAGGTGCACTCGAAGGTGCAGATCAGCGCATCCGTCGCCTCCGGCGGCAGGTCCTTGTCGCAGCATTCGCAGTTGGGACGCAGCTCCAGCATCCTGTCCTCCTCAACGGATCGGTTCGTGCACGGTCACCAGCTTGGTGCCGTCGGGAAAAGTCGCCTCGACCTGCACGTCATGGATCATCTCGGCGATGCCTTCCATGACTTGCGCGCGGCTGACGACATGAGCGCCGGCTTCCATCAGTTCGGCGACCGGACGGCCGTCGCGGGCGCCTTCGACGACGAAGTCGGTGATCAGCGCGATCGCTTCCGGATGGTTGAGCTTGACGCCGCGTTCGAGCCGCTTGCGCGCCACGATCGCCGCCATGGCGATCAGCAGCTTGTCCTTTTCCCTCGGCGTCAGGTTCATGCGTTTCCCTGGATTGGTAGAGACAGGCCTATAGTGACCATAATTTGGGCAACCCCGCCCTTCCGTTGAGCAATTCGACGAGTGGAACCAGCCGCTGGCGCAGCCGGTAGCCGTCCCCGGCGTAGAGCCTCGCAAGAAGCTTGCCAGATTTCTTCACGCTCCAGACGCTGGCGCTGCCGTGGTCGCCGACGATCTCCAGAACCCGGTCGAGCAGGGCCTCGGCGCGTGGCGACACCAGAAGCAGCGTCGCCACCGCAATCGCGCCGCCGGCAACCGCCGGGCGGTCGAGCGTGGCGGCGATATCGGGTCCGATGCGGAAATCCTCGGCATGAATGAGGGCGCCATCCTGGCGCACACGCCAGCGGTCATGGAAGTTGCCCTGCGTGGCGCGTTCGCCCATCGCCAGGCGGCCGAAGACGGCGGCTTCCAGCACCAGCGCCTCGGCGCCGGCGGCAAGCTCGACGTCGAGCGTGCGGACAAAGGCCGCCCGGTCGAAGACGATGGTTTCCTGCGGCAGCCAGGCGATGCGGCCGTTTTCCCCGACCGACAAATTGACCCGCACTTCGGCACGGTCGGATGCCGCCCGGTAGATCTTCTCGCAAGCCTGGGTGGTGATCGATGCCGAAGCGGCCGCGCCGACATCCACGTCCCAGGCGATACGGTCGCCGCCGGTCATCCCGCCGGCGGTGTTGATCAGCACCGCCTCAAACGGATCGGCCGAGACGGCCGGCATTCTTATCTTGGCGGCGCCGTCCTGATAGAGGCGCCGCAGGCGCGTGCGGCCCTCGCTGAGCGCGCAGGAAAGCCGCGCGACGCCCGCAACGCGCTGCGTCGAAATCCCGCCATGTTCGCCGCTAGGTTCGCCCATATCCATGCCTGCACGTTAAGCACTCCGTCGGCTTTGTCGATATGGAGTTCGATATAGCTTGTTGCTTGACAACGTTTCGGTTTCTATAGAGGGAACCACCTTGGTACGGTCATGCTGCGCTTGGCGGGGGCATTAAACGACGACGGCGGCTTGATACCAGGAGAAAAAGGGGCGCTGCTCAGTTGGCGTCGGGAAACGTCGAGATAGTGGGGAAGGAACCGAATGGCCGACCAGCTGGCAACGGATATCATCGCGAAGATCAAGGCTCATGCCGAGCCGGGCGGCGAAGAAATCACCACCACCACCGAATTGACCTCGCTTGGCATCCATTCGCTCGAGCTGACGGAGATTATCTTCGATCTTGAGGAAGAGTATGGCATCGAGATCGAGATGAACACGGTCGACGCCTGGAGCAATCTGAAGAACGTCGGCGACATGGTCGAAGCTGTGCGCGCGCTGATCGCGAAAAAAGCCTGAACTGAATGCGGCAGCGCGTTGTCATCACCGGCATGGGCGGCATTTGCGGGCTCGGCACCAGCGCGCCCGCGATCTGGAACGAGATGCGCGCCGGCCGCTCGGCCATCGGCCAGATCACAAGTCCCCAACTGCATGATTTGAAGGTCAAGGTCGGCTGCGAAATCAAGGCGCTTCCCGATCACGGAATCGACCGCAAGCAGACCGTGTCGATGGACCGCTTCAGCCTGCTGGCGACCATCGCAGCCAAGGAAGCCATGCAGCAGTCCGGCCTGGTTTCGAACGAGAACACCACCTATCGGATGGGCACCGTCGTCGGTGTCGGCGTCTGCGGCTGGGAGGCGATCGAAGAGAGCTATCGCGCCATTTTGGTCGAGGGCAAGAACCGCGCCGGTATCTTCACCGTGCCAAAGGTCATGCCAAGCGCGGCCTCCGGCCATGTCAGCATGAATCTGGGCCTGCGCGGGCCGGTCTTCGGCGTCACCTCTGCCTGCTCCTCATCCAACCACGCCATCGCCTCGGCCGTCGACCAGATCAGGCTTGGCCGGGCCGATGTGATGGTCGCCGGCGGCACCGATGCGCCGCTGGTTTGGGGCATCCTGAAGGGCTGGGAAGCATTGCGCGTGCTGGCGCCCGATACCTGCCGGCCATTCTCGGCGGATCGCCAGGGCCTGTCGCTCGGCGAGGGCGCCGGCATGGCGGTCCTGGAAACCTACGAGCATGCCATGGCGCGCGGCGCCACCATCCTTGCCGAGGTCGCCGGCGCCGGCCTCTCCGCCGATGCCTCCGACATTGTCGCGCCGACCGTCGAAGGGCCGACAGCGGCCATGCGCGCCTGCCTGGCCGATGCCGGCTTCAATCCCGAGGATGTCGACTACCTCAACGCCCATGGCACCGGCACCAAGGCCAACGACCAGATCGAGACGGCAGCGATCAAGCGCGTCTTCGGCGACCATGCCTACAAGCTTTCGGTGTCGTCGACCAAGTCGATGCACGCCCATTGCCTCGGCGCATCGGGGGCGCTGGAGATGATCGCCTGCGTGATGGCGATCCGCGAAGGCATGGTGCCGCCGACGGCCAATTTTCGCGAGGCCGATCCCGATTGCGACCTCGACGTCACGCCGAACGTGCCTCGCGAGCGCAAGGTGCGCGCCGCGATCAGCAACGGCTTCGCGTTCGGCGGCACCAATGCCGTGCTGGCCTTCAAGGCCGTCTGATCTAAGGGGCGCGCGATCTGCCTCAGGCAGACCATTCCGTTGATTGTTCGTGCACGACGAAACCTTCACCGCCATATTGATCGTGCCGTGCGCCGCGTCTAATCCTTGGCCGACCCGCCAAGACCGCGCCGCTCGGCGCGAACCCCATTCAGGAGTTTCCATGGCAGACCTGTCCGTCTTTCCGATCGCAACGCGTTGGCCGGCCAAGCATCCGGACCAGCTCCAGCTCTATTCGGCGACAACGCCGAACGGCGTGAAGATATCGATCGCCCTGGAGGAGCTCGGCCTGCCCTATGAGCCGCATCTGGTCAACATCGGCAAGAACGAAAGCTGGACACCGGAATTCCTGTCGCTCAATCCCAACGGCAAGATACCGGCGATCATCGATCCGAACGGTCCGGACGGCAAGCCGATCGGCCTGTTCGAATCCGGCGCCATCCTGCTCTACCTCGCCGAAAAGACCGGCCTGCTCATGCCCATCGATGCCGCGCGCCGCTACGAGACCATCCAGTGGGTGTTCTTCCAGATGGCTTCGGTCGGGCCGATGTTCGGCCAGGTCGGCTTCTTCCACAAATTCGCCGGTCGCGAGATCGCCGACAAACGCCCGCTGGAGCGTTATCGCGACGAGTCAAAGCGACTGCTCGGTGTGCTCGACGGCAGGCTGAAGGGGCGCAAGTGGATCATGGGCAATGACTACACCATCGCCGACATCTCGCTGCTCGGCTGGGTGCGCAACCTGATCGGATTTTACGAAGCGCGCGAACTCGTCGGCTTCGACGATTTCGTCAATGTCCCGACATGGCTGGAGCGCGGCCTGGCGCGGCCAGCGGTGCAGAAAGGCCTGGCTATCCCCGCCAAGGGATAGCCGAACCAGCCTCCGAAGCGCGGCTATTTTGCCTTCGCTTTGGCCTTCGAACCGCCTTTGCCCATAACGGAAGCAGCGAGCGACGCGGCTCCGCGGGCGGCGACCATGACGGCGCCGGCAGCGACGTTGGCCGTCGCCTTGGCCGTGCGCACCGCACTGCCGCCCAGCGAATCGCTGGAACTTGCGGGCTTCTTCGGCTTTGCGGCTTTTGGCGCGGCTTTCGCCGCAGCCGGCACCACTTTCTTCGGAGCTGACTTGCCAAAGGCCGGCTTGGCGTCTTTCGAACGGGCCGTCATCGCCGGGCCTGCGCCGGCCTTGGATTGGGTCGCCTTGCCCTTGGCGGGCGCGGGCTTGTTTGCCTTGGTTGCCATTGGACCGAATCCCTCTTCTGGCACAATTGCCGTGTCGGGATAACGGCCTGAAAGTCTTAAGGTTCCCCTTGCGCAATCCGTCGAATCAAGCAGAAAGGCCGATCACCAGATCGGCAGCCCGGCGCCGCGCGAGCACGCGTTCGATGTTGGGCAGGTCGTTGGACGCGATCCAGGCGCGCGCATCCGCATCGGAGCGGCCATGTCCGTGCCAGCGCTCCATCAGCCGGCGCTCGAGTTCGTTGCGCGGCACGTCGACGAAGATCGAGAAATCGAACAGCGGCGCCAGCCGCGACCACGGCTCTTCGTCGAGCAGCAGATAGTTGCCCTCGACCAGGATGAACTTGGTTTCCGTGGCGACGATCGAGGCGGCGGCGCGCGAGAGTTCCATGCTGCGGTCGAAGACCGGGATGGCGATGTCGGGTTCGCCGGCCCGGATACGCTTCAGCAGGGCCTCAAACCCGGCGAAGTCGAAGGTTTCCGGCGCGCCCTTGCGCGCGCGCAGGCCGCGCCGCTCGAGCACCGCGTCGTCAAAGTGGAAGCCATCCATCGGCACGACCTCCGAAGCCCCTTCGGGCAGCAACTCATGCAGCCTTGCCGACAGCGTCGACTTGCCGGAGCCCGGCGGACCGGCAATGGCCACGATGAAGCGGTTTGCCTTGCCGGCGCGCTTGAAGATGGTGGCGGCGAGATGGGCGATTTCGGACATGAGAGCCTCGCTTGCCTGGATGATCGGCACGATAATTTCCGCTGTATCTTGTCGGCAGTTGGCGGAAATTTCAAATCGGGATTTGAGCTATTGGAGGCGGTCTTTTGCCAAAGTTGGCGGCGCCCCTCATCGCCCTGCCGGGCACTTCTCCCCGTATAGTGACGGGGAGAAGGGGCCAGCCGCAATCTCGGCGCCTACTCTGTAACGCTGGTAGTTGGCGAAATCGGTGATGAGAGCACCCCTCTCCCCGTCACTATACGGGGAGAGGGGTGCCGGCAGGCAGGTGAGGGGCGGCGCCAACTTTGGCAATTGATGGGAACCCTTGAACGAACAGAAGTCAGCTGTGCTGTTCGTTCAGGCAGCCACAGGCTGGCCAATGCGCAGGAAATCGCTGTCGAAGGGAACCTCCCGCGCCGCGCCGCCCGTCACCAGTCGTATGCGGCCATCCGCCGTCGTGACTGCTTGCGGTGGCTCGCCGCCGGACAGCGGTATGGCGCCGATGACATGGCGAAAGGAAACGCTTTGGCTTTCGCCCAGCGCAAAGGCGGTCGCTACCCCTTCGCGCCTCAGCCAGTTGTCGCCGATCGAGGCGGCATGGCCGACGGCGGCGCGGCCATCCTCGATGCCGAGCACGCCCAGGTGGCGACCGCTCCAGGGCGCGTAGTCGCGCCCGCCATTACTGAGCCACAGCATGGTGATCGGCAGTTCGGCCGGGTTCTTCAGCACCAGCACCAGATCGTCTTCGGCCTCTCGTGCAAGCGCGGTCCAGCCCGGCCCGCCATGATCCGCCTCGACCAGCGTGAGGAAATCCTCGCGGCGGTCGTCCATGCGGTATTCCGTCAGGTCGAGCGTACCGCCGCCGGCGGCGGGGAATTGGCTGAGATCGGCGGATCGTGCCGGATAGGCCAGCAGGAAGCGGCCGCGTGCGGGATCCGGCTCCAGCGGATCCTCCAGCGTCGCGGCAAACCGCTTCGGCGAAAAGGCCAGCCTGCCGCCGCCCGTCATCGCCGTCATCGGGTGATGCGCGACCGAGATCGCACCATGGCCACCGGAAAACTCATGCTCCTGGTAGAGGAAGGGATGGCCGTCGCGCAGCGTCAGGATCTTGTCGACCGTTGCGCCCATCACCTTGTGGCGCAAGCGGAAGACCGCGCGCCAGCCATCATCCGTTGCGGCACTTTCGGCGATGTCCCAGGCGCTGTTGGCCGGCCAGCCATGCAGCGGCGCCTCCTCGACATCGCTGCGCGAAAACGGCGCGCAGAGAAAATCGCCGGACAGCCGAACCGTACCTTCCGGCAAATTGTCCGGCAGCGTCTCATTCGCATCGACCCAGGGCGCGCGGTGCAGCGGCTTCAGCTGCCGCCCACCACCCTCGACGACCATGTCGGCGATGTGGCCGACCGTGAGGTCGAGCAAAACCGAAATGCCTCGGGCCTTGATGGTCTGGATGGTCATCGCGCTCTCACCGATTCTGCAGGCGCAAACTGGCCTGTTCGGCGGCACTTGCGCAAGCACCGCGACAGGCATTTTGCATCAGTTCTCACCCTCCCACATCGCATATGGATTCTTTCGAAGAGGACCCCCACCCTAACCCTCCCCACAAGGGGGAGGGAACGCTGTCGCGTGCCTTAATTGTTCTTTCTTTGGCGCCGAAAAGACAGGCGACTAGCCTGGGTCGGCGCCAACGGAAGTCTCCCTCCCCCTTGTGGGGAGGGGTTAGGGGTGGGGGTCCGTGCCGGGCAGACATCTCAAGAATTCCACGTGCGATAGCCCTCCCCACAAGGGGGAGGGTGAGCGCAGCTACTGCCGCTTGTATTCCCGCACCGGCGACTTGGTGCCGTCGGTGTAGGTGACCTGCACCGACATCGATTTCACGCTGTCGGCGACCTTGAAATAGGGCTGGTAGTCGTAGGGGATGGCGTAAGGGTCCTTCTTGTCGCAACGCGGCATCTTGATCTCCTTGTCGAGCGCCGCGCCGTTCAGGCTGTAGTGCACCTGTTTGATGGCGCAGCGGTAGGACAGCATCTGGGTGAAATAGACCAGCCCGTGATTGCCGCTGGCATCGAAGGCGATCCACGAGGTCCAGAACTGGTCGAGGATCTGCTTGTTGCCCTGCTGGAGTGCCGCCTCCGGGTCGAAGCGGATGTCGAACGGGCCGGTCTCGCGGCCCCTGATGTCGAGATATTTGATCGCGATGATGCCGGCCACGGTGCTGTCGGGCATCTCGAAGCTCGGATTGGCCATCGGCTTGCCGGTGGTCTGGTCGTTCATGGCCAGGAAACCGGTGTCGGTGAACGGACCGCTGTCGCCCATGCGCCACGAGATGGCGGTCGCCGGCTCCGGCAGCGAGATGGTCATCGACCAGCCCTGGTTCGAGCGCATCGGCGTCAGCGAAGGCACGAAGCGGGCGGGATCGAGCACGTCGCCGAGTGCGGCCAGCCGGCTGCGGCTGCGGTCCAGCCAGTCGGCCAGCTGCGTCTGGTCGACGAAATATGTGAGCAGCCCGCCATCCTTCTCGTAGGACGTGAACTTGGTCAGCGCCTTGGCCTCGTTGCGCTTGTCGGCCAGCGTCTGGGCGCCGAGCCGGTCTTCCGAAAACTCGTGCGCCAAAAGGAAATAGGCCGGCGCGAAATCCGCGTTGGCGGCGATGAAGGCGTTGAGCTTGTCGAGACGCTGGGCGTCGTCGAACTGCTGGATATGCACCAGCTTGATCGACAGCGCCTTGCCCTTGTCGGCAAGCGCGCCGAACACTTCGCGGGCGCCGGCCTTGCCGTCCTGCACCCGAAGCAGCGTGGCAAAGCGCGTGTAGGGATCGATGGCGTCGACATCGAAGCCGGCAAAGGCAAGGTAGGAGCGCCGCGCGTTGAGCATGTCGCCGGAAAGCTCGTATACGCGGGCATTGTGGTAGAACTCGTCCGGCCGCTTCGGCTCGGCGATCGCCCCGCCTTGTACGGCCAAGGCGGCAAAGCCCTTGGCGATGGTGTCGATCGAGGCGGCGATCTGCTGCGTCGTTTCTTGCAGCTTCTCGGTCCGGGCCTGCTGCTGCGCCTGGCCGGCGGCCAGCGTCTCGGTCTGCTTCTTCACCTCGTCGGTGGTCTTCTGCACCTCCGCCGTCTGCTGCGTCTGCTGCCGCTGGGCGTTAGCGATCTCGTCGGCCTTTTTCGCCACCGTATCGGTCGACTGCTTGACCTGTTCGACCGTCTTTTGCGTCTGCGTGACGGTCTGCTCGATCCTGGCCACTTTTTCGGACACGATGCCCATCGACTGCTGCAGCCCGGCAATGGCCGGCACCAGGCTGGCGATCACCCCGTTCTGGGCGTTGGTCTGCTGCTGCAGGCCGTAGACGCCGCCGGCGACGGCCGCCGCCGTGGTGGCGAAGATCAAGGCCGGCAGCGCTCTGGCCGCCAGCACCAGCCTGAGCACGATGGCAATGGCGATGATGATTGCGGCCACCGCGGCGATCAGCGCGATATAGGCGGCGAACGGCGCCAGCGGATTGAGGATGTCTGATACCGCACCTCCGATAAAGGCGACGCTGCCGGCCCATTTGCCGGTGCGGCTGAGCGATGCCCTGATAAGCGAGGGCGCAGCGCCCCCGGCCCCGATATTCGTCATGCCAAGCCCCCAAGCCCTGAGATACCACGCCCCTTCCCACGGGAAACGCGGCCCTGGCAAGGAAAGACACGGGAAACGGGCGTTTTCGGGGCGGCTTCGCAGGCTTGGGTTCCTCGCCCCCACCAATGTGGGGGAGAGCGACTATCTGGGGTGTCAAGTTGCAATTACGAACTCGTTGCGCGCATCGCGTGCTTTTGCATTGAGGATGACCAGG